>CAJAVP010000075.1 GCA_903945375.1 uncultured Methylococcaceae bacterium | reverse complement strand
GAGCGGCGTACAAGTATTGTGAAAGTTGTTCGCGTTTCCTATCATGGATCAGCTTACCGTCCGCATTGGTGCGGCTGCCATACCAATAAACTAACCGTATCGTTTGCTTATCGCCTTTGGCGTTTAACCGTTTTTACCCCTATATTACCCCTAGAAACGCCCTAGGGGTAATATAGGGGTAAAAATAGGATAATAAAAAAGGAGCTGTATCGCTACACCCCCTTATTTTTGACTTTGTTAGTTTGTTGTTTGCCCTTGTTTTACCTATTCACTTTCCTATGCAGAAACTTGAAAATATTTTTCCAAGTAAATCATCTGAGTGAAATTCTCCGGTGATTTCACAAAGACTCTGTTGCGCTTGACGTAAATCCTCTGCGACCAACTCGCCTGCTTGCTGAAATTGTAATTGTGCTAATGCGGATTTTGTCAATTCATAGGCTTTGTCAAGTGCCTCAAGATGCCGTGTCCGAGCAATAAAAACAGATTCTGTCGCATCGTTATAACCAACACTCTGTTTGAGATGGTTTATTAATAAAGGGATGCCTGCGCCGGTTTTTACCGATAACCAAATTTGTGTTTTTAAGTCTGTTTGGACAATAGATGGTGATAAATCTAACAAATCAATTTTATTATAAAGATAGATCACATCAAGCTGAGAAGGCAGTGTTTCTAATAGCTCGATAGGTTCTGCTTCTCTACTATCCATGAGTAACAGAACTTTATCGGCTCTGTTGATCTCATTTTTGGCACGACGAATACCTTCTTGCTCAACCGGATTGTCACTTTCTCTTAATCCTGCTGTATCAATAATGTGTAAAGGCATTCCGTCAAGTTGTACGCGCTCTCTGATGATATCTCTTGTTGTACCCGCTTCATCGGTAACAATTGCCGCATCATGTCCAGCTAACACATTAAGTAAGCTCGACTTACCTGCATTTGGCTTACCCGCAATAACTAATGTCATCCCATCACGTAACAAGCGACCTTGTTGAGCGGTTTGCTGTATTTTTTCAATCCGCTCTAATAAGTTCTCTATTCGCTTTTGAACAATACCATCGGTTAAAAAATCGATTTCTTCATCGACAAAATCAATAGCGGCTTCAACATAAGTCCGCAGTTCAATCAATTCGTCAATTAAGCTGTTAACTTGCTTTGAAAAAACACCTTGCATCGATTTTTGTGCAGAACGAGCCGATTGTTCAGTACTACTTTCGATTAAATCTGCAACAGCTTCTGCTTGAGCTAAATCCAATTTATCATTTAAAAAGGCGCGTTTGGTAAATTCGCCTGGCTCGGCTAATCTAACCCCTAACGATAAAATCCGACGCAATAGCATATGCAGGACAACAGATCCGCCATGTCCGTGTAATTCTAGGACATCTTCGCCGGTATAAGATGCAGGGGCTGGAAAATATAAGACGATACCAGAATCCAATACGGACGCATCGGTATCAAGAAAGGCTGAATAGGTGGCCACCCGAGGAACAGGCATTTTGGACAGTAGGCGTTTAGCTAGATCAGCAACTAATGATCCAGAAATACGGATAATGCCAACACCACCATTACCAGGTGGTGTGGCAATCGCTGCAATAGTGTCAATACTATCCAGCATGAGGTAATACGTTAATGCGCTTCAGCAATGGATTTGGTGATATACCACTGCTGAATAATCGACAACGTATTATTGATAACCCAATATAACACCAGACCTGCTGGGAAAAACAAAAAGAATACGGTAAATACAACGGGAAACATCCGCATGATTTTTGCCTGAATAGGGTCAATAGGTGCTGGATTTAAGCTTTGCTGTATTTTCATCGTTACCCCCATAATCAGAGGCAAGATGTAAAAAGGATCTTCCACCGATAAATCTTGAATCCATAAAATAAACGGCGCTTGACGGAATTCAACAGTTTCACTCAATACCCAATACAAACACATAAAGACGGGGATTTGTACAAGGACGGGCAAACACCCTCCTAGTGGATTAACTTTTTCCTTTTTATACATAGCCATCATTTCAGTATTAAAACGCTGCCTGTCATCTTTAAAGCGCTCTTGAAGCTCTTTCAAACGCGGTTGAATCTTACGCATTTTAGCCATCGACTTAAAACTGGCTTGTGATAATGGGAAAAATAATAATTTGATACATAAGGTGACACCGATAATGGCTATACCCCAGTTACCCGCAAGGTTGTGAATCTGGTTTAACAGCCAGTAAATGGGCTTGCCAATAAAGGTCAATACACTGTAATCAACGGTTAGTTCTAAACCCGTGGCTATTTTTTCCATAACCGGTTGGATTTTAGGACCGGCAAATAATCGAGCAACTAATTGCGTATTAGCCCCATTGTCTACCGTCACTAACGGCGAGTAAGAGCCAATAACGAAACGACCGTCTGGCAAGGTTTTCGTATAAAAATGATTGTCTTGATCTGCCGGTGGAATCCACGCCGAAGCAAAATAATGCTGGATCATAGCCGCCCAACCACCGGGACTTGAAACATCCAGATTCTTGTCTGCCATATCACTAAAACTAATCTTTTGATACTTATCTTTCTCGGTATAAATGACGCCGCCATCATAAGCACGCATCCCACCTGTTAAGAAATTACCTTTATTTTCAGTATCTGGGGCGCGTAATAACTGACTGTATTGTCGTCCTGACCACGTTTTACCTGACGCATTATTGATGTTTTGGGTTAATGCTATTTCGTAGCTTCCGCGTCTAAATGTATAAATTTTAGTGACCGTAAAACCTTGGTTGTCTGTCCAAGTAATGGGAACGTTCAACGTATCCTGTCCGGCCGCTAAGTTGTAATCATCTTGATTACTGTGAAAAGCGCTGTAATGATCGGGGGCTGCCAGTCCATTACCGGCAATAAGTCCACTTTGTGCAGCAAATAATTTTTCAGGCGAGTTGTTAAACAACCTGACTGGCGCATGATTTTTTTCTGCCGTAGGTAAGCCGACTAAGCTACGTAATTGATTAACCACTGAATTATCGCGATCTACGGGATAATCTAATAAATCAAGGCGACGAATAGTGCCCCCCTGAAGGTCAATTTCAAGCTCGATAACGTCTGTTTTTACGTTAATGGCTTTACTGTTCGCAACATTTAAAACTGGCGCAGCCGTTTCGGTATGAGATTCTGCTACTTGAGAATCGGCGGATGTAGAAGGTAAATCTTGTTTAGCCGGTACTGAATCAAGTGTTTCAGTAGCCGCAACTTCGGGCTTCAGACCGTAATCTTGTTCCCAAGCTTGGCTAAGCATTAAAACCAACATTGCAAAAATGACGATGAGTACAAATCTTAAATTATCCATTCTTATTACCAAATTTTTCTGGAACGGGATCAATGCCACCTTCATGAAAAGGGTGGCATTTCAATAGTCTTCTGAGAGTGAGATAGAAGCCGACGATAGCACCATGGCGCTGAAGTGCTTCCAAGGAATAAGTTGAACAGCTTGGATAAAAACGACAATTAGACCCAAGCAAGGGACTAATAAAGTATTTGTAAAACTTTATAATTGCTATGAGTATGATGCGCATCGTGTTACCAGTTTGAGCCAGTGTTTTTCCAATGACTTTCTTAATAGATCCAACGAGGCATCAACAGCTTCCCTGCGAGCTAAAACAACAATATCCATATTCCCTAAGTGCTGTTGTTGTCTAAAATTTTCCCGAACGGTTCGTTTAATCACATTTCTGTGTACCGCTTTTTTTATATTTTTTTTAGCAATTGCCAAGCCCAAGCGCGGATGCCCCAAATCATTTTTTATAGCTAACAACGTAAAATATTGATCGCTTGACTTAACCGGCTTAGCAAAAACTTTTTTAAACTCAGCAGGTTTTTTTAACCGGTACTGCGGTGGAAAGCCAAAATTATGATTCGCCACACAGCAGTCGACTAAATTGTTTAAAGGGCTAACTTGTAACGTCCTTTGGCTCTGCGAGAATTCAGCACTCTACGTCCTCCGACTGTTGCCATTCTGGCGCGAAAACCATGCGTTCTGACGCGTTTAATTTTACTGGGTTGGTACGTTCTTTTCATTGTTACTAAGACCTAATGGGATGATGTTTATCAAAAACGGATAAAAAAGACGTTGGATGATAGAATAAAGCGCATAGCCTGTCAATTCTGTGGCGTAATGTTTTATTACGGTATAGTACCTTAAAACCAAACTTCCTGCTTCTCAACAAATCAATATCTTACTTAAACTCATGAGCTCAATTTGGGATAACTGCCTCGCAAAACTTGAAAATGAAATCGCTAACGCTGATTTCAGTACTTGGATACGCCCACTTCAGGCGGTTGAAAACGATGGGCATCTTGTCTTACTCGCGCCCAACCGTTTTGTACTCGACTGGGTTAAACAACATCATTTTGCCAAAATTGAAGAAACCATCCGTGATTTTTCAAACGGTGCAATCACATTAACGCTAGAAATTGGTTCAAAAAAAACCAATGCACAGCTACCTACCAACCGAGCAAAACCGACAGAAGCCAAAAAATCGACCCCCAATTTTTTAAACAAAGCGTTTACTTTTGATAATTTTGTCGAGGGTAAATCAAATCAGTTAGCGCGTGCCGCCTCTATGCAAGTTTCTGAAAATAGTGGTAAAGCTTATAATCCATTGTTAATTTATGGCAGTTCAGGCTTAGGTAAAACGCATCTTATGCACGCGATAGGCAACGCTGTTTTACATAAAAGTCCATCCGCAAACATTATTTATCTTCATTCTGAGAAATTTGTTCAAGACATGGTAAGAGCTTTACAGCAAAATTCGATTGATAGTTTTAAACAATTTTACCGTGCAATTGATGTTTTACTGATTGATGACATCCAGTTTTTTGCTGGGAAAGATCGTTCTCAAGAAGAATTCTTCCATACATTCAATACATTAATAGAAAAAAAACACCAAATTGTTTTAACCTGTGATAAATATCCTAAAGAAATTGATGGTCTCGAAGAGCGCTTAAAATCACGTTTTGGTTGTGGTTTACCGGTGTCTATTGAACCCCCAGATATGGAAACTAGAGCGGCTATTTTGATGAAAAAAGCCCAATTAGCTAATATCAATCTCGATCAAGAAGTGGCTTTTTTTATTGCCAAACGCATACCATCCAATGTTAGAGATCTGGAAGGTGCTTTGCGTCGCGTTATTGCAAATGCCGGTTTCACAGGACGCGCTATTACACCAGAATTCGCCAAAGAAGCCCTACATGATTTAATTTCACTACAAGATAAATTAGTCAACATCGACAATATTCAAAAAACGGTCGCTGACTATTACAAAATTCGTATCGCCGATTTATCAGCAAAAAATCGAAAACAAACCATCACACGTCCGAGGCAAATCGCCATGTGTCTGGCTAGAGAACTCACCTCACAAAGCTTTCCTGAAATCGGTGCTGCATTTGGTGGGCGAGATCATACCACCGTGATAAACGCCTGTAAGCGCATAGGTGATTTAAAGCAATCTGATCATAAACTAGCTGAAGACTATTCCAATTTACTCAGAACCTTATCGCATTAATTTTTTATTTAGCTTAAGAGTCTGCCTGCCCCTAACGTTAACCCTATTAATTATATGCTTTAAAAAAATAGGTTTGTTATGCCAATTTGATAAGTTTACGGGTACACCTGTGGATAAGTCTGTGCATATCAGCCTCATTTCTGCACAAATTGTTGTGGATAAAAATGACTTATTTTTTGTTAAGCTTTTTTCATTTGACTTATACACAGACTTATTAACGGCCTTGTTTTTTTATAACTCATTAAAAAAATTATCGAAAAAGCATTTTTCCACAGACTAAGCTTGCCTTAATAATAATAAGTTTAAAAAATAGATTAATAGTTATTATCTTGCGAGTTTTTGCCCTCTTTTAGACAAAAAAAGCGCTTAATTAGCCCGTACCCATAGCCATTAATACTTGTGGATAAGTCTGTGTATAGATAGCTTAATTGAGTGACAATCATTGTGGATAAAAAACAAGATTTTGAGAGATGATTTGTTAGTCACAACTTATACACAGTTAAATCATGCTACTATTTCGTTACTAAGGTCTTAAAAATACAATGAAATAAGTGCTTTTCCACATATTATCCTCATACTAATAATAATAAACTTTAAAGAAATATTACTTTTTATTAAGATTAAACATAACACATCAGGATATTTATTTGTCCTAGTAACCCAATTCAAATTCACTGAATTAATTCGACAACGGACTTAGGAACGATATGTTAAGAATTACTGAACTAAAACTCCCCTTAAATCACGAAGAAAACCAAATAAAATTAGCCATTTGTTCACTTTTAGACATTATTGAAGAAGACTTAATCGATTTCAGTATTTTTCGACAAGGTGTTGATGCACGTAAAAAAAATGACATTTATTTGGTTTATACCATCGATGTCCTCATAAAAAATGAACAGGCTATTTGGGCGCGATTAAGTAACAATCTGTCAATTTCTAAAACTCCCGATATTACTTATCAGTTTGTAGCTCAAGCTCCAGCAACATTAACCACCCGCCCGATTGTTATTGGCACCGGTCCATGTGGATTATTTGCTGGTTTAATTTTGGCACAAATGGGGTTTAAGCCGTTGATTTTGGAGCGAGGTAAATCAGTCAGAGAGCGTACCAAAGACACCTTTGGCTTATGGCGTAATCAGCTCTTAAATCCAGAATCTAATGTCCAGTTTGGCGAAGGTGGAGCGGGTACTTTTTCAGATGGCAAGTTATACACACAAATTAAAGATCCTCAGCATTATGGACGCAAAGTCTTGACGGAGTTTGTAAAAGCAGGTGCGCCAGAAGAAATTCTAAGACTGAGTAAACCTCATATTGGCACGTTCCGATTAGTCAGTGTAGTTGAGCATATGCGAGCTTCCATTGAAAAACTTGGCGGGGAAATACGTTTCCAAAGTCGGGTAGAAGACTTGCATATTGAAAAGGGTCGCGTGTTAGGTGTAACACTTGCCAATGGAGAAAGCATTAATAGTCCGTATATTGTTTTAGCGGTAGGTCATAGTGCCAGAGATACGTTTAAAATGCTTTATGAGCGAGGTGTCTATATTGAAGCTAAATCCTTTTCAATCGGTTTTCGTATTGAACATCCACAATCATTGATTGATCGGTGTCGCTATGGGACATTTGCCGGACATCCCAAACTTGGCGCAGCTGATTATAAGCTGGTACACCATTGCCAGAATAATCGCTCGGTTTACAGTTTTTGTATGTGTCCAGGAGGGACTGTTGTTGCGGCAACATCCGAAGAGGGTCATGTAGTAACCAATGGCATGAGTCAATATTCACGCAATGAACGAAATGCTAATAGTGGCATTGTTGTGGGTATTACTCCGGAAGATTACCCTGAACATCCATTGGCAGGTATTGATTTGCAACGACGTTTGGAGGCCCATGCCTTTGAATTAGGTGGTGGAACATATCATGCTCCAGGTCAGTTAGTAGGGGATTTTTTACAAGCGAAGCCTTCAACGGCATTAGGCAGTGTGCTACCGTCTTACACGCCTGGTGTGCAGTTAGGCGATTTAGCAACGGCATTGCCAGATTATGCTATTTGCGCTATACGTGAAGCCTTACCTATCTTCGATAAAAAAATCAAAGGCTTCGCTATGCCAGATGCGGTGTTAACCGGCGTTGAGACGCGCACGTCTTCACCTATTCGTATTAAACGTAACGAAAATTACCAAAGCATTAATACCATAGGACTTTTTCCAGCCGGGGAGGGGGCAGGTTACGCGGGAGGGATTCTTTCCGCTGCTGTAGACGGTATTAAGGTGGCCGAGGCGGTTGCTTTAGCAATGCTAGGCAAAACTAACGTATTAAAAAGATGACATAATTCACTTTTGTGGGGGGGTAATTCCTTTGAAGTAATAAAATTAAGCCCACTGATATCTATAATGTTAATAAACTTATGAACCCCTACTTAATAAAGACTTTCTTGTGATAGTCTCTTATTATTTTTTTACTCAAGTAGACGTGCCCAATGAACTCAATTTCTTTATCTGATGTTATGACCCAAGCTAATGAGTTGTCCCTTACCGGTCAACTTGAGGCGGCCATCCAGTGTTATCAATCATGGTTAGCTACTCCTGAATCTGAGAGCGAACATCACTATATCGCGTTGTTTAACATGGGCGTATTGTTACGTAGTGCGGGACAAAACGATGCCGCAATTGTTGCGTATCAAGGCTCGTTAAAATTACGCCCTGATTTTTACCAAGCTGCGGTCAATTTAGGCTTGGCATTAGAAGCCCAAGGTAGACCAGAAGCCGCTATGGCGATTTGGGAATCCGCATTACAACCCATTGAAGGACAAACACTATTATTAAATCATTTGGGGCGATCACTAGAGAATGCTAGATTTTATGCCCAAGCAGAAAACAAATTAGAGCGTAGTTTACAGCTCAATCCGCATCAACCCGATGCCATCCAGCATTATTTTCATCTACGTCAAAAACAATGCGAATGGCCGGTTATTAAATCTCTGCCCGGGTTGTCGGAACAAGAATTGCTCGATAGCTTTGGCCCATTGGGTTTATTAGCCTTAAGCGATGATCCCGGTTTGCAGGCCAGAGCCGTGCAATCTTGGATTGCTCGAAAATTACCAACCGATTTACCCAGATTAAGTCCGATTGATGGCTATCAGCACAAACGCTTGCGTATTGGTTACATGTCCTGTGATTTTCGTTGGCATGCCGTTAGTATTTTGACCGCCGAATTGTTTGAGCTGCACGATCGTGAGCAATTTGAAATCTATGGTATTGATTTTAGTGTTGATGATGGAGGCAGTATGCGAAAGCGCGTTATCAGCGCGATGGATCATCACTTGCCTATTCAGACACTAAACGATGAAGAAGCCGCGCAATTAATACGTGCACATGAAATCGATATCTTAATTGATTTAACGGGACTGACATCAGGCGCACGCTATCCTATTTTGGCGTATAAACCTGCCCCCATCCAAATTTCTTATTTAGGATTTGTGGGCTCTTGCGGTATGCCACAAATTGATTACATTTTGGTGGATCGGTTTGTATTTCCCGAAGAATTAGCGCTGTTCTATCTGGAAAAACCCTTGTATTTGCCTGAAGTTTATCAATCTAATGACAGTCAACGAGAAATTGGCGCAACACCTTCGCGTGAGGTTTGTCAGTTACCGGCTGATGGTTTTGTCTATTGCTCATTCAATGGCAGCTATAAAATCACCCCTGAAGTTTTTGCGGTTTGGATGCGAATACTCAAACGTGTCCCACACAGCGTGTTATGGTTAGTTGCCGATAATCCTTGGGCACAACAAAATCTGAGTGACCAAGCGCATAAACATGGCATTGATCCAAACCGATTAGTCTTTGCTGAACGTGTTGCACCTGCCGAATACCTTGCCAGATATCGCGTGGCCGATTTGCTACTGGATACCAGCCCCTATAATGCGGGCACAACAGCCAGTGATGCGTTATGGGCGGGATTGCCGGTGTTAACCTGTCCAGGGCGCACGTTTGCGTCTCGTATGGCTGGTAGCCTATTAAACGCAGTGGGTTTGAATGAATTAATCGCCGCCGATTGGTTGGCTTATGAAAACAAAGCGGTACAACTGGCTTTACAACCCGAAGAATTAGCGAATTATCGACAACGCCTAGCCAGTTCAGCCAAAAGCTCGCCTTTGTTTGACACGCGGCGCTTCGTACGTAATTTAGAAGCGACCTTGAAATTGGCTATGCATATTAATCCGTTATCCTCTCAGTAACGTTGACTATCTAAAAACGCTATAACTTACATGTCGCTTTTCATCCTAATAAGAAAAACTGCTAGAATGCCGCACTTTTTACATTTTTGGGTTATGGTGTCTATGAAAAAAAATATTTTGCTGTTGACTCTTGTAGGGCTACTCACCGCGTGTGCAACCAGCCCCACAGGTCGTAATCAACTGATTATGATGCCAGAAGCTCAAATTGACCAAATGGGCTTACAAGCATTTAGTGCGTTAAAAAATGAAAAGCCTATCAGCCGTAATCCGCAATATAACCAACTGGCACATTGCATTGCCAATGCCATCACCCAACAAACCGGCGGTCATTGGGAAGTGGTGGTCTTTCAGGACAAATCATTAAATGCCTTTGCATTGCCGGGCAATAAAATTGGCGTGTACAGCGGATTGATACAGTTGGTTGGCGGCAATCAGCACCAATTAGCGGCTGTTATTGGTCATGAAGTTGGGCATGTTTTAGCTAGACATAGCAACGAACGCGCATCTCAACAACTCGCCGTGCAACAAGGCATGGGCATTCTTAAACAAACGACTCTCGGTCAAAATCCAGCGACCTTAGGCTTGTTAGGTTTAGGGGCACAATATGGGGTATTAATGCCATTTAGTCGTACGCAAGAAAGTGAGGCCGATTTGATTGGCGAAGACTTAATGGCTAAGGCGGGGTTTGATCCCGAGCAAAGTATTGCGTTGTGGCAAAAAATGGAACGCGCTTCACAAGGTCAGCAACCGGCAGAATTTATGTCGACGCATCCTGCTCATGCAACACGCATTCAAGAACTTGAGCAACACATGCCAAAAGCTTTAAGCCTGTTTAGACAAGCACAGGCAGCAGGCAGACAGCCGCATTGTCAATAACGCTATTCTTTTAGTACGCTCTATCAACCTAATGGGTCGGTAGACTTTCCCAAAATCCACTGACGTATTTTGCATGAACCCGAATATTTCTCGCTTACACCCTTATCCGTTTGAGAAACTTGCACACTTGAAGCAAGGCATAGAACCACCCCACGATAAAACCGCCATTACCTTGTCGATTGGTGAGCCAACGCATCCTACCCCGCATTTTATCCAAGAGGCACTATTAACCCACGCCCAAGGCTTAGGGGTTTATCCAACGACCAAAGGCATACTGGAGCTAAGATTGGCCATTGCTCAATGGTTGGCAGAGCGTTTTCAAATTCCAATCAACGATATCAATCCAGATAGCCAACTATTGCCCGTTAATGGCACGCGTGAAGCCTTGTTCTCGTTTGCACAATGCGTGATTGACACGACAGATGCACAACCGCTTGTGCTGATGCCTAATCCGTTTTATCAGATTTACGAAGGTGCGGCTTTATTGGCTGGAGCAGAGCCGTATTTTTTAAATACGACTGAAGAGACCGGCTTTTTACCCGACTTTGATAGTGTGCCCGAAGCGGTTTGGCGGCGTTGCCAGTTGCTATATGTTTGCTCGCCGGGCAATCCTAGCGGAGCGGTATTGTCCGATGCGGATTATGCCAAATTATTACAGTTAGCCGAGCAGTATGATTTTATAATTGCGTCTGATGAATGTTATAGCGAATTGTATGATAACGAAAATTCACCACCAACCGGTCTATTACAAACGGCTTATCGCTTAGGCAATACGAGCTTCAAGCGTTGTGTGGTTTTTCATAGCTTGTCAAAACGTTCCAACGCCCCCGGCTTGCGCTCCGGATTTGTCGCCGGTGATGCTAATATTTTGCAAGCGTATTTTCAATATCGTACCTATCATGGTTGCGCCATGCCATTACCGACTCAACATGCCAGTATCAAAGCTTGGCAAGACGAGCATCATGTCATCGAAAATAGACAGTTATACCGTGAAAAATTTGCGGCGTTTATTTCGATTTTGGCGGAGGTTTGCCCTATCACACAGCCGCCTGCCAGTTTTTATGTCTGGCTGAAAATTCCTGACGCATTGAGTGGTCTGTCAGATTTAACATTTGCTCAGCAGCTTTTTGCTCATGAACATCTGACGGTACTCCCCGGCAGTTTTTTATCCCGCGAATTTAACGGCATCAACCCGGGCGCAGGCTACGTCCGAATTGCCTTGGTTGCACCGTTGGATGAATGTATCAAATCCGCTCATCGGATTAAAAATTTCATTAACCCTTTATAGTGTATAGAAAAATATGACACAACTAGAAAACATCATTAATACGGCATTTGAACAACGTGCTGATATTAACCCGACCACCGTGACCGCAGAACTGCGTACAGCGGTCACTGAAACATTGGCGCTTTTAGACGCAGGTCGCTTACGGGTTGCTGAAAAAATCGACGGTGATTGGGTGACGCATCAATGGCTAAAAAAAGCCGTATTACTCTCATTTCGTATCAACGAAAACCATATGATGGACGGCGGTAATACCCGTTATTACGATAAAGTAGAGTGTAAATTTGCACAGTACAGCGATGAGGATTTTGCAAAAGCAGGTGTAAGAGTCGTGCCAAACGCGGTTGCACGACATGGCTCTTATATCGCCCCGGGTGCAATTTTAATGCCGTCTTATGTCAATATTGGGGCTTATGTTGATAGCGGTACGATGGTTGATACCTGGGTTACGGTAGGTTCGTGCGCCCAAATTGGCAAGAATGTGCATTTGTCCGGTGGTGTGGGTATCGGGGGCGTACTTGAACCCCTGCAAGCCAACCCAACCATCATTGGCGACAACTGCTTTATCGGTGCGCGTTCTGAAATTGTCGAAGGCGTTATCGTTGAAGACGGATGCGTGATTTCAATGGGTGTGTACATCGGTCAAAGCACCAAAATTTTCAATCGTATGACTGGCGAAATCAGCTTTGGACGTATTCCCGCTGGCTCGGTTGTCGTTTCAGGAAATTTACCTTCGGCTGATGGCTCTTACAGTTTGTATTGCGCGGTTATTATTAAACAAGTGGATGAAAAAACACGCAGTAAAACCGGCATTAATGAGTTGTTACGCGATTAATTGCAGAACACTAAACCGTAAACATTATGGGTAGACGCGCCAGATCCTTTTGGCTTAAGTTGTTATTCGGCGTTTGCCGTTTAGTGTGGCGACATCCTAAGCCCTTTTTATTACTGTTGATGCTAGGAGCGGGCGATTATGCGTATGAACTCAAAATCGCCCGCCCCAACTTGCTTTATCAAGGTGCGCCACAAGCCAGTCGTCATGTCACTAGCTGGTTTCGTATTTTCCGCAATCATGGCTTTATTTTAGGTTATTCAGATTTACGCGGAAATCCCTTATGGGTGGAATACAGGCTATCGCCAGTCAGTGATAACACGCAATCGCTAAAACGTCCCAGTCGATTTTCTACCGATTGGCGCGGTATTAACCGTGTTAGCCATAACAGCTATCAAAACAGTGGCTATGATCGAGGGCATCTTGCCCCAAATTATGCGATCAGTCATCTTTATGGCAAATCAGGGCAGGCGGATAGCTTCTTAATGACTAATATCAGCCCACAAAAACCTAATCTCAATCAAAAACTTTGGCAACGCTTAGAAGAGGTTGAAATTAATTACTTTGCCAAAACATTTGGCAAAGTGTGGGTGATTACAGGCCCTGTTTTTACCGGCAGCACTGAGCGTTTAAATTCTGATTGGCTGGTTGAAATTCCTGATGCGTTTTATAAAATTTATCTGACCGAAAGCACTCCGGTCGCAAAGCCGTTAGCATTGGCTTTTTTAGTACCGCAAACGGTGACTGGCAAAGAACCGCTGACGCAATTTGTCACCACTATCGACACCATAGAAGCGCAAACGGGCTTAGATTTTATTGCAGATTTAGAGGATGCGACAGAATCTGTTCTCGAAGCCAGCAACGATACGCAAGCATGGCATTTGCAAAGTGTCAGTCGATTACCTTCGCGTTATTAATCTAAACCGTATTTTTCAATGTCAACAAAACGAGAACAAATATTTAAGGCAAAATCAGTCAGTAGAGCCTTGTTTCGTTATAATGCCGGTGCAGCTAAAAATAATTCATAAGGGGCATGGGCAATGACGAATATAAATAATACAAAACATCAAGTTGTGATTGTTGGCGGAGGCGCAGCGGGATTGGAACTCGCAACCCGATTGGGGCGCAAACTGGGCAAAAATAATTTAGCAGAAATCACCTTAATTGATGCGACCACGACGCACATCTGGAAACCTTTACTGCATGAAGTGGCCGCAGGTACGCTGGATGAATCAGAACAAGTTGAATATCTTGCCCAAGCACACCGGAGTCATTTTCGATTTAGGTTAGGCAAAATGGAGGGCTTGAATCGACCAAGCAAAGAAATTTATGTCAGTCCAACTTTCAACGACAAAGGCGAGGAGCTGATTCCTGGACGAACATTTGCGTATGACACCTTAGTCATGTCAGTGGGAAGTGTCAGTAACACGTTTAACATTAAAGGCGTTGCAGAACATTGTTTGTTTTTAGATACCACCACACAAGCCTTTAATTTTCAAAAACAATTGTTTGAATCTTATCTAAAAAAATACATCGGCAAAGACAGTACAACCGTTAAACCGCTCGCGATTGCCATTGTTGGTGCGGGTGCAACGGGTGTCGAATTATCCGCACAATTACATGAAGTGACAAATGTACTGGCAATTTATGGCTTAAATGAACAAAGCAATGTCAAACTGACGATTATTGAAGCAGCCACGCAATTATTACCTGCTTTACCGGATAGATTGGCACTTGCCACGCAGCAGCAATTAGTTAAGCTAGGCGTTGATTTGAAATTAGGCCGGCGCGTTGTCGAAGTGACCCCTGAGGGTATTCACACCCATGATGGTGAGTTTATTGAAGCGGACATTAAAGTCTGGGCGGCGGGTATTAAAGCTGCCGATTGGATGAAAAACTTAGACGGATTAGAGACTAATCATATCAATCAGCTGTTAGTTGATACGACCTTAAAAACCAATGACGATCATATTTTTGCAATGGGCGATTGTGCGGCGTGTGTTTGGCAAGGTCACAAAGGCAATGTGCCGCCACGAGCACAAGCCGCACATCAGCAGGCAGAAACACTATATAAATCCATTTGCAGTCGTTTACAAGGCGGCGCATTACAGCCCTTCACGTATTATGACTATGGGTCTTTAGTATCCCTAGGCAAATATACGACCGTAGGCAATTTAATGGGTAATCTCATGGGTACAGTCAGTATTGGTGGCTTTATTGCTAAAGTGGTTTATCTGTCTTTATATAAAATGCACCAAGTGGCTATTCATGGTTATTTCAGAACGGCACTGCTCACTTTATCTAATGCATTTCGACGTAGTGCATATATTAAAATTAAAATGCACTAATTAATCAAATACCAACAAGAAAAATAAAAATATTATGTTTGAAATAGAATACGAATTTCGGGAACAAGACTTAATCCATTTTAATGAATTACAATTCATGAGAAATGAAGAAATCCAGCAGAATATAAAAAAGAATCGCTGGATTGTGCCAGGTATTATGGGATTAATAGGCTCGTTCTATTATTTTTACTACGGTGATATAAATACTTCCGGTTATGTCTTATTAATTGCCTTATTATGGGCGATATTATCACCTAAAGTGATGTTATTAGATTTACGTAGGCAAATTCTTAAAAGCTATACTGATAAAGAAAAAGTGGATATGTTTGGTACGTATACCTTGACGATTGATCCTGAAAATCCAAAATACTTACTAGAAAAATCACCTAGCGGTAAAAATAAAATGGCTTGGGAAGAATTACTTAGAGTGGAATATGGTAAACGTTATGTTTATATATTCATTAATTTATCTACAGCATTAGTCATTCCTGTCGAAACGATTAAAAAAGGAGATTTGGAAAAGTTCGCCGAACAAGCGGAAAAGATGATTGAGCGATTGGGTTGATATCAATCCTAAATACTGTTATCTTAAATCAGAAAAGTAACAGCAAAAAAATAGGTAATTTTCAGTCGCGTCCTGTTTTACCGATTCCTAAGTCAGTACGCTTCGACATCGAAGCGTACTGGCTTAGGAACGAATGTATTTTGAGTGGATGCTTTAAAATACAGTCTGTTAGTAAGATTCCTGCATTTTGCCCAACCTTTAACCATATCGGGTTATCCGCTCATGTCTCCCTTGTCTAAAATGGCCACCTCAGTGTTATTCATTCTCTTCGTCATGCCCGCCGTGACAATAGCGAATGGATTCGATTGGAGTAGCACTGAAATTCAATATTTACACGGTCAGGGTTATCGAATGCCAGGCAATTCCCAGGACATTGGACAATCCATTATTACCGTCTCACATGCGGATGGTTGGGCTTTAGGGCGCAACTTTTTCTTTATGGATACTTTAATTACCGATAATGGACAGCCATCGCAAACCAGCGTTTATGGTGAGGCTTACAGCTATTTTAGTGTCAATAAGCTTATCCGGCAGGATTTAAGCTGGGGGGTTTTTAAGGATTTGAATGCCTCAATAGGTGTAAATGCAGGAGAAAACTTAGATAGTCCTAAGAGTGGTACACGCATAATTTTGTATGGATTTACAATAGATTTTAAAGTACCAGGATTTAAATTACTTAGCTTAGATATTTTACAACACAACGTACTTGATCCGATTGAGCAAGGCCCATCTTGGCAATTTACTCCGGTGTGGAAATTGCCCTTTACCATTGCGGGCAGTCACTGGAGTTTTGAAGGTTTTTGCGATTTTATTGGCAGTAAAAATTATGGATATGTCAGTAATATTTTAGCCCAGCCACAAATACGCTTAGATGTTGGTGATTTATTTGGAGAAACTGGACGGGTCTTTCTCGGCATCGAATATCAATACTGGCATAATAAATTCGGCATTAAAGGATTTGAAGAAAGCTTGCCGCAAGCTTTATTGGTTTGGAAATTTGATTAAGGAGCGGGCTCTGTAAAACCAATAGAACATGGCTTAATTACTGTGTTATTAGTCAGTGATAAGGCAATCATCCCATGCATCGGTCGATAGCATTTGCTTAGATAGGCATGTCATTACATTGAACCGCTTTCTATTCATCACTTCTCCATATTTCCTTAAATGAAATTATTCACTTTTAAGATCAGAAAAAGCCTTGCAAATCGCTTGATGCTCTATTTAATAACCGCCACTTTTGGCTTTATTTTAATTAGTGCGGGCAGCTCTTTTTGGTTAGTCGATCATTTACTACAACAACAAGCTAATGATCATTTGGAGCAGGATTTACGGCAAACCAATGCAAAAATAGAACATACTTTAGGAGAAGTATTAAGTAGTTTAGCCAATTTGGCAAATCATCCCTTATTGGCGAATGCCTTAATTGATGATACTAGACTTGAGAGTTATCTAAAGCCTTTTTTTTTACAACACAATTTAATTTCTCAATTGGATGGTGAGTTATGGTTAGGGGATTCTAAGGGGCGCGGTCTTTTGTATTCTACTGCGGAGTTAGGGATTTGGGCAGAACAGGCAGAGCTCGTAAAAAACACGCTTAATGAAAAGCGATCAATGTCAGAAATAACAGATAAGTATTTGGTTGTGGCGTATCCCGTTATTTTTCCCGCCACAGGTTCTATAGAAGGCGTTGTCCTGTACCGCTTCAATATGAAGAATTTATTGGATACCCTCAGCAATCAATTGCTAGTCTCTATTAAACTGGAAATAGGCTATAAGACTATATCCAATCTACCTACCGAACCTCAGCAATGGTGGCAAGCAAGCCGTCAGATAGTCTTTCCCGCACCTCTAGATCAGCCTTTTCAGCTCACCGTCGCGCAGTCTCAACAAACGTATATCGAGCATTTGCACAACATGATAACGGATTATGTGTTAGCAACCGTGCTACTGTTATTACTAGCAACGTGGTTAGCTAGGAGATTAAGTCATCAGGCACTACTTCCTCTAAATGTGCTGATTGAACAAGTGGATACGATCAGTTATGCCAAAGATTTATTGACAGACACGCAATGGCAGAGCTGGGATATTGAAATTGTTCGTTTAGGACAAGCATTTGATCGCTTATTAGGAAGATTACGGCATTCTTATCAAGATTTAGAGGATAAAGTCATTGAGCGAACCTTAGAAGTCACTAAAGCGCAAGCTCATGCCGAAGCCGCAAGTAGAGCAAAATCAGAATTTTTAGCTAACATGAGTCATGAAATTCGTACACCGCTGAATGCGATTATTGGCTTAACGGAACTGGTACAAGATACGCAGCTTGATAGTCGTCAAAGTGAATATTTAAAAAGTGTGCAGATAGCCACAGCCTCTTTACTGAGCATTGTTAATGACGTATTGGATTTTTCTAAAATAGAAGCCGGTAAAATAGATATTGAGCATCATCCGTTTATTATCGAAGAGATGCTACAAGATTTGGCGGATATGTTTTGCGTGCAAATTGAAAAGAAAGGCTTAGAGCTTTTTGTCGAGGTTGATCCTAATGTCCCTTACTTAGTGAGTGGCGATATGATGCGGATTCGACAAATACTGAATAATTTGGTCAGTAACGCCATTAAATTTACTTCGCAGGGTGAGATTTATATAAAAGTCGATATTGATGCACAGCAAGATGACCGATACTGGCTGAGACTGCTGGTGCGAGATACCGGCATTGGCATGAGCGAAGAGGATATTTCGCGATTATTTCAATCTTTCAGTCAAGCGGACGCCTCTATTTCCCGTCGCTTTGGTGGAACAGGATTAGGCTTGGCAATTTGCCGGCAATTGCTCGATTTAATGGGCGGACAAATTACGGTACAAAGTCAAGTGGGTCAAGGAACGGCTTTCACGTTTACCTTACCGGTATCCGAGGTTTCCCAACGTATACCGCCAGTCTTATTACCGAATCTGATTGGCTCAAGAGTATTAGTCGTTGATGATATGGAAACGTCTTGTCAGATTCTTCAGCATTATCTGGAAAGTTGGAAATTTGAAGTGACGACTTGCTTATCCGCTAATGCGGTTTTAAATTTACTGTTGCAAGCAGATCAAGCGCATCGACCTTTTGGCTTAGTTTTAGTGGATTGGCATATGCCAGAAATGAATGGAATTGAGTTAATTGCTCAAATTGTTGATGCAGTGGCGCAAGGCAAGCTCAGCCAACTCCCCGTGCTAATTATCATCACAGCGCATTGTACCAATAACTTACAAGATGCTATTGATAACTCTAGCGCAAAACCTAACGCGGTACTGTCTAAGCCGGTTTGCATGTCGGGGTTGTACAACACCATTGTCAATGCTTATTTGCCCAGTTCGATGGTAAATCAAGCTGAGGCAGTTAAAAAAGTTTCACTGGCTGAAATGGCCAAACCGATTCAAGGCCGACATATTTTGTTAGTTGAAGACAATCCATTAAATCAAATAATTACGCGCGAGTTTCTGCAAAAAGCAGGTTTTTATTTGGTGGTCGTTGATCAAGGCGCAGAAGCGCTAGAGTGGGTCACTAAAGAACGCTTCGATCTTATTTTAATGGATTTACAAATGCCTGTTATGGACGGTTTTGAGGCAACACGCCGAATTCGTGCGTTGCCAGAAGGTCGAGATATACCTATTATTGCGATGACTGCCGCCGCCATGCAGCACGACAAAGAGGCCTGTTTGGCCGTAGGAATGAATGACCATTTATCCAAACCTCTCAATTCCAAACAATTGATTATGACACTATTACACTGGTTACACGGTGACGAAGCGGCCTCGCAAATTGAAGACCTTGTCATTAAACCGTCAGTCACGCAATTACCCGAACCAGAGGGTTTTGACTTTAGTAATATTTTGACATTGTTAGATCATGATTTAGAGCAGTTTAAGCAACTGTTAGTATTATTTCGTGATTCTTACACTACTGCGACGGCGCAGACCGTTGCCGAGTTGCTAGATCGCGCCGAATTTAGTGAAGCAGAAGCCAAATTACACCAATTAAAAGGGGTAGCAGGAAATTTGGGCGCAGTCGCTTTGTATCAAATTTCACAAACATTGGATAATCAATTAAAGCAGGGATATTGTGATCCTAACGTGTTTAGTGAATGGCAAGAGGTTTATGTGCATTGTTTAAGCGTCATTGACGACATGTTAGATACCATTCAGCCGTCAGCAAAGCCAGTTATGAGTATTGAATGGCAAAGCTTCCATGAAATAACAGAAAAATTGAATGCACTCTTGGATGGAAATGATTATATTAGCGCAACTTTGTTAGCTGAACTAAAAGCAGCGATACCTCCTTCACAGCACGAGCTCTATATGAAATTAGTTAATAGCATTAAAAAACTGGATTACACCGAGGCGCATTTAACACTTGCGGAATTGGTTGCGCTCTTAAACAATATTGAATAAACCATGTTTAATAAGCATAATCCTATCATTCTGGTTGTTGATGATGAGCCCGTTAATGTCGAAATTTTGGCTAATTTATTCAGTCAAGATTATCACATTAAGGTGGCTAACAATGGCAAAACCGCCTTAGCGATTGCTGAACAAAAACCACAGCCTGATTTGATTTTGTTAGATGTCATGATGCCTCATTTAAATGGCTTTGATGTCTGTTATTTATTGAAAGAAAACCCGGTGACTAGATCAATTCCGGTCATTTTTGTTACGGCCGCTGTGGGTGAAATTTCAGAAAATGAAGGCCTTAAATTAGGCGCAGTAGATTACATCACCAAACCCATTAATCGCAACACCACTCGGTTGCGCGTTAAAAATCACCTCAATTTCTTAGAAACGCAACGCAATTTAATCGAGCGAGGCGGTTTTTTGGATGCGTTGATTGAAAATGCCCATCACGGCGTTGGTATATTGTCCAAAGATAATAACTGGTTATTGCTGAATAAAACAGCCTTGTCGTTTCTTGAATTTAACGACTTACAACACGCCAATCATTATCCTGCTTTTAGTTTTGTCGATTTAGCTTATCGTGAACATTTTATTGCTTATCATCAACAAGCGCTGCTGGGTCAAACCCGTATCGTAGAGTTGGAAGTTACCGGCTTTATGCAAACACGCCGGTGGTTGGAAATTACCGTCTCGCCCTTATACAACGCACAAGCACAAATTATTGCGAGCTTAATGGTGGCCGCTGATATTTCTCAGCGTAAACAAGGCGAAGCCAGCTTACGATTATCTGCCAAAGTGCTGGAGAATGCCCTAGAAGGGATTGTGGTGACTGATTTAAATGGTCATATTAAGGAGGTCAATCAGTCATTTACTCGAATTACTGGCTATACACGCGAAGAGGTGATTGGTAAAAATCCCAGATTACTGAAAACCAGTTTGCAATCCGATGAATTTTTTAAAGATCTTTGGGAAACCGTATTAGCCAATGGTCATTGGCAAGGTGAGGTATGGAATCGTCGCAAAGATGGTACGCTCTATCCTGAATGGCTATCCGTTGCGGGTATTTATGATGAGCACGGTCAGTTAGAGCATTCGGTTAGTGTGTTTACTGATATTTCTGCTATAAAACAACACGAAGTTGAGTTAGAAAAATTAGCGCATTTTGATCCTTTGACCGGTATTCCAAATCGCGTTTTGTTGAATGATCGTATGAATAAAGCGGTTGCCCAAAGTAAGCGTGACCAGACATTACTGGCGGTATGTTATCTCGATTTAGATGGTTTCAAACCCGTTAATGACGAATTAGGACATAATGCCGGCGACTTAGTGCTTATTGAATGCGCCCAACGGATCAATAAAGTGATTCGCGAAATTGACACGGTGGCGCGTTTAGGGGGGGATGAATTTGTTGTTTTATTACAAGGTATTGAGCATACCTTAGGTTGTACACTGATTCTCGACCGCTTATTAGCAGCAATTGCGACTCCGGTAAAAATCAACGATAGACAGTGCGTGGTGAGTGCTAGCATTGGTGTGACACTTTACCCGCTTGATAATGAAGGGCCTGACATATTGTTGCGCCATGCGGATCAAGCCATGTACATTGCCAAACAAACCGGAAAAAATCGTTATCACTTTTTTGATACAGCACAAGACAACCGGCTTCAACATTTCAATGCGTCTTTACAACGGATTAGCCGAGCGTTGGAGCAAAATGAATTTGTATTGTTTTATCAACCTAAAATCAATTTGTTGACCGGCGAGGTTGTTGGCGCAGAAGCCTTAATTCGCTGGCAGCATCCGGAACGTGGCTTATTAGCGCCGATGGAGTTTTTGCCGTTTGTACAAGAAACCGCATTGGAAATTCCAGTGGGCAATTGGGTTATTCATCAAGCTATAACTCAGATTTTGGAATGGCGAGTACAGGGCTTAATGATAGAAGTCGCTATTAATATTACCGCTAATCATCTTCAATCGATTGATTTTATGAGTAATTTACAAAATTATTTTAAATTGAATCCTGAATTAACAGAAAATAGTTTGCAAGTTGAAATTCTCGAAACCGCTGCCTTAGAAGATTTTGGTATGGTTAGAACCATTATTTCACAAGCTCAAAAATTAGGGATTAGCTTTGCTTTAGATGATTTTGGTACAGGCTATTCATCCTTAACCTTTTTACGCAACCTGCCTGCCAATACCATCAAAATAGACCAATCGTTTGTACGAAATATGCTTAATGATTCCAGCGATCAGGCGATCATCAAAGGCATTATTGCCTTAGCCGAGGCCTTTGATAGAGAAATTATTGCCGAGGGTGCAGAAACTTTGGCGCATTTGCAGGCACTTGCAGATTTAGGTTGTCATTTCGCTCAAGGCTACGGCATTGCCAAGCCGATGCCCGCGCATGAATTTTATCAATGGTGTCAAGATAGGGCGAACGCCCAAAAATATTGAGATCGTTCCCTCAAAGTTTTAATTTCCTTACCCAGTATTGTAATTGTTGTAAATCTTCTCGAATAAAGCCCTGTCTGCTGTAACGCAAGGCGATAAATCTTTCAGTTATTTGCGCTATCGCGGTGGCGTGTTCGGGTAATTGAGTTATGGCACGTTCGGCAAAATCCTTTGCGCCTTCGTGGTCGGCTCGAACAACGCCCTGTTTAGCCAGTTTTTGACAGAATTGCTGATAACTCCGTAAGGTTTGATTGATGGCTCGGTTTTTTTGATGTAATAACAAACCTGCGAGTATCGCAGTAAGTACCCCAATAATGCCTACCAACCACGACAACATTGCTTGCAAATTCGCAATCCCTAAAGAGGATAAGAATTTGAGCTGATTGACGGTGTTGTAATTAATAACCCAGCGTTGCCATTGATAGTCGACTAAATGCCAAAGCTGGTTTGCCTGTTTTAACCAATGATAGACCGCTGAATTTTGCTCGGTTAACGCCGAAAAACGGATTTCACGTCCCATTTCAAGCGCATCCAAATTGACATTTTTTTCGATACGCTCAGGTGCAATCGCGGCGGTTGGATCAACCCGTACCCAACCTTTGTTAGTCAACCAGACTTCCGCCCAAGCATGGGCATCGGCTTGTCGCACTTCCAAAAAATTGCCGACTGGATTAACTTCTCCGCCTTGATAGCCTGTCACCACTCGCGCCGGTATATGCGCTACTCGCATCAAATACACAAACGCAGCGGCATAGTGGCTACAAAAACCGTAGCGCGTGACAAACAAAAAGGTTTCAATGGGCTTATCTTCCATTAACGGTGGCGTTAAAGTGTAATGAAAATCTTCTGTTCTAAAATATGTGAGCAATTGTTCAATCATAAATTCTGGCGGATGATTAACGCCTTGTAATTGATTTACCAATTGTTTTATTTTGGCAGAAGGCTCACCGGGCAGTTGTGTTGCATTGTCGTATTCCGTGCGCGTGATAAAGCCGGTGTTGTAAGCTGGATAGGAGCTGATTTGATACTCGGTACGTTTATCAAGATTATCCGAGCTGATTAATTGATAATGACTATTACGGCGTAAAGCCCCCGAAAACTCAGCGGGCAAATCCAATGCAAACACCCAGTTTTTAGCGCGGGGTTCCATCAGCAAAGTGTATTGATAGCGTTGTCCTTTAAATTCAGGCTGTGCCATAAATTGACCAAAATCTTTATTTTTGGCTTGTGTCCAGCGTTTCCCATCGGTTTGAGATAATACCGGCCCGCGCCAATAGCGTTGTGCGGGCGGCGGCATGGCTCCTGCAAAATTAACACGAAACACCAACTCATCCGATTGTCCTAAATCGGTAATTGAGCCGGGTTCCATTTGTTCACTTAATCCAGTTTTAGTTTGTTGCTTGTCTTGCAACAACATCCAATGGGGCGCTTCGAGACGTGGGAATAAGACAAACAAAACAATCGCCATCGGCAACGCTTGAGCCAATAACAGGCTTGCCGTTTTTAATGCGCCAATGGGTTTGGGGTCTTGGCTATTCAAACCAATCAACGTCGCCAGCAACAGACCGCAAACGAGCAAAATATAAGCACCCATTAGCAGATTTTGTTCATATAAAAATTGTGAGGCGGCAACAATAAACGCCAGAAAGCTAATCAGATATAAATCACGCTCACGGTTAATCTCCATCAACTTAAGTCCCAACGCGAGCACAAACAGGCGCGTACCGGCATCACGACCAAATAAACCTTGATATTCGCGGTACAGCAAAGCCATGCCGATAAGAGTCAAAAGCAATAGCAGACTTTTGTTGGGTAAATACGCAGGTTGCCATAAACCGAACCACCGCCAGCCCAGCAGCAAGTAAAAATACGCAAAAATACTGACAGGAATGTGGTTAACGTGCGGAAAGACAATTAAGCCTAAGGAGAACAGTAAAAAAACTAAACTACGCGGATGTGGTTTCATGAGGCTAAAATAAAGCGAGGGCTTCCAAGCACTGAATCGAATGCGCTGCGCCGTTATCCGGCGCTAAGCTTAAGCCTGGCAAAACCAAGCCATAGCGTAAATTAGCACGTTCCGCATCTAATACCCAACGGCATAATTGGCTTAAGCGTTGCTCAACAGACGCGCCTTGGGTTTGTTGAAAATCCAGCCAAAGTTCCGTCGCACTACCGTCGCCATAGTGTTTACTGTACACCCCCAAGCCTTTGGCGAACGCTTTCCAATGAATGTGCTTGATAGAATCGCCCGGTTGATAGGTTTGCAAGCCATAAAAATCAGCACTGCCTTTATGATTGATGCCATATGAAGCCGCCATTGGGCTAGTGTCTGGAAAAGGGCTTTCCTGCATGGCCGGTTTGGGATACACCAACACCTTAAAATCAAAGCGTATCGGTGACCATGCACGAAATAAGCCTAAGGGATAACAACTGGCAATGGTGATTTTGCCCGCGTGATGCCAACCGCGTTTATGAGTGCTGGAATATAAGCTCAACATCGCTTTGCCAGCTGCGGGCAGACTCAGCATTTCGGTGCTGTCTAAGGTGACAGACAACTGAGGCCGTTCATAATTTGATAAGTTATTAAGATGTAACATAAAACCGGCCGCTTCACCGGCAAACACCGGGTGGACTCGACCTTTTTGCACACTTAAGCCTGATAAGGACTTAACGGTATGCAAGATGGTTATGAAAAACACACTGCCTAATAAGAACGTTAATAAATAGGCGAGGTTATTGTTATAAACAAAGGCTATCAACCACAATAAAATCAGAACGACGACAAAAGATAACCCCCGCAAGGTCGGTAAAATAAAAATTCGCCGATGCGTTAAGATAACCGGCGCATCTGCCGCAGGTTCACCCGCAAAAAGCCGGTGCGATTTAAATCGCGCTTTCAGCTCAGCACGCATTAGTAAACCGCCATTTTAAGTAATGGTGCAACCACCGCTTCTGCATCCTGATTACCATAACGTAAACGATGTCCCACCACGGCGGCAAGTACGGCTTGTATATCTTCAGGCAATACGGCATCACGACTATCCATAAACGCCCACGCTTTAGCCGCTCTTAGCAAAGCCAGACCACCGCGTGGTGATAAACCCGAAGCATAATCCGGTGACTCGCGTGTTAAGGCAATTAAGGCTTGGCAATAATCTAATAACGCTTCTGAGGCAAAGACTTGCGTAATTTGCTGTTGAATCGTTTGCAATACGTCAGGTGCTAACATAACGGGTAAAGTGCTTATCAAATGACTGCGATTTTCGCCCAATAACAAAGCACGTTCTGCGGCGGCATCGGGATAGCCCAGCTCAATACGCATTAAAAAGCGATCTAACTGCGATTCTGGCAAGGGAAATGTGCCGATTTGATGTGACGGATTTTGTGTCGCAATGACAAAAAACGGCTCTGGTAACGGGTAAGTTTTACCTTCGACCGTGACTTGGTGTTCTTCCATCGCCTCTAACAGCGCACTTTGCGCTTTAGGTGTTGCGCGGTTAATTTCATCAGCCAGCACCATTTGGTTGAAAACAGGCCCTGGGTGAAATTTAAACTCAAGGTTTTTGGCATCAAACACCGACGCGCCCAAAATATCCGCTGGCAAAATGTCGCTAGTGAATTGAATCCGTTGATACTGTAATCCCAGTAATTTTGCCAGAGTATGTGCGAGTGTCGTTTTACCAACACCTGGAATATCTTCTATCAGCAAATGTCCGCGTGCCAAAAGGCAGCACAATGCCAAACGAATTTTATGATCTTTGCCAAGAATAATCTGATTAGCCGAGTGGATGACTTGTTTAATTGTTGTTTGCATAGCGGGATTCACTTACTGTGGGAATATAGAAAAACAGGTCGCTTAATTTAAGAGTAAGCGTATTTTAATCGTTGGCTAAGCGAGCCGCTACCTTGACCATTTCGATTTCGCTCAGTTGTTAACGATTAGATAACCATGACGGCTTCTGCTGGAACAAATAACCGTGCATGAGGGAATGTTATCAGTAAAATCAAGTGATCACGCATAAACTCAACTATCGCATGAGTTTAGATTCTTGAACATTACTTTTTACTCCTATATAGTCAGGTCGGCTGTTGTCATTCCACAGCCTAACAAAAAGACAAAACGTCTAAAGGAGATTTTATGTCTGACTATAATAACAACTATTCCCGCCGCCGTTTCCTCACCCAGTCCAGCCTGGGATTCCTCGCATTATCCGGTATGCCCGGTTTACTTAACGCAATGGAAGGGATGCAAGCCATGCCCAAATTGCCACCGCGTAAAGCCTCACCAAACTTTAAGCCCGATGTAGAAATTGACTTGTTGTGTAAACAAGAGCGCGTACCTATTTTGGTCGGTCAACAAACCACGGTCTTACAATACAGTGCAAAGCTGTTACAAGGCCCTAAACATACGATTACCGATATTCCAGGTTCTTATTTAGGCCCGATTATCCGTCTGGAAAAAGGTCAAAAAGTTCGTGTTCATTTACATAATGGTCTAGCCGAGCCGACCGTCACCCATTGGCATGGTCTGCATGTGCCGGCTGAAATGGATGGTCATCCGCTTTATACCATTGACCCAGGCGCCAGCTTAGTTTACGAATTTGAAGTCTTAAACCGCGCCAGTATGGCGATTTATCATCCACATCCACACGAAAACACCGCCAAGCAGGTTTATCATGGTTTGGCTGGTGCATTAGTGGTTAATGATGATGAAGAAGCCGCACTGGGTTTGCCTTCAGGGGAATATGAAATCCCCATTGTGATTCAAGATCGTTTGTTCGATTCTCAAAACCAGCTGATTTATGCACGCAGTATGCACGATCGTATGGTAGGTTTTTACGGCGACCGTATTTTGGTTAATGGGCGTGCTGATTTTCATATAGAGGTTGACAGTCGCGCCTATCGGTTGCGCTTTATGAATGGCTCAACTGCACGTATTTACAAATTGGCGTGGGATGACGGTACGCCTATGACCGTTATTGGCGTGGATGGCGGATTATTAGAATCCCCAGAAACCAAGCCTTATGTCATGCTAGCACCCGGCGAACGCTTAGATGTTTGGGCTGATTTTAGTGGTCGTGATGTGGGCTCACAATTAGTCATGCGGAGCTTGGCGTTTACCGGCGCATTGCCCAAAATGGGCATGATGATGCACACTAGCAGTTTGCCGGTTGGTAGCGATTATCCGATCTTTACTGCCCGCGTTGCTCGCAAAGTCAGCGATAGTCCAAAATTGCCGTCTACCTTATCCAAAATACAGCGTTATAAAACAGACGAAACAGCTAACCCTAATCAGCCCGTTCCCATTGGCATTTCCGAAGGACACATGGCGATGCTGCTGAATGGTCGACCTTATGCGTACAACGATGTGCTACCGATTGAGCGTATTCCGGTTAATACCGTGCAATTGATGGAAATTTTCCATGCACACGGTGGCGGACACGGTAATCAAGCGCCGCAACAACCGGCGAGCGAGCATCAAGGTATGGGGGGAATGCAGCACGGCGGTATGCGTGGTGGCATGGGTATGGGTGGAATGCGGCATGGCGGTATGGGCGGTGGCATGGGCATGATGATGACGATGGCACATCCTATCCATCTGCACGGGCAACCGTTTCAAATTATTAGCCGCAGTATTGATGCTGATGAAAGCAGCGATTATGCCAGTGTGCGTGATGGCTTTATTGTCAGCGGTCTAAAAGACACTGTGTTAGTTATGCCGGGCGAGAAAGTCCGCATTATTAAACCGTTCCAAGACTTTAAAGGCTTGTTTATGTATCACTGCCACAATCTTGAACATGAAGATATGGGGATGATGCGTGATTTCTTAGTCGTCTAGCCTTGATTTGTCGCTTCAACGCTTGGCACGCGAGTATTTTGATCATAAATACTCGCGTATTGAGACAAGGCTAATTACGCATAAAGACTTACTAAGCCATTGACTTCGACGATCTGCGTCGGTTGGTCGGTCGTCGAGTCTAATGATTCACCACCAGAATGTTGTCCCTGAGGATCTGCAAACGCTGGATTAGGGGTGTGTTGTTGATGTTGATTAGAAAACGATTGCTGTTGAACATTCACGTCCAGTAGATTGAGTTGCTGAGTGCCTAACATTTCCCTTAATTTAGGAATAGAGGCCTCTAATGCTTCTTTCACCGCTAAATGCGGAGTGCTAAACTGAATGGAGGTGTCATCTTGATTGACTTCGATTTTTATAGAGATAGGGCCTAAATGCTCAGGATTTAAGCTGATTTCCGCTGATGGCATGGCTTTGTTGTACAGCCAAACGACTTGCTGACCTAAGTCTTGACTCCACCCCGGATGGTTTAACGGTTTGCTAATGCTGGTTATGTCTTGTTTTTGTTCTACTGTGACAGGCACGGGTGTTGTATTCGCACCGGGCTGGGGTGTTTCATTTTCTTGTTTTGCCAAGACTTCCGTCGCGACAGCGGTATCGGGTAAGTCCTGCAACTCAGGCGTTGCTGGTGTGCCGCTGTCTGCACTCGCGTCACCGCTATCGGTCATGCCCAATAAATTTAGATTACTGGGCATCATGCTGGTCAACGCGCTGGTAGGCGGCGTGTCGGTTGCGGTGTCATCAGATGTCGGCGGGGTTATCGTTACATTCGGCAGTGTCATTGCTACGGCCGGATTGGGTTGATTGACGGCGGCAGTCAGTGAAGCATTAATGGACTCTGGCAATGCCAAATGTGTCGTCTCTAACGGTGATGGTAACTCGGGTGTCGTTGGGGCAGACGATGCGCTAGACGGCAATAACATGTCCAATAAAGCGGCTGTACTATCTTCGGTATTATTTGTCGCGGCTGGCGGTGGTGTGTCGTC
This sequence comes from uncultured Methylococcaceae bacterium, assembly GCA_903945375.1. Taxonomy (GTDB): domain Bacteria; phylum Pseudomonadota; class Gammaproteobacteria; order Methylococcales; family Methylomonadaceae; genus Methylovulum. Next base: position 39,804 of record CAJAVP010000075.1, on the reverse strand, counting down.
AGGTATTATTTTAAGTGCGCTCTGGTCTTCGTTTAATAAACGCTCAGATTGCTGGAACTGATTTTTTAGGGTTTCTGCAAACTCAGTATCGGTGACAGCTTTATCCGATGCAACACTTGGGTTAGCCTGCACTTTAACAGAGCTACTTGGCGCAGATAAATTTAGGCCTTCAATCGTCATGAATATCCTCCTCAATAAAGCTCAAATACGGTTAGGTAGGAACAACGTGTTATTATGCAACATGATACCAAGACCCTGAAGAAATGTTCTACGTATTCTATTCATTACGTGTATGAGTGAGTACGCTCTAGGGATTTTATCAGCAGATTGTCTATAATATATCTCGAACGAGAGTCCACCTTACCGAATAACCAATGACAACTGTTTTTGTCGATTAATTTTGAGTGTTAAGTGTAGCTAATATGGCAATGCCACGTATTTTGTTAATTGATGACAATCAAACTAGGACTCAGCAACTTGAGATCGTGCTTCAGTTCTTAGAATATCAGGTTGAAAGCACTACTTCGATTGATTTTCAAGATGATACGTTAAAAAACAGCCGCTATTTTGCGGTGTTGGTCGATTATGGTTGCACGCAACACGCATCTATACTCGCAACCCTAGATAATTTGAGCGATAAGCCACTCATTCTCTTACTGCTTAACAAAACAGAAAATGCTGCTAAGACAGTTAATTCAAACGCACTACCCCATAAACTGATTGAATGGCCGGCAACGTATTCTCAGTTAAAACAATCTATTGATAATGCAGCCACCCCCTCTTTACCACTGCCTCCCCCCCTTAAAATTGAGCATCGACATGCGGCGTTAGAACGTTTACAAGGCATCAGCCCTGCCATTGTCAATGTCCGTAAATTAATTTTACAAGTAGCGGAATCGGATGCAACGGTCTTGATTTTGGGTGAATCGGGCACGGGTAAAGAAGTTGTTGCGCGTGCGCTGCATGAAGCCTCTACGCGCCGTAGTAAGTTGTTTGTTCCCATCAATTGCGGTGCAATTCCTGCCGAGCTGTTGGAAAGTGAATTATTCGGTCATGAAAAAGGCGCATTCACCGGCGCATTAAGTGCAAGACAAGGACGTTTTGAAATGGCGGAAGGCGGCACCTTATTTCTCGATGAAATCGGCGATATGCCAATGGCGATGCAAGTAAAACTATTGCGCGTATTGCAAGAACGTACCTTTGAGCGCGTCGGGAGCAATAAAACGATATACAGCGATGTGCGCGTCATTGCCGCTACACACCGCTCTTTGGAACAAGAAATAAAAGATAATCGCTTTCGCGAAGATTTATTTTACCGTCTCAATGTTTTTCCGATAGACATGCCGGCATTACGAGAACGTCCCGAAGATATTCCATTGTTAGTCAACGATTTGCTGGCGCGACTGCAAGCGGCTAATCGTGGCTCAGTCAGTTTAACGCAAGCCGCTCTGGCGGTATTAATGCAATACGATTGGCCTGGAAATATTCGTGAATTAGCTAATTTAATCGAAAGATTGGCAATTATCTATCCGTCCGAACGGGTTGATGCAGCGGATTTACCCGAGAAATTTCAGCGTTTTGTCGTGCCGGATACTTTAAGCCATGAGCAAACTAGCATCGCGGAGTATACGCTCGACATGGATATGGAGGACAGTGAAGCATATAGCGAACATGAAGAGCTACTTGCACCATTACCCACTAATAGCCCGATAGTGACGCACTTACCCGCAGGTGGTATTGATTTAAAAGAATATTTGAACATCATGGAAATTGAATTAATTCGCCAAGCCTTAGAAGAATCTAATGGCGTGGTTGCTCATGCCGCAAAACGCTTGAATATGCGCCGTACAACTTTGGTTGAAAAATTACGCAAATATGAAATGCAGCGTTAACACACAATATGATTTGTCAGTTACTTAAAGAGAGGAAAATATGAGAGTAATGGTTGTAGGGGGCGCCGGATATATCGGTTCGCATATGGTAAAAATGTTGCTGTCTGAGGGGCATGAGGTGGTGACCTTTGATAATTTATCCAGTGGTCACCGAGATGCGGTGTTAGGTGGTGAGTTTATCTTAGCGGATTTGGCGGATCAGCAAGCCTTAGCCACTGCTTTCAGTCAGTATCAGCCCGAAGCTGTTTTGCATTTTGCGTCTTTTATTCAAGTGGGGGAATCGGTTACGCGACCGGACAAATATTATCGTAATAATTTCAGCAACACGTTGAATTTATTGGATGCTATGGTTGCCCACAGTGTGCAACATTTTATTTTTTCGTCAACTGCCGCCGTTTTTGGTGAGCCCGATTATGTGCCGATTGATGAACAACATCCTTGTCGCCCAGTTAATCCTTACGGACGTTCAAAGTGGATGGTGGAGCAAATTTTGACCGATTATCAACTCGCCTTCGGTCTTAATTCGGTATGTTTGCGTTATTTTAATGCCGCAGGTGCCGATCCAGAGGGTCTATTAGGCGAGCGTCATGATCCTGAAACGCATTTAATCCCCTTAATCTTACAAGCGGCTTCAAAACGACGCGCTAACATCCATGTTTTCGGGCGTGATTACGATACGCCAGATGGCACTTGTATTCGAGATTACATTCATATTCACGATCTGTGTACCGCGCATTTATTGGCTTTACGCTATTTACAAGCTGGCGGGGCGAGTGAGCGTTTTAATCTGGGTAATGGGGCGGGCTTTTCAGTGCAGCAAGTTATTGATACTGTGCAACATGTGACTAATCGATCCATTGAAATTGTCAATGCTGAACGTCGTGCTGGCGATCCTGCACGCTTGGTTGCAGATTCTCGCCGTGCCCGCAGTGAACTCGGTTGGCAACCGATTTACGCCGATTTGCAAGCGATTGTTGCCCATGCGTGGGCTTGGGAACAACGCCTAGGCTAATGTTTATGGACAATCCGAGGTTTGGAGAGCCTTATAAGAGCCACCAAACCTCGGGTTGTAAAGGCTTTTTAAAGGATTAAATCGCTGGCACTTAAGCTATTGATAGCCAGCAACAAAATAGCAAAATCAGCACTGCTGTCAGCATCGTTATTACCATAAAGAATGTGTGCCGATTGATCGAGATACAAATCCCCTGGATTGGCAAAACTACCTGAAAACGTTCCGCCACTCGTAGGTAAGGCAAAACTACTATTACCCGCCATTCCGGTATTGGCATCTATTGCTGAGATATCCAGTTTATCGCCTTGAGTGTGACTAAAGTCTGTAATCGTATCGTAAGTTGTTGCCGTTATACCTGTTTCGGCTTCGGTATTGAATTTAAATCGATCCGCACCAGTGCCGCCCGTTAGCCGATCAGCTCCTAAACCGCCTATCAAAATATCATTGCCAGCACTGCCATTGAGAGAGTCGTTGCCCTTATAGCCATCTAAAGAATTATTCGCTGCATCACCTAGTACGCTATCACCCGCTTGACCGGCAATAATATTTTCAATGCCCACTAAATTATCATTACCAATCTCATTGCCACTGGCGGTATGTTTACTCAGATCCACCGTAATACTGGATATCGCACTGGTGTATTTGACCGTATCATTGCCCAAACCGCCAACATAGACATCATCACCTAAGCCGTTGCCGCCGATAAGCAAATCGTTACCCTCACCGGCGGTGACGGTATCATTTCCTGTGCCGCCTTCTAATGAATCATTACCCGATCCACCGACTAAGGAATCATTGCCGGTTTGACCATTGAGTGTGTTGTTACCGTCATTTCCAGTCAACACATTGTTACTGTCATTACCAGTAAGACTACTCGCCGCAGTACCCGATGCAATCGTGCCAATTTCAATACCACGCGGCAAGGTATATTTGGGCAATTGATAAGGCATGATAACCGTGTCAATATCACTGCTTACGCCATTATCCTTAATAACATCTAAGACATCGTAACCTAAATAGTAGGTATCATTGCCAGAGCCACCAATAAGCGTGTCTAAGCCTAAGCCACCGTCTAAGGAATCGTTGCCTACACCACCATCTAAATAATCTGCGTCTTGCTCGCCATACAGAAGATCATTGCCGTCTTGTCCATACAAGAAATCTTGGTCATTTCCCCCATAAAGCGTGTCATTACCGATGCCGCCGGACAAATCATCTTCTAAATCTTTGCCGTAGATAATGTCATTTCCATCTAAACCGTTGAGAATATCATTGGCTGGGAAGGTGCTCACAGGCTTGTAAAACCCATCGACAATGATAGATGTATCGACTTGTACATCGCCATATAATTTGATTGGCATGTCGCGAGGCGTACCGATAGGTAGGCGCGGATCGGCGGTGGTGGTTAAATCTTCACGATTGCTTAAAGTGATAGGATCAAAGTGTAATTGGCGATAATTGACATCATTACTACTGATTTTGGCATTCAGAATATAGGGTTGGTTGCCATCATTCAGATAGTCATTAACCCCAGCAACAGTAAGTATCTGCGGAGTAGACCAATTGTTCGGACTAAAGATGAGTTTTGGATTGGCAATAGTCCCTTCACTCAAATCGCTACTGCTAATATTAAGTGTGACATCACGAGTCGGTGCGGTTGCCAGAGAAATACTAATAACCGCCGTATCGGTATCTTCGCCGGTAAACAAATCATTGGCTTTAATTGCAAACCCCGCCGAGCTAGCCGGCAAAATAGCCGAAGTCGGAACACTGCTTTTACTTTCAGTATGACCTTGAAGGTCGGTATAACTCGCTATTAGCGTGAGGGTTTTGCCGACATCCGTTGGGGTTAAGGTATAAGCATTGCCCGTCCCTAAAACGGTCGAGCCGGTTTGCCAGGTATAGCGGATTACACCTACGCCATCAGCATCACTTAAGGTGTTACTGGCGGTTAATGTTTCGCCTTGGTTTGCTGTACCCAAAATAATCACATCACCTGTTACGGGATCATTCACAGACGCAAGCTGAATGTTAGCAACAACTGGTTTGCTTGAAAGTAGTCCGCCTTCATCTTTTGCTAGAACTGTGAGCGCAGGAACTATTCCGTTCACATTGGCCGCAGGTGTCCAATAGCCGTTGTTATGGCTATCAATCGTCGCGTTATTTTGCGAGTCCCAAGCGGTTGCTGTGGCTGCATTCGAGCCAATAATCAAATTTCCGCTGCTAAGACTTGGAATCGCAAAACCGGCAATCGCCCCATCTTTATCTGTCGCATTACTTTGTGCCAACAAATCGGTAAAAGTAACGGTAACGACTTTATCCTCGATGCCGTTACTGATAGCACCAGCAAGTGCCGTGAAATTAGGCGCATCATTAACCGCCGTAACCGACAAAGTTATCACATTAGGAATTGTGCTGGCTGCCTGTCCATCACTAACAGTAAAGTCAAAACTGGCATAAGCACTGCCATTAGCCTCTGCTACCGGCGTAAAACTTAACTTATTCAGCTGACTGGCATCAAGGCTTTGGTTTAAAACGACAGGCTTACCACTAAATTTCAATAAGCCAGCATCGGGTAAGCGGGTGATTGTGAGGCTTGCCATTGCCAGACCCGCTACATCAACATAACCAAAATCAGCAATTGAAAAGGTATAAACACTGTCTTCATTCAAAATAACCGTCTTATCTGTTGCCGTAGGGCCGTTGGGTATATCGGTTATTTTGACAGTGGTACTCCCGATAACACTGAATGCGCCGCCGCTGCCTTGGGTGCTTGAGTTGCCATCATTAAATGTCCAATCAATTTTTGCTGTTGCTGGCGGGGTTGTTGAGATATTGCTGTAAGCGATGTGCTGTAAGGCAGTATTGACCAAAGATTGCGTGGCATTGCTATTAAAATTGAGGGTTAACACGCCGCCGCTATTGCTTACAATCGTACCAATAGCGGTGTTATCGACGAGCAAATTTCCACCTTGATCTAAAACGCCGAGTGTGCCGCCGGTTTTAGCTGAAAAAACATCTTGAGGATTGGCCAAACCGCTACGGTTTAAGCTCACGCTTGCCCCCGCGTAATTGCCGGTAGCAGAGAGTTCTGCATCATAGATTTGCACATTATCATCTAACACGACAGCCGCTCCCGCTTCGGTAAAGCTTGGCGCATTATCTAGCGTATTTTGCACATGGAAACTGGCATCCAAACTGCCGTCAGTGTTGTAACGTGCTAAGGCAAAATTGCTCGTTTCGTTGCTTCCCGTTTGACCTGCCACCAGCAGCTTACCGTCGGGTTGCAAAACGAGGCTGTGGGCTGAATCCCAAAGCGTACCAAAATCGGTAGTCACTTTGCCATTGTCGCCAAAGCTGGTATCCCAACTGCCATCGGCGGTGTAACGTGCCAAGGCAAAGTCACCGTTACTGTCCCCCGCCGCAACAATTTTACCGTCGGGTTGCAGAATAACGCTGTAAACATTGTCATAGCCACCTACGGAAATATGGCTGGTGAGTTTGCCATCGAAATGGAAGCTGGAATCCAGGCTGCCATCGGTGTTGTAACGCACCAGCGTAAAATCGCTATCGTGGCCATTACTGGAAGTGCCACCCAGCAGTATTTTGCCGTCCGGTTGCACAACCATACTACGCGCTTCATCCTCGCCAAAACCGAAATCGACGGTGACTTTACCCGCCGTGCCAAAGCTTAAATCTGGACTGCCATCGGCGTTGTAACGTGTTAGGGCGAAATGCTTGTTGTGACTGTAAGTCGTATCGCCAGCCAGCAGGTAGGTATTGCCAGCCAGCAATAGTTTGCCATCCGATTGCACGGCAACGCTATAAGCTTGGTAGCCACCGGCATCGATAAGCTTGCCGTCGGTGTCAAAGCTTAAGTCCAGATAGCCATTGGTGTCGTAACGTGCCAAGGCAAATTCATATCCCCCCTGTCTATTTAAAGCATGTCCCCCCACCAGCAGCTTGCCATCCATCTGTAGCGTGAGACTTTGAGCGCCAGCCCTACTGAGATCTTCGGTGGTGACCTTACCATCGGTGGCAAAATTGACATCCAGCTTACCATTGCTCAAAAAGCGTTCCACGCTAAAATACTCATACTCACCAGATGATCCTGCCACCAGTATCTTACCGTCCGACTGCGGGACAACACTGTTAGCTCGCGTGTAGTCCATCACCGACTTATCACCCGTAGCAAACCCCGCCGCGCCAAAACTACTGTCCAAACTGCCATCGACGTTGTAGCGCACCAGCCCTAAGTTGTTCCATACTGTCAATCCTGCCACCAGTATCTTGCCGTCGGCTTGCAGTGCCACGCTTTGTGCATCATCACTATAACCGCCAGAGCCATTGTTTGGGTCGAAATTTGTAGTCAGTTTACCATCGCCTACATTAAAGCTCGGTGCTGTGTTGGTATGGGCTTGCACCAAGGCGGTTGCCGTGCTGTTGACGGTTTCGAGCGTGTCATTTTGGTCGGTATAGCTAGCCGTTACACTGATGGCTTTGCCTACTTCATTGCGGGTTAGTTGAAACGTGTTGCCCGTACCGATGACTTTGCCGTTAGCCAGCCATTGGTAGGTGATTAAACCTAGACCATCGGCATCAACGAGCGTGTTGTTAGCGGTGAGGATTTGACCTTGGCTGAGTGTGCCGCTGATAGTGATATTACCGGTGGGCAGTGTGTTTTCAGACATTTGGATAACTTGTAAGCCATCGGCACCATTGGCGACATAAGCATAATGACCTTTAACCGCTATGTCGTTGACGTTGGCGCCAGTGGTCTGGTAGCTACTCAGTAAAGCCGGGGAGGAAGGATCACTGACATCTACCGCCACCACACCGTTGTTACTATTTGCGACATAAGCCGTTGTGCCAGATAAGGTGACGCTATACGCGTAACCACCAGTTTTATAAGAACTCAATACGCGCAGACTAGTTGGATTGCTGACATCAAAAAGGGTTAACGAGCCACTATTGCTCTCTGTGACATAAGCGATATGGTCCTTAACAGCCACATCCGTGACATAAGTGCTGCTATTGCCGATAGCCTCATTAAATGCCGCTTTATCAAAGGTATTCAATAAAACGGGAGTCGGATTACTGACATCAAACACCCTTAAGCCAGCGGTACCACTAGCCACATAAGCCGTATCTCCCTCCACTGTCACGTTCCTAGGTTGATTTCCTGTTGGCAAATGATAACTACCCAGTAAGCTAGGTTTAGCTGGATTGCTGATATCAATCGCATCTAAACCATCGTGCTGATAATCCAACAAATACGCCGTATTGCCACTGACCGCCACCGCTGCAATTTGTCGGCTAAAATTCAGGTCAATGCTGCCGAGCAAGCTGGGCTTGGCTGGATTGCTGACATTTAGGATCGCCATACCCGCATAAGTGTTAGCCACATAAACCGTATTGCCGATCACTATTAAATTATCAGCCCCTTTCACGGCACCGTAGTTACCTAACCAACTAAGTTGAGTCGGGTTGCTAATATCAAAAATTTGCAAACCACCGGCATAATCAGCAACGTAAGCTTTATTGCCGCTAATCGCTACGCCATAGGCGGTTCCGGTTGTGTCATAGCTACTGACTAGAACGGGTGAGAAAGTGTTGTCCACCGCAGAAGCAGAGACTAAAGCTTTCGCGGAGGAGTCGTTTTGCAGGATATTTTTTGGCAACTTAGTCATTGGTCTAACTCCGAAATAGGTCAGGGTTGATACATGTAATCATCCGCTAAGAAGATCAGATGTGAAATTGTGTTGTTTAGAGAGAAGCCTTCAACACATTGATTGTTATTTTAGCCTCCAAATATAAAAAAACCATGTAAACGAAATTACAGGCTTTAGGGCAATTTGACACAATTCCACCTTTGCCAATTATTCAGAAAAATATTGTCAGGAACTCAGTATACTCAGTGAAGCTGAAAGTGCATTGGAAAATGCGGAAATTGATTATGGGATACCGATGTTTAACGGTGCAGGATTAATTTTAAAACCAATTTACTGCCAAAATAAGCTAATAACAGCAAACCAAAGCCAGAAACTGTCCAGCGCATAGCGGTTCTACCACGCCAGCCATAAAGGCTTCTACCCAGTAATAAGGCGGAAAAAATAACCCAAGCTAAGAGGGATAAAACGGTTTTATGGACTAAATGCTGAGCAAATAAATCATCAATGAAGAAAAAGCCACTTAGCAAGGATAGGGTGAGAAAAAAAAGTCCTGCGGTCAGCATTTGAAATAACAGAGATTCCATCGCTTGAAGCGAGGGCAACGATTGGATAAAGCGTTTGGGCGGATGACTTTTAAGCTGCTGATCTTGTACGGCCAATAACACCGCTTGCAACGCCGCAATATTCAATAGACTAAACGCAATAATAGAGCTAAGTACATGACTGCTCATTGCCCAGCTCTCATTAGCCAGACGTTGTGTTGTACCATCAAAATTGTAAGCCAACCCTAGCATGAGTGCGGCAATTGGGAATACGGCAATGCCTAGTTTTTCTACGGGTTTTTTTATCGTGGCGAGTAACAATAATAGCGCCACAATCATTGAAATTAATGAAGCGGTACTAAAAAAACTAAAGCTAAATCCAGTATTTTGTAACATCGTCTGCACGGTGTAAGCTGTATGTGAAGCTACACCAAGCCACGCCAGTAAAAGAGCTGTTGAGCGATAACGACTACGCGCAAAACCTCTGACAATTAAAGCGGTACTTGCCAGATAGGTACAAATGGATAAAGTGGCTGTTACAAAAAAAATCATTGTGGCTGTTGGAATGCAATGACCGAGAGACGGCGATAATACGCGTAATTGAGAGTAATCAGTGCCTGCTAATGCAAAGGGCTTTAGGCCTATGGTAAACTATCGCGTTAAATTGTACTAGCGCATTTGTGTTAGCAGGTCTTCTAAACCCACATAGAATAATAATTATGTTTGATAACTTAACCGATCGATTAAGCAGTACGCTTAAAAAACTCAAAGGCCAAGGACGCCTAACCGAAGACAATATAACCGACACCCTGAAAGAAGTTCGCATGGCTTTGTTAGAAGCCGATGTGGCCTTGCCTGTCGTCACGGCTTTCATTGATCAAGTTAAAGTCGGCGCCCTAGGTCAGGACGTGCAAGCCAGTCTTTCACCCGGACAATCCTTGATAAAGCTCGTTCAGGCTGAATTAATCAAGGTCATGGGTGAGACGAATGAAAATCTAAATCTTAAAGCCGTACCACCAGCGGTTATTTTATTGGCGGGCTTACAAGGTGCTGGTAAAACAACCACCGTAGCAAAACTGGGACGTTGGTTGCAAGAAAACCAAAAGAAAAAAGTCGGGGTAGTCAGTGCGGATGTCTATCGTCCGGCGGCTATCAAGCAACTACAAATGCTTGCCGAAGACTTAAAATTAACTTTTTTCGACAGTGATATTTCACAGCAGCCTGTTGATATTGCAAAAAATGCCATAGAAGCCGCCAAGAAAAAATTTCTTGATGTCATTATTATCGATACAGCCGGTCGTTTGCATGTTGATGACGACATGATGAGCGAAATTAAAGCCTTACACGCTGCCATAAACCCCATTGAAACCTTGTTTGTGGTTGATAGCATGACGGGGCAAGATGCCGCCAATACGGCAAAAGCCTTCAATGATGCGTTACCGCTCACCGGTGTCATTTTAACCAAGGCCGACGGTGATGCACGAGGTGGTGCCGCGCTATCCATTCGCTATATTACCGGCAAACCGATTAAATTTATTGGGGTCGGTGAAAAAACGAATGCTTTAGAGCCTTTTTATCCTGATCGTATTGCCTCGCGCATTTTGGGCATGGGCGATGTACTGGGCTTAATCGAAGAGCTGGAACAGAAGGTTGATAAAGAAAAAGCCGAGAAATTTGCTCGCAAATTACAAAAAGGCAAAGGCTTCGATTTAGAAGATTTCCGCGAACAACTGCAACAAATGCACGATATGGGTGGCATAGGCTCGATGATGGACAAATTGCCTGGCATCAATAGCGTACCACAGGATGTGAAAGACAAAGTTAATGACAAAATGCTCGCCCGTCAAATTGCCATCATTTGTTCAATGACCATGCAAGAGCGACGCACCCCTGATTTAATCAAAGGCAATCGCAAGAAACGTATTGCCGATGGCTGTGGTCAGCAATTGCAAGATGTTAACCGTATTTTGAAACAATTTTTGATGATGCAAAAAATGATGAAGAAAATGAAAAATGGCAATATGGCGAATATGATGCGCGGCGTTAAAAGCAATATTCGTAATATGCGAAGATAAATTGAGTTTTTTAAGCGGGTCTGATTGTCGTTACAATAAAATTATTGCTAATTTATACTTCACTTATCAATAATTTCGCGTAGAATGCGCGGGCTAACAATTATAGAATGTTTTTGAGGAAATTTGATGGTAACAATTCGTCTTTCAAGAGGTGGTGCTAAAAATCGCCCCTTCTACCATGTTGTTGTAACAGATAGCAGAAATGGTCGTGATGGTCGCTATATCGAGCGCGTTGGTTTTTTCAACCCATTGGCTCGTGGCAATGAAGAAAGATTGCGTTTAGATAGTGAGCGCGTCCAATATTGGCAATCTAATGGCGCTCAGCCCTCTGACCGTGTCGCTAAATTGATTAAAGACGCCTTAAAAGCGGCGGCATAATCATTTGCCCGAGTCAGAATTAATTCTCGTTGGGGAAATTTCCGGCGTTTTTGGCATTAAGGGTTGGCTAAAAGTTTTTTCTTTTACTGGCAATAAAGATAACATCTTAGGCTATTCGCCTTGGTTGTTAAAAAAAGGTTCTGATGAACTAAAATCTTATTTGCTCAGCAAGGGATCGTTACAAAACAAGTCCGTAATCGCCAAGCTCGATGGTATTGATGATAGAGATCAAGCGGCAAGTTTGGTTGGGTGTAGTATTTATGTGAATCTATCCCAACTGCCGGCGCTTAAGGATGATGAATATTATTGGTCTGATCTTGTTGGTTTAAATGTTAAAACCAGCTCAGGTATTCCGTTAGGTGTTGTTGACAGTCTTCTGGAAACAGGTGCTAATGATGTTCTCATCGTAAAAGGTGATCGCGAGCGTGCAATTCCTTTTTTGCAAGGCAGCACGATTCTTGATATCGACCTTGAGGCTGGATTAATGACAGTCGATTGGGACGCCGATTTTTAATGCCAAAGCTGCGGTTTGATGTCGTCACGATTTTCCCTGAAATGGTTTCGAATGCAGCCCATTATGGTGTCACAGGACGAGCATTAGAACGTGAGATTGTCGCGCTAGGAACATGGAATCCTCGGGATTATACCTTGGATAAACATAAAACCATTGATGACCGTCCTTACGGGGGTGGTCCAGGTATGGTAATGAAATACCAGCCTTTGCACGACGCAGTGAGTGATGCAAAACAGCTAAATACAGGAATCAATAAAGTTATTTATCTAAGCCCGCAAGGTAAGCCAATCACTCAAGAGATGCTTATTCAAGTGTGTGATGTTCAACAATTAATTTTAATTGCTGGACGCTACGAAGGCATCGATGAACGTTTTGTTGAGCTGGATTGTACGGATGAATGGTCAATTGGTGATTATGTTATCAGCGGTGGAGAATTAGCCGCCTTAATCGTTATTGATGGGGTCACGCGTTTATTACCCGATGTTTTGGGAGACGCTAATTCAGCAGTACAAGATTCGCATAGGGATGGCCTGCTTGACTATCCGCATTTTACACGCCCTGAGCGATTAGCAGACCGACAAGTTCCGGCTGTTTTAGTGGGGGGGCATCATGCGGAGATTGAACGTTGGCGTCTAAAGCAAGCGCTAGGTAGAACTTGGCAACGACGGCCCGACTTATTAGGTAAAAAAAAATTAAGCGCAGACCAGGAATGTCTGCTCAATGAATTCATAAGAGAAACGAATCAATTTTAAGGTGTAGTAATGAGCAATATTATCGAAGAATTAGAAGCCCAACAGCTAAAGCAGATTCCTGCATTTAACCCAGGAGACACCGTTGTTGTGCAAGTTAAAGTTAAAGAAGGTGAGCGCGAAAGAATCCAGGCGTTTGAGGGCATTGTTATCGCCAAACGCAACCGAGGTTTAAATTCAGCCTTTACTGTTAGAAAAATTTCGCACGGCACCGGTGTTGAGCGTGTTTTCCAAACGCACAGCCCCATGATTAGTGAGATTACCGTTAAACGTCGCGGCGATGTCCGTCGCGCTAAATTGTATTATTTACGTGATTTGACAGGTAAAGCGGCTCGTATCAAAGAAAAGCTGTAAATTCATTATCGTTTCAAAAAAAGGCAACGTATCGTTGCCTTTTTTGTACTTATTAGTCAGTAAGCTTTTGTTGTACGCCAACTTAGGTCATCTCAACAGAGATTGAGAACACTGTAATATTCAGCAAAAACCGTTGTTACTTTTAGAGTGTATCCGAAGCAAAGTCTGCAAGCCTTGAGCGTTCTCCTCGCCGTAAAGTGATGTGGGCACTGTAAGGCCAGTGTTTAAAACGATCCACCACGTAGGTTAAGCCGGACGTGGTTGCGGTTAAATAAGGTGTGTCGATTTGCGATAAGTTGCCGATACAGACGATTTTAGTGCCTGGGCCGGCGCGGGTAATCAAGGTTTTCATTTGTTTTGAGGTTAGGTTTTGCGCCTCATCAATAATCAAAAAGCGATTAAGAAAGGTGCGACCACGCATAAAATTTAATGATCTAATTTTAACTCGATTCATTAAGATGTTTTTTGCCGCGCCTTGCTCCCATTCATTCTGTCCAGCACGGCTGCCTAATAATTCTAGGTTGTCCATCAATGCACCCATCCACGGTGCCATTTTTTCTTCTTCCGTGCCAGGTAAAAAGCCAATATCCTCACCGATAGGTACGGTTTCTCGGGTCATGACAATTTCGCTGTATAGCTTGCGCTCCAAAGTCATGACCAATCCGGCGGCTAAAGCTAATAGGGTTTTGCCTGTGCCAGCGGTGCCCAGTAACGTCACAAAGTCAATCTCAGGATCGAGTAGGACATTTAACGCAAAATTTTGCTCACGGTTTTTGGCGACAATCCCCCAAACAGCGTTGTGTTTAGAGCGGTAATCGCGAGCCAATTCTAATTCCGCCACTTGACCATCGCAGCCTCGTACAATGGCTTCAAAATTGGTCTCATCTTCCATGTAAAGGTATTGATTGGGATACCAGTCGGCGACTGATGGGTCATCAAGACGATAAAACGTGCGCTCACGTTCTTGCCAAGATTCCATTTTGCTCCCGTGTTCTTCCCAAAAATCGCCCTCTAAACCCGTTGCTCCGCTATACAATAAATCGATGTCATCCAGGGTTTGATCGTTGTGATAATCCTCGGCAATCAAATCTAAAGTGGCGGCTTTAATCCGCATATTAATATCTTTGGAAACTAAGATGATATTAATCGTGGGCAATTCTTTGGTCAGTGCCAAAACTACTTTTAGAATGGAATTATCGGCAGTGTTGCCCGGCATACTGTCTGGTAAAAATGCCGTCATCGCGCTAGTCTGAAAATATAAGCGTCCAGAATTTTCTGGGAAATCGCTGTTTAATCCTTGCTCAAGCCGCGAGAGTGGCAAGCCATCATTTAAGGATTGATGGTCGGTATCGTGGATTAATTCATCGAGAAAGCGGCTGACTTGGCGAACATTACGGGCGACATCCGTAAAGCCTTTTTTGGCGTGATCCAGCTCTTCTAGCACAATCATGGGGATAAACAGATCATGCTCTTGAAAGCGAAAGATACAGCTGGGGTCGTGCATTAACACATTAGTATCTAGAACAAACAGTTTTTTATCAGGGCTGGTTTGAATATTCATGCAGAAATTCCTGTCAGCTCACGCAAAACCTGTAAGACTTCGCTGCTGTGACCTTTGACTTTAACTTTGCGCCATTCACGCACTAAGACACCTTCAGTATTCAATATAAAGGTACTGCGTTCAATGCCCCGCACTTGCTTACCGTACATGCTTTTTTGTTTGATAACATCAAAAAGGTGGCACAAGCTTTCTTCAGTATCCGCCAACAATTCAAATGGCAGGGCTTGTTTGGTCTTAAACCCTTCGTGTACGCGCAGGCTATCGCGTGACACACCCACTAATACAGTATTTAAAGCGTTAAATTGTGTAAAATCATCTCGAAACGCCTGCGCTTCTTGAGTACAGCCGGGCGTATTATCTTTGGGATAAAAATACAGTACCACCAGCTGACCACGACAATCAGTTAATCTGAATGGGTTTGTACCGGTGGACGGTAGCTCAAAATCAGGTACAGCACAGCCTATGCTTATTGGGTTCATTTTTCACCTATCGTTTTATGGGTTCAAGGATTGCATCGATATTCAACTGATCACAGAAGTCCAAAAACTCTTCTCGCAGTGATAATAGATTCAGTTGGGCGGGGATTAGAATGATATATTTGCTTGAAAATATAGGTGTTTGTACAAAAGGTGCGGGATAGGAACTACCGGACATTTCTTCAATATCGATGTCTCGATCAATCAGGAAAGTTGCGACAGATTCCATGATATTATGTCTATCCAATGAAATGGTTTCTAAAGAATACGGGACATGTTCTATCACCCGTTCTTTGCTGTCCGGTCGCATGATATGAATTTTAATTTCCATGCGCCGTTGTAGGGCTTCAAGGACATTTTCTAGCTTGGCGATTTGGTTCCAATTGCCTTGGACAAGCAAATAAGCGGCGGTCACTTGTGCTAGTCGTGATGATCGGATTTCTTGTAAATTGCATTTGCAGTCACTGACAGCAGGGAGCAATTCAGCAATGAAGTTAATTTGATTGTTGCCTAGAGCAGTAATAGCAAGTTGCATAATGTCTATTTAGAAAATTTTTCGAAAGTTTATCATCAAATAAGTGAAACTCTACGGCATTTATAAGTAGCCTGAAAGTTCCGGTGTTGTCCGTCATGTCGCGTACTTAAGCGTTGACCGCCAGATTGCTAGGGTTACATGACGCTAACCCAAACTATGAACATTCATCATATTACCCATATATTAAAATAATGCTGTTTAGTCATTAACATAAATTGGACATTACGGTTAGGTTTATTCAGAAAATGCACTGAAAATAACTAAAACCCTGTCTTTCTCAACAATATACGCGCCTTCATTGGCACGCTCTATTTTAACGCGATAAAACGTAAACTATGAAAAGATCAACGCCTAGATTTTCTCCTCAAGCTTGGGATACACTTGCCACTGATAGTGACCCAGTGATAAATGCTTTTGATTTGCCTGAACTTAACACTACACCGGATGATAGTGATTTAACAATTGCGCCCATTACTCACTTAGTCGAAGCCGAAGAAGATGCCATTGACCGTTTACTAGTTAATAGTGGCTTTGAAAGGGTCGCAATAACTGAACCGCCAGAGTCAAGCAAACGCTTGCAAAATGAATCCATCCTAGACGTTGAGCAAGCGGCTTTTAGGGTTGAACCTATACCAGAAGAGCAGGATTCTAGTGACGCTCCGGCTAAAGAGGCGTTTAAAGTCGAGACTTTTTTAAGGGACTATTTAACGAAGAGCGCGTCAGCTCAACCTAGCTCGATAGTCACGAATATTGACTTAGCGAGCGACCTCCCAATAGAGAAGCTTAAACTACAAGCCCATCAAGAGGTTGATGCACCTGTTTATGATGTTGATGCGGTGCAAACAAGTGATCGTGAACGACTCGCCACGCCCAAGCCGTCTGAAATCCCCGAGGAGATGTCGTCGTCTAAACCGAAGCTTAACGTTGCCAACGCAAGTATCCGGCGTCTCATCGCAGAGCGACGTCAACGTAATCTCAGTCGTCACCATGCCAACCAACTCAGACGCTCAGGTTTTGCCGCCGAGCCGTTAGGGGAGAGTCTCCAAAAAGAGATAACGGTTATTGAAAAACAGTTGTTCCGTATGCAAAAACAACTGACTAACACGACTCAACTGAGTTATGCCGTTTTAGCTTTCAGCGCGTTAATATTAATTGCCAACGCTGTTTTGTTTATTAAGTTTAGCACGATCAAAATAGATATTAACAAACTAACCGAGTGGGTTGTTATGCTGAAAGAAGACTTTGAGAATCCTTTAGCTGAACAACAACCCGAGCCTTAAAACGAAGAGATTGATTGGCTAATGCTGACCAGTTAATGACCTTCACCGTAAATAAGGCGTGCAGGCTCTGTCTGCAAGTCAATACGCGCAAACCGCTATTTAATGTATATCGATGGTGGATTGCTTGCGTGACTCCGCCTTACAAGTTTATGGCGGATGGCGCTATCGCTTATCCGCCCTACGCGGGCTGTACATTACGCTCATCAATCTTCTTCTATCCCAGCCAATTCCAAGCCTCTAAACACCGAACACCGTTTAAACACGTCTAGGCTGGGTTGCAGATTTTTTTGCTGGCAGAATTTGGCAACCAGCTTTGTTAAGCCCTTGATATCGCGGCCGGTGGCGGTAGGAAAAAGTTCGGTCAAGTGGTCGATCAATGCTTGATCCAGTGGCAAACCAAATTGCTCGGTCATCACGCCCCAGATTTTGCGGCGATCCGTGCTGTTTGGCGCGTGGTATTTGATCATTGCGATACAGCGGGAAATTATCGCTTCGTCTATATCATCTACTCGATTAGTCGTTAGGAACAACAGGCCGTTGAAATATTCCAGCACCCGTAAAAATACGCCAACCACCGCATTGGAAGCTAAGCTATCGCTACGGCGCTTGATGTAGACATCAGCCTCATCGATCAACATGACCGCACCCCAGCGTTGGGCGCGAATCAGCGTCTCTTTAAGCACTTTTTCCATTTCCCCGACATTCAGCCCCAATTGCCCTGAATGCACACGATATAACGGTCGTTTGATGATTTCTGAATAGACTTCAGCGGTCAGTGTTTTACCGACACCGGCAGGGCCCGCACACAACACGGTCGTGCCACCGGATTTACCGGCGACAATATCGTCCATCAGCATATCCATTTCAGCGGTCAGGATGTCAATCAGATCAGTCTGTTCCTGCGGTAAAATCAGCTTTTGTTTCAATTCTGGCTGGTATTGGTAAGGCGCTATGTCGTCGAGGTGTACCCAGATATGGTGATGTAGTTCTAAATGGAACATCAGGATATAGCCGTGGACAGGCAGTTCAGTGAACACCCCTTTGGGAATGTCGGCTTTCGATGCTTCGATTTCCTGTTCGGTTTTGCTGTCGTAACGCATACTGTTACTTGCCTTGCGTAAGTATTTGCCGAGAATGTCTCCGGAGGCTTCCAACGCTAAAGCGCGTTCGCTCAGGATATTTTCATCGTTGACCAGACGACAAGCACCGCCAGACGATGACAGCACCACGGTATTTTTACGCGTCCAGTCGCTATTACGATGACTGGCCGTCGGGTCTTCGGCATAAATCGCCGTGCCCCAGCCGGAAAACTGCTCGCCATAACGTCCGCGCCAGTCGAAATAACGTACAGCGGATTCATCGTAAACACCAATCAGCTCAGACGTTTCTTTCAGATAGCCTTTTGTGGCAAAAATCTCAGCAATGGTTTTGCCTATAATGTCTTTAGCGCGGATTATCAGGGTTTCAATCTCAATCTTACCCTTGGAATTGGCTTTTAGCTCGATCAAGATACGCCCGACCTCTTCCTCGCCAGGTGGCGTGTAATCAAGCCGAGTAATTAGATAGGCACGGGTTCTGCCGTTGCTGTCGACATGAAACAGCCAGCCACGTATAGCCTCGTCGATCAAATAGCGGGTGAGAGCCGGTAACAACATTTCCAGTTGCTCGGCCTCGTAACGTTTGCCGCCGTCATGTAGTGCAATTTGCAGTGCTGCCAACAGTGCCGCCTGACTTTGTGCGCCTGACGCTTGATATTGATCGTGCAGAAAGCGCCATTCATGCGCGGCTAGTTGCTGGTAAAACACTTCAGCCTTACTACCGAAACGTAATTGATCCTTGAGTGCAATGAGATGGGGGAAGGTTTCGATTAAGCTTTCGATGTAAGGTCTTTCAATTTGTAATTTCATGCGGACTCCTGCTGCGTTACTGCGGCGTAAAGTATTTTTTCAGACATACGACTAATTTTATAAGCAAGCTTACTGACACCATCTGAAATCGTTGTAAGTCAGTAACAACTTAGTCTTTATCGTTTTGTTTTGAGTGGGCTAAGGATTTTGCGTAGATTAGGGAGACTAATTGACCCGAACCAGCATCCAGATTTTGCCCGTCTGAGGTAAATGTTATTCTTGCCAATGCGGCGGTCGGCAGTAATTTTTCACCCAAAGGGATTTGTGCCGCGCCCACCCAATGAATAAGTAAGTCTTCAAAATCAGGATTATGGCCGACGATTAGAAGTTGCTCAGCGCTACTGCCATGTTCAGCGATTACCGCTTTGATTGCGTCCATGCCTTCAAAGTATAAGCGTTTATCCAGTTGAATCTGGTGATGACTCTCTAAAGCAGCGACCGCCAGTTTAGCCGTGTCATGTGCTCTTTTAGCCGGTGAACTTAACACCAAATCCGGCGTTAATCCTTCTTGTTTTAGCCACTCGCCCACTAAACCTGCCGCTTGTTGCCCCCATTTTTTTAACGGTCTATCGAAATCTTGATAGTGTGCATCTCGCTTTGCTTTACCATGCCGCAGCAACCATATTTCTTTCTTCATTTGTGACACTCCAGTTATTAAACTATTTATACGACAATGGGTTACTGAATTAAGCTTAATTTATGGTCGCATGAACACAAGGATGATGCAACCTATGTCTTTACGGTGTGATGGTTGACGTAAATCACGCTGTTGCTTACATCAGATGGACACATTTTTATTGTACAATCCTAGGTTAAGCAAGGACTCAGCTTGTACATCGTGACATAAGCCATAAGCCGTTGTCATGAATTTTTCAAATTTAACGGTATTGATCTACTCAAATTATCATCATGGCAAAAACGCAAATATCCAACAACACGCACTGGCGATTTGAAGTGCCCGAAACTCTCAGTGTAGGGCGTTTTATGGATCAATTGACCGAGCAATTTACCGTAAGCACTCAACCTAAACAGCCTACCCTCAAAATCTATTATGACAGCTTTGACTGGCGCTTATACTCTAATGGATTTTTGTGTGAATTTATTCAAACTAAATCAACATCACATTTAAGATTGTTAAGGCTTGATAATCAGCAGCTAGTTAGTCGTACCGATGTGGCAATTGTCCCCAATTTTGCCAATCAGCTTAACTCAAGCGCACTGCGTGAAATTATCGAGCCATTATTGGAAATGCGTGCTTTGTTAAGCATATGTAGCTTTAAATACAATAGCTTGCCAATCGCTATCATTAATACTGAGCAAAAAATTGTGCTACGCTTGCAACTCGACATCTACCCAAATAGCGCTCATCAGTTAGTGTTACACCCCGTTAAGGGGTACAAAATCCAAACCGAACAAGTTCTCGAAGTATTAACGCGCCAGTTAGGTCTAATCCCAGATCCTCTGCCTTTGCTGTTTCACGAGCTAAAACGACAAGGGCGAAAACCTAAAGAATACAGTGCCAAACTTGCCATAAACCTAGCACCAGACATGCGGGCTGATGTTGCCAGTAAATATATTTACAGTCACCTACTAAAAACCATCAAAGATAATACGCAAGGCGTTATTTATGACACTGACAGCGAGTTTCTGCATGATTTTCGGGTTGCTGTCCGGCGCACTCGCGCCGGACTAAGCCAAATAAAAAACGTATTTCCTGAGTCGATCAACGCCCGTTATAGTGAGTTTTTTTCATGGCTTGGACAAATCACCGGGCCTACCAGAGATTTAGATGTTTATCTGCTCAATTTTGAGCGTTATAAAACCAGCTTACCCGATGAGCATCGCGCCGCTATCCAGTCGCTTTATGATTTTTTATTACACAAACAACAAAAAGCTCAAGCCGAGCTGGCGGTCAAGCTGAACTCAGAGAAGTTTTCAACGACACTGAAAGAATGGGAAAGTTATTTGAAAGAAGAGGTTATCAAAAAACCTTTAGAAGCCAATGCTAAACTGACCATAAAAACGCTAGCGAATACCAGAATCTGGAAAGTATTTAACCGCGTGATGCAAGAGGGCAATGCCATCACTGAGCAATCTGCAGCTGAAAGCCTGCACAACTTAAGAAAAACCTGTAAAAAGCTGCGCTATCTAATGGAGTTTTTTCAAAATCTATATCCTGAAAAAGACATCAAGCTGCTGATTGGCTACTTAAAAGCCTTACAAGAAGTGCTGGGGGATTTTCAGGATTATCAAGTACAAGAGAGTCATCTGCGTTTGTTTAGCGAAGAAATGGCGGTGCAACACGTTTCATTAGAAACACTCACCGCCATCGATATTTTAATTGGCAACTTACACAGCCATTCTCAACAAGCTCGCCATACGTTTAAAGAACAATTTATGGCGTTCAAAAAGACTGAAAATCAGAGCTTATACAGCGCATTATTCCGTAACCACTAACACGCTTCCCTGTCATCAGATAGGGTAGCTCGGTGGGTAAGTATTCAGCCCCCACCTTAATTAAGCGCGATAGCGAACTCCGCCGGAATGACCACTTAATCGCAATAATTTTAGCCTTGTCGTTGCAACCCAACATTTCTGGTATCCATTGTTGGGTTACCAAACAGCAGGCAACCCAATCTACCCTGCTTTCCTACCTTCCATTTATGGGTAATCGGTAGGCAAAACCGCCTGACCACTCTACCCAACTACCCGACTCGCGTTAAATTTAGTTACCCTTATTTTTATTAATAGAATTCCGGCAACTTTAACGAGCCAAACACTAAGCTTTTACAATCGCTTGATAAATTAAAGTTATATTATCAAGCCCTTATAACTAGAGTAAAAATAAAAATCTGTAATTTCTGTTAATTGTATTTAATCCTATTAGAATACGGCGAAGTTTGGTTTGTCCGCTTTCAAACTTAAAGCGGGAGATGAAAATGGCTAATGCCCTTTGGGACACCATAAGTATCTACACAGATTGTTGGGCCGTCATTCCGACTCCTGTTACAAAACATTTGCTCAGCGACTATTAGCCACATTAGCCAATTAGCCACAGTCGTTTAAACCTTGTCCACAATCTAAAGGTATCCAAATGATTAACGACAAAAATTTAATAATACAAACCACTTGGCAGTCGCTGTTGTTAGCAGTTCTCTACTATGCAGCGGGTCAACTGAGTTTTATGCTATCCGTCTCGTATCAAATCGTGTCTATGTCGGTGTTTACGGCGGAAGGTTTTTCATTAGCCGCGATGATTTTGTGTGGTGCCCGCTTATGGCCAGGTGTTTTTCTCGGTCAAATAGCATTGGCAATAGCAAACGGTCTGACAGTAGACGTCGCAATAAGTATTGCGCTAGTCAATAGCTTTGAAGCCATACTGGCCGCAAAATTATTCCGTTACTTCAAATTAGACCCCCAGTTAACCCGTTTACGAAGTATTTTTGGATTATTTGCACTAGTCTTTTTGGTATTGCAACCGCTGAGTGCCCTGTTAGGTAACTTGGTTTTATGGTTAAACGGGATTGTTCTTATTGAAGATCTAGGTCATACGCTGTTCGCTTGGTGGTTAAGCAATATCGTAGGGCAGGTGATTATTACACCACTCGTGGTACATCTTTTTTACGTTCAGAAATCCTGGAAACTGGCACTGAATAGCCTCGCAATTACGGTCATCGTTCTGATTTTTGGGCAAATGGTCTTAGGTTATTACAACGCAAGTCTCAATCCTAGTGCGGATACCATCGCTTTTGCCGAATCGTTAGTGTTAGTTGTAATCATTGGTGTGTTTTTTGATCAGGCCATGGTGAGTCTTACGATTGCTTTGCTCGCATTCATGGTCTTATTTTTTTCTTATCGCCTCACCGGTGCATTTGTGCATGACCAGCGTGTGATGCTCATGGACTTAAACGCGTATCTGCTAGGTATTGTGGGAATTGGGCAATTGTTGACACCACTGTTACGGACACTCAAATCTCAGCAGCAACAACAAGAGCGCTTATATCTGCAATTGCAAAAAATTGCCCCGCGTGTGCCGGGCGTGATATTTATTTATCAAGCTGACCTAAACACTTACGGTCGTTTTTTGTTCATCA
The DNA here is from genome assembly GCA_903945375.1 of uncultured Methylococcaceae bacterium. GTDB lineage: Bacteria > Pseudomonadota > Gammaproteobacteria > Methylococcales > Methylomonadaceae > Methylovulum. Next base: position 16,763 of record CAJAVP010000075.1, on the reverse strand, counting down.
GTGAGAGTGTTGCAGAGCTTTTTCAGGTCAGCGCAGAACAGGTCTTAAAAAATGCGTCATCACTTTTTCACGTGTTATCACATCAAGACCAATTTCGTTTATTGAATACGTTTAAAGACACCTCTTCTGTTCAAATAAAAGCATTTGAAATGGAGTGCCAAATTCATCATGCTAACGGGAGCTGTTCATGGTTATTAGTTAATGCCAAACCCGAACAAGAAGCTGAGGGCAGTGTCCTTTGGTACGGTTATTTTGCCAACATCAGTAAATACGTCATCGCCAAGAATTTGGCAACTCAGCACGAAGAAGCCCTAGAGAGTATTCTGCAATCAGCACTGGGTATTAGTATTATCGCAACTGATCTGCACGGCATCATTACGTTGTTCAATCGCGGTGCAGAAAAAATGCTAGGTTACTGCGCGACAGAAATGATCGGCAAAAAAACGCCAGAGAGCCTACATTCGCCTGAAGAAATCGCTAAGCGTTGCCACGAATTGTCCAAACAACTCGGTAGACCAGTCAAAGGTTTTAATGGCTTTATTGCCGAAATAACTGAGCTAGGGCAGCAGGCGACGCGCGAATGGACGTATATTTGTAAGGATGAGACGCAACTCATTGTTCAGTTGACCGTCAGTGCTATCCGTAATAGTGCCTTAGAGATCACGGGCTATTTGGGTATTGCCGAGGACATTACACAACGCAAACGCGATGAAATAGAACGCAGCGGCCTCTTGCAAATTCTTACTGAATCGCATGATTTTATTGGCATTGGCGATATGCAAGCGCGAGTAACCTATCTAAACAAGGCGGCTAGACAGATGATCGGGCTTGCGCTGGATGCCGATCTTGATGCACTTAAAATTAGCGATCTTCATACGCCAGAAGATTACCAACGAATATCGACAGAAGTATTTCCCACTTTATTCGATAAAGGCTATTGGCAAGGCGAAAATCAGCTATTAAATCAAGTAGACGGTCATCTCATTCCGGTCTCGCAGTTGACGATAATGCATTGCGATGCCCATGGCGTCCCTCAACAAATATCAAGCATCATGCGCGATATTTCTGAGCACAAGCAAATCGAGCTGTCATTACAACAAGCTAAACAGAATGCTGAAAATCTGGCGAATGCTAAAACGGACTTTTTGGCGCAAATGTCACATGAAATTCGCACGCCCATGAATGCCGTGATTGGCTTATCGCAACTGGCATTAAACAAAAATATCACACCCGAGGTGAGAGATTATTTACAAAAAATTTATCACGCCTCCACCAATTTATTGGGCATTCTTAATGATATTCTGGATTTTTCCAAGCTCGAAGCAAGCGGTATGAAGATCGAGAGTCAGCCGTTTGATTTAAATGCGTTATTGGAAAATTTACAGGGCTTATTCAGCGAGCGAGCGCTGGAAAAGGGTCTTGTTTTTTCGATAGACCGAGGTGATGACGTTCCGCAAGGCCTCATTGGTGATGAGCTACGATTACAACAAATTTTGGTTAATCTGCTGGGCAATGCGATTAAATTTACGGAGCGAGGTAAGGTGAGCTTATCTGTTTATTTGGACAGTCTCAATAACTCCGAAGCCTGTTTGACGTTTAACGTTAAAGATAGCGGCATAGGCATCAGTCCTGAAAACCTTAATTTGCTTTTTCAACCATTTACTCAAGTCGACCAGTCGAGTAGTCGCCGTTTTTCTGGAACAGGTCTCGGTTTGGTCATTAGTCAAAAACTGTTAAAACTGATGGGTAGTGAATTTCAAGTGAAGAGCGCACTCAACCAAGGCAGTCAGTTCGGTTTTAGCGTGCTATTGGGTGTTTGTACACTGGAATCCGTCAAAGCCGCTAAACCATCGCCAATGGACGCGATTAAAAATCTTCAGCACTTAGATGGTCTACGCATTCTGGTGGCGGAAGATAATGCGATTAACCAGCAAATTGTTAAGGAGTTTCTCAAGCTATCTGGAATCCACGTTGAGCTTGCTGATAATGGTCAATCGGCGTTAGACCGTTTGACTGAAGGGCACTACGACGTGGTGCTGATGGATATTCATATGCCGGTGTTAGACGGCTATCAAGCCACTCGACGTATCCGTGAGCAGCCGCAATGGACAGACTTACCGGTTATCGCCTTAACCGCCGGTGTGACTGAAGATGAACAAGAAAAATGTCGGGCGGTAGGTATGAATGATGTGGTGGCTAAACCGATTAACCCTGAAAAATTAATTGGCACGATTAAAAAATGGCTTAATAACATGCCACGTGTCGAGTTGCCAACCGACGCAAGCGTCAATGAACCGACGCCCTATGGCCCAATGGGACCGCACATTGCGAGGTTTGAATCGGCTGATCTATTAATCGGATTTGATTTAACGAATCTGCTCGTCATGCTCGATAACGATTGGCAGGCGGCACAAGTTATTTTAAAAGCCTTTGCCCAGGACATCAGCAATACATTTGAATCGATTGCTGAGGCGTGTCATACGCAAGATTTATCAGCGGCGATGGCATTGACTCATCAGTTGAGAGGCGCTGCGGGTAATGTTGGCGCGGTGTTTTTGTATGAAAGAGCGGATGAGTTAGAAACACAACTCAAGCAACAACAAAATTACAGTGCTGCATTAGCCGCTTTAAAAAGCGCAGTCGCTGAGGTGATGCAAACAATTGCTCAGCTGTAACGCTATGGCTTTTGGGATCGACATAACGCGCAGTCTGGAAAAAAGTGTAACATCGATAACCCTCTGTTTTGGTATGCGTTACACCTTAATTTAGTCGTCAAGTTTAGGCAATGGCGACTTGATTTCTACCATTTTTTTTAGCGACATACATCGCACTATCGGCTCGCTTAACAAAACTATCAGGACTATCGTCATCTCGAAAAAGACTAATCCCCAAGCTTGCTGTCATTCTAACTGCCGACATATCGAATACCAACACATGGGAGGCAATCGTTTCTCGGATTCTTTCGGCTAGATGGTAGGCGCCATCAAGATTCGTATTGCTCAACAAAACAACAAATTCCTCGCCACCAAACCGGAAGACCCGATCACCGCTACGCAAATGCGATTTTATGTTTTTGGCCACCGATGTCAGCGCATAATCGCCCCAACTGTGTCCGTAATCATCATTAATTTGCTTGAAATGATCGATATCCAAAAAAATTATAGTTAGGGCTTTTTGATAGCGTGAGGCTAAACTAATTTCATGTAACAGAAATTCATGAAATGCCGCGCGATTATGTATTTGCGTTAATGGATCGGTATAAGCCATTTTGCGTGCCTGCTGAAAGAGCGTTGCATTCCTTAAAGGATAAATCAGACAGCACAATAAGGTTTCTAGCAATTTTATTTCCGCATCATAGAACCGACTGTTACGCATAAGCATCAATTCGCCCAATGACTGATTTTCTACCTTAAGCTTGTAGCTACACGAATGTTTACTAAAAACCCCAACTTTGATTTCTAAATCGAATTCCTTATTCGTGTAAGTGTAGGCAGAGTGTGGAATTAACGCTTCGATTTTGCTGTTAAAAATGGCGATTAACTCCGTAAACTCTAAGCTAGTTTGCAAGGCACTGCTGATATCGTAGTGATGCAAGTTGACAACTTTTGCGGCTTCAAACGTACTATTGTTAACAACGGCTAATCTGCTTGATGTTTTTTGCACGGTCGTTTCTCCATGAGATTGATGCTGTGGTTACAACAATCCATGCGAATACCATGCCAAATAAAATATTCATTTAATATCAATAGATTACAATAGCTCGTATTAATGAGTCGGAAATTTGACAATGACAAACAACAAAAAAATGACATTCTGTTCGGGTAGGCAGGCTGTTTTGCCCACCACGCCTTTCTATTGAGTGGTGATGCGTTTGCGTCTTGTGGTGGTTGGCATTTCTAGCTTAGTTTTATCCCAGCCTTCTAGCTCTAAAATTTCATCCAGACACTGCTCCATGAGTTGATGGGCTTGTTTGGTCACTTCGGCAATGCGTTGGTGGACTTGATGTTCTAGTGTGTTTTCAGAGGAATCTTCCATGGCCATGCACATTTTTTGATAATCGAATAATTTGCGTAAGTTGGTTATTTGAAGACTGATATGCACTGGACAAGCGCATGTGTATAGGGCGGCTTGGTCATTAATAATCGCCAGCTGAAGGGCGGTAAATTTATTATCAAGATTCATGATGTACTCTCCTCATTTTATTATTGTTATTTTTAGATGTTGCGACTTGAATCATTAATGTGGATGGTCTTGTAGCCATTCAGCAACGGCCTTAGCATAATAAGTCAAAATAGCATCGCTACCCGCTCGCTTAAAAGACAATAGCGATTCGAGCACAATCTGCTTTTCATCCAGCCAACCATTTAGAGCCGCCGCTTTGATCATGGCATATTCCCCGCTGACTTGGTAGGCAAACGTTGGTACTCCAAAATTTTCTTTGACTTTACTGATGATATCCAAATAAGGCAGGCCGGGCTTAACCATAACCATGTCCGCACCTTCTTGTAAGTCTAATTCAACTTCACGTAAGGCCTCGTCCGTATTGGCAGGATCCATTTGATAGCTGTATTTGTTTGCTTGACCCAAATTAGCCGTCGAGCCCACCGCGTCTCTGAATGGGCCATAAAAACTGGAGGCATATTTAGCGGAATAAGCCAGAATCAAGGTATTAATAAAATTATTTGCTTCCAGTGCTTGTCGGATTGCGCCAATCCGACCATCCATCATATCGGATGGTGCTACCACATCTGCGCCGGCTTTTGCGTGAGATAAGGCTTGTTTAACTAACACCGCCACGGTTTCATCATTAAGCACATAACCTTGGTCATTAATCAAGCCATCTTGCCCATGTGTTGTGTAAGGGTCTAACGCGACATCGGTGATAATACCTAACTCAGGTACGGTTTGCTTTAGGGCAGTAACGGCGCGTTGAACTAAACCATTTGGGTTATACGCTTCCGCCGCATCAGTCGATTTTTGTTCAGCGGCAATGACAGGAAACAACGCAATGGCAGGAATACCTAAACGATAAACTTCCTGCGCTTGCTCAAGTAATAAATCTAAGGAGTAGCGTGCGATACCCGGCATCGACGTAATACTGTGCTGCTGATGCTGACCTTCGGTAACAAACATAGGATAAATCAAGTCATCCACATTGAGCTGATGCTCGCGCATGAGCCGTCTGGAGAAATCGTGATAGCGCATTCTTCTCATGCGGTTGGGGATTAATGCGTTTTTAGTGTTATTATAAGCCATCTTATCCGTTACTCTTCAGGTCTGGAACAGGTCATAACGACCTTAGAAAGTTAAAAAATACTGTATCAGTGTACACTACCGATACCTCAAAAAGCTAAGGCGATTTATGAAAGTTTACTACCCAGTTAATGCCTTACTGCTCAGGTCAATTTCGTATCAGGTTGGATAAAACTACAACAAAACATCTAGATCAAAAAGCTTTTTGCAAAATCACTACACATTACACTGTCGCATTTTAGAGGAATTTATGAACGTTAGTCGCTTTACCCTAATTGGTTTACTTGCATTCCTGTTGAGTTTATTGCCCTTCGCGTCGGCGCAAGCAGAAAACTTACTGCCCCCACAACATGCCATTGAAATAGCTTCGACGCAATTACAGAAAAAGCTGCAAGACAAGTCGTTTACCAAAGACTTTTCTAAAATCACCGAGTATGTTAGAGAGGTTATTTATCCACACACAGACTTCGATCGCATTGCCGCACTTGTTTTAGGTAAGCTTTGGAAAACGGCAAGTTATGATGAGCGCGAACGTTTTAAGCAAGAATTTCAAACCTTGTTAGTCCGAACCTATTCGCGAGCGTTTGTCGAATTTAAAGAATGGACGGTTCGTTTCTTGCCATTGGAAATGGAAGCCGATGCCACTAAAGTTGTCGTCAAAACCCAAGTATTGCAACCCGGCATTCAGCCCATTGCCGTTGACTACCGCATGGTTCTACATGATGGCGAATGGAAAGCCTACGATATTATGATCGAGGGCGTCAGCTTAGTAACCAACTATCGCACCACTTTCAGCAATGAAGTACAAACCAAAGGCTCGTTGAACGCGGTCATTGACAGTCTTAGCAAACGTAATGCGGAAGCGCTGGCCGCAAAGCCTAGTAACCATTCATAACTTAAAACGCCATTAGCACTCCGTTTTTAAGTGGTGACATAAACTGGAGTGAATAAACACGGCAAAACCTCCAACACAAAGCCTTTACGCTGTGATTGACTACAAACCTTTATACCTCACGCTTCAAGCGGCTCAAGCACAGAGTTGGGCTGAAATATTACCAGAAGGCATTGGTCAAGCCCTCGATCTTAATAAGCACGGTGACTTGACGCGCTGGCAAGCTGCCGTTGACAAACTACCTGATGTAAATCCCCGCCTTCGGCAGTTAGATTGTGGGGCGATAACAATTGGCAGCGCCAGTGATATCACTGACAATCAGAGCGCCGTTCTTGAAAATCAACTCAAACAGTTACGTCCTTGGCGCAAAGGGCCTTATGACCTATTTGGTATTTCAATTGATACCGAGTGGCGTTCAGATTGGAAATGGGATCGTCTAAAGCAGCACATTACTCCGCTGACGAATCGAATGGTTTTGGATGTGGGTTGCGGCAATGGCTACCACTGCTGGCGAATGCTGGGTGCAGGTGCAAAGATGGTTATTGGCATCGATCCTATGTTACTCAATGTCATGCAGTTTCACGCCATACGCAAACTTTATGGCGAAACTGCGGTTTTTGTCTTGCCCTTCGCGTTGGAGGATATTCCTAGTTCTCTGAAAATTTTTGATACCGTATTCTCGATGGGTGTCTTGTATCATCGTCGCTCCCCCATTGATCATTTACTGGCATTGCGGGATTGTTTAAGACCCGGGGGTGAGTTAGTTTTAGAAACCTTGGTTATTGACGGAGAGCTAGGGCAAGTGCTGATGCCGGAAGATCGTTATGCCAATATGCGTAATGTTTGGTTTTTACCCAGTTGTGCCACGTTAATCCGTTGGATGGCGCGCTGTGGCTTTAGTGATATACGCGTTGTTGATATCAATACAACAAGTATTGCTGAACAACGGAGCACCGAATGGATGCCGTTTCATTCGCTTAATAATTTTCTTGATAAAAACAATCCCCGCTTAACTTGTGAAGGCTTGCCAGCACCTAAACGGGCTATTGTTATCGCCAATAGCGCATAATTTAGCGACAGGTTATAAAACATGAGTCGATACGATCGAACAAAAGCTAGACAGTCAGGGCGTTACTCTCCGAAAAGCAACAAAATTAAAGAAGGAATGCCGTATCTTTCAGCACTCTTTCTGATACTCATTGCCGCAGTCGGTGGTTTTTTTGCAGGTCGCTATTTGCTTGAGGAAAAGTCCAAACCTAACACTGAAATACAGAGTTTAGTGATACCCGATCAAAGCCCTAACATGAATGTGCAGCCCATGCTGACTGAATCTGAGCCACTTGAAAACCTACCAAGCCTGACTCATCAACCAACATTACCTAATCTGGACAGCAGTGATGAGTTTGCTAGAGATATCATTTTGCAAAGTGCGCCAGGACTTGCGCAGTGGCTACAAAATGGTCAAATCATAAAAAGCTATTTACAAATTATTAATGATTTTTCACAAGGCTTAAGATTGGTTAAACACATGGATTTTCTTAAACCCGACGCGCCTTTTGCCGTTGAGTCGCATCAAGATCACACGGTCATTGCCGAACAAAGTTATCAGCGTTACAACAAACTAGCGCAAGCCATCAATGCAATAGACGCTTCGGTAATGTGGGCGAATTATCGAAAACTTAAACCCTTAATTGATCAAGTCTACACCACATTTAGCTACCCGCCTGAATACACACTAGACGATTTATTCATAAAAGCCGCTGCCGAAATACTCACCGCGCCGATTATTGAAGAACCTCTCGTTGTGGTCAAAAACGGCGCACACTACCAATATGATGATCAACAGTTAGAATCATTAAATGCGGTAAAAAAACAAATGCTACGCATGGGACCAGAAAACACCCGCATCATCCAAAGCAAAATAAGGCTACTTGTAGAAGAAATGAGCAATCTAAGAGATTAACTTTCATATACTTGAGAGCCGTAATAAATTACAATATCTCCAAATGATGGGGTGTTAGCTCAGTTGGTAGAGCAGTGGACTCTTAATCCATAGGTCTAGGGTTCGAGTCCCTAACACCCCACCAATAAAATCAAAGGCTTACATGAAAATGTAGGGATTTTTTTATGCCTAAAAATTCTTATGGCGCACTCATGGCGCACTTCAAAATAAAACCCCATAAACACTCGCAACACTTGCCAGTAATTTCAGGCACAAAAAAACCGGTGTTACCCGGCTGTTAATTCGTTTTTAAGGCTCAGGTTTTAATTTTTACAGATTGAAATAATACGCCGTGTCGTTAGCTGGTATTTAAGAGCTAAATCATTAAGCAACATCCCGGCTAATCTATCGGCTTTTATCAACCGATTACGTGCCGCGAGTTTGAGTCTCTTTTGTGTAGGAATGTACAGCGTACAGCCTGAATATGCTGCACATAGTAGACTGGCTGCCGGGTAGCCAATAACGTCTATTAATTCATCCATTGCCAAGCCTCTATAATTGACTTGTTACATTATAACATCGAACCCGTTGGTGACTTCCAAACGGTAAAACCATTACCTAAATCCTCCATCGTATAGCCATTATTAAGCATTTGGGCGTTGTGCTGTATTTTATCCTGTTCGGCAACCATCACAAAACCGCTATAAAGTACGCCTTGCATTGTCTCTGCATCAACCTCTAGCCTTGCAACTCGTAGCTTGATGTTCATGGTAGTATCGGCTCGAATAAATGCCATTCACCAGGAACCCAGACAACAGAGTCACCACTCCGCGCTTGCAGTTCATTAATAGATTCACCAGGCTTACGCATAACAACCTCGCCAGTGTCAGCTGTGTAGCCTATTGGGTCGTCAATGTGACCAGGCACGACACAAAACCAATTTACCTTTATTGGTTCGAGAATTTCAGTGACTAAGGATTCCAGTCTATCCAGCCGGGTTTTAACGCTCATTTCTTACCCTCCAATATTTCAATTCTTTGTGTCAGTTCGTCAATTTCAATAATCTTGGCCTGTGCCGCCAATGCCGTTATCAACTGCGCCCCAATATCCGGTGGGATGCTGCCCGTCATGGTTGCCCTGATAATCTCATCCCCCTGTTGTGCCAATGTGCCAGCAATCTGGATATTTACCGGCGTAGCCATTGGTTTAAGCGTTGGGCAAACCCGTTCCAGCAATACCTTAGCGGCTGCCACATCCCCCGCCTTGGCCTGTTCTACCAGCATCGTTATTATCTCGGGCATGTGCTGCACAATCGTTTTTCTAAATTGAGTTGCGGGTGTTTTGTCTTTGGGCTTTCCCTTGGGATTGCCTGATTGTCCTTTAATAAATGTCATTGCTTACCTCTTGCTAATTTTAAGCTGGTGCGTTAACTCACGGACTATTAAATATTTAACCTGTTTAGTTATGCCGGTTTGATGACTAAAGCCCGTAAAGCTGTCTATGGCGGTTTGAATCCATGCTGCTACACCTGTTTTATCAATGCCGGTTGCCAACAGTAAGGCTTCCACAAAAAATGTCTCTAAGGCGATAACTTCACGTTTGCGTGTGCCAGTGTGGTTTGAGTAAAAAGCAAATCGGATTGAGTCATCAAGCTGTGAAATTATATTCACATCTTCAGGCTGTGAAATAGTTTTCACGCTATCGGTAACGGTTACTGAATCGGTAACGGTTGGATTGTCAAAATCAGATTGTGAAATTATTTCTACACTTTCAGATTGTGAAATAGTTTTCACACTTTGGTTGTCTTCAAGCTGTGAAATTATTACTACACTCTGGTTATCATCAACCTGTGAAATATGTTTCACAATGTGACTATTATCAGGCTGTGAAATAGTTTTCACAACGTGCCAATCATAAATGGCCTGTTGTTCGCTGCCCGTCAATCGCTTTGGTGCAGTAATGCCTAATGCCGTTTTTGCCTCAGTCACTAAGTGGGATAACTTGCTATTTGTTGGCGATAGCCGGTAAAGTGCCGCCAGCTTTTCATGGAGTGGATTAATTTTTTTGTTTGACATAAAAAAGCCCTGTGAAAATAATTCTACAAGGCTTTAGTTTAGCATGTGAAAATAATTTCACAATATGGCTGTGAATATAATTTCACATAAAGCATAATCTTGTTATATCCAATTCAACCGATTCCAGCAATGCAAGGCATTCATCAAAATAATCTTCACTATTTTTTAATGCCTCTATCGCCGTTGCCGTGTGAGTGTGGATATAGTCAAAGTCCTGCCGTTGCCATGCACTTACATAGTCTATCGCCAGCGTTCCTTGCTCATTTTCCAGCGTTGAAAAGCCCAGCAATAGTTTCAGCTTATAAAATAACACCATCGGTGATTCTGCCGGTATTTTGGATTGCTTGCCGATATTAACAAGGAATTGCACTGTCCATTTTATGTCGCTAATTTCTAAGCGGTGCAGGGTGTCCAATAAACCCTTTAATTGATATTCTTGAAATAAAATCACGTTATTCATAAATAATATTCCTGTAAAATTAGTCCTGTTATTTAAGTCCTGTTCTCGTAAAACAGGCTTTAAATTCTTTTTGAAAATAGGCTTACCCCCTACCCGCTAAACCAGCTAAAGGTGCTAAAGTAGGTTTAGCGGGTTTAGCTGGTTCAGGGTAGGCGTGTTTTCATAGAAAAAATGGGTTAATGAAATATTCTGGTAAAGGTGGTCTGCCGGTGCTTGCTTTGGGTTTCCGTGTCATCTTTAACCAGTTTTCTTCTATCAAGACGTTGCAGGCTGTCATGACTTCCTGCTTATCCTTTAGGCCGTGCCAGCCTTTGTCATAAACTGTTTTGATGGTAAACGGGCTAGGCAATGCCCTTGCCCGTATCTTTTCAGTCAACCGTACCGCCGCCTCATGTTCTGGACTCTCAGCCATTGCATAAATCCGTCTGGCATGGCTTTCAAGATACCCGCACCATTGCACTGCCAGCCGTGCAGACTTGGCTGATACATTGCTCCTTGCCCGATTGTCGGCAATATCAATGCAGTGGAATATCAAAGCTAGGCTAGGCATTAAAGAACGGAATTTACCAAAGTGTTCAACCATCAGCGGGTTATCTTCCTGTTTGAGTTTAACCGTCTGCAAGTCCGTTAACCATGCGTTAAAAACCGCTTGCCCGTCATCATCAAAGCGAAAATAAGGCCGTTCGTCATACTCGCCTTGGCTTGCACCGTATTCAATAAAGTCCAGTTCTGCCAGTGTCTTGATAATGCCATAAGCCCGTTGCTTTTCGGCCTTGTTGGGCAAGGTGTCAACCAATTGCCAGCTTTCCGGTTCATCAGGCCATACGGCTAACTGCAAGCGTTGCATCATGCCGTCGTTATTGCCCTGCAAGGCTTGGTACAGATACCGCCTTAACTTGTCCGGCTGTATGCCCCCCAATAGGCTGATACAAATGTTTTTGGCATCGGTGATGCCGCGCCCTATCTTGCAGTCGGTGTAAGAACCGTTACCGTTCCAGCCTTCAAGAAAATAGGCCCGTTCATCTGCCCCATCGTCCCTGTCCCACTTAACCAGCAAGCCGGTTAATTCATCACGAAACACTAACAAGCCGCGTGGGTTCTGAGTTTGCAACAGCGTCATGCTTTGAATGCTGGTTTCATTCGTCTTGAACAATCGCCGTGTGGGTTCAGGTCCGGTGTTCTCTGACAACTCCATAAAATCAGCCTTTAACTTTTGAATGTCATCAGGACTAACCACTCTATCCTTGCCCGTGCCTTTTGCCGCCTTGGATATTTGCCCTTTCACATCGTCCATCATAGCTTTATTGGCTAACGTGTCAAATTCCGCACCAGACTTTTCAGTGTCGTACTGCTTACTGTATTCGGCCTGTAAGCGTTCTAATAGCCCCGTAGCTTCTTTCATGCAAGGCGATTTTAGTAACACACTAGGCCGCGCGATACATGCCCCCCAGACATTAGGGATAACTTCAAAGTCATCATATTGTTTGGGACGGATAGCACATCCAGCCCCGATTAAAGACCCCACAACAACTAAGCTGGATATAGCTGAAAAATCCGGTGGTGATTGCATCCGGTGGCTTACGTCATCCAGCCAATACCTAAATGGTGCGGGTATCATTTCAGGCAATAACGGCTGCACGGGTGGCGTAGTGCTTTCAATGATATTAGGTTTTTCCCACTCAAAAACGCTTACCCCCTCACCAGCTAAACCAGCTAAAGTAGGTTTAGACTGTTTAGACTGTTTAGACTGTTCAGGGTGTACTGCTTTGGGCAATTCAAGTTTTAAGGCCTCCTTTAGTTCGTCATGCCATAGCGGGTTAATTGGCTGATAGCCGTCCCAGTCTTTAAGGCATGGAAAACATTGTAGCCAGTCCACAATATCACCGCTTTCGGGCAAGCCTTCCAATCGAAGCATTTTTACCGTGGGTGGCGATTCCAAGGCCATTAACATTTCAACAACTGACTGTGCGTAGTGTTCGCCTGCCGTGTCATTGTCGGGCAAGATGTAAGCTGTGTGATAACCGCTTAAGGGTGTCCAGTCGCTTTTACCGGCTGCCTGTGCGCCGCCTAGTGACGTGATAGCCCCAATGCCTAGGCCTTGTAAGGCTGCCGCTGATTTTTCGCCCTCAGTGATAAATACGGCCTTGCCAGCAACCAAGGTTTCCAGCCCAAACAAAGGCCGTGGGTTTAAGTCGATACCGGCTAACCAGCCCGAAACACTCAGCTTGAAAAATGGCACAATGTCTTTTTTGCCGTCCCCGTTCTGGTAACGTCCCACAACCCCGAAGGGTGCGCCGTCCTTAGCGCAATATGTCCAGCTGTGAATTAACGGTTTGCCGTTGTGACTATTGGGGACGTTACTCGCCATCATACATTCCCCCAGAACGAAATTCCTCAAGCTCGGAATATTTACCGGACCTCAAAAGATAATCGCCGTTTTTGTCAACGATTTTCCAGCGTAATTCAATAAACTCATCCATACCCAACTGCTCAATTAGTGCTTCAAGTCTGCGACCTTGACACATGGCTCGGTAGTGCAATTTGTCATCGTTACTCATATCAACCCCCAATCGTCAGCTAGATGTGCCAAGGCATCCATGAAATGAAGCCCGTGCAATGCCATTGTGAATGCAATGATGTCACTGCCCGATTCACCACACGCAAAGCATTTAAATGCACCGGTGGTTATGTTGATACGGAATGAACCAATGGCTTTATCGACATGGAACGGGCAAAGGCCGCCATCGTTCCAGCCATCACGTTTAATCCTTGCGTTGGGCAGTTCATGGTTGTAAAAGTCTAACGGGTTGAGTGAGTTCTTGATGTAATCTGCATTAGGCTTTTGTTTAGGCTTCATGATTGCCCCCCTCGTAACGCTGCACGGCCTTGATGAAATTGTCTAGCCTTTCACCCAATTCGGCTTTCAAGGCTTTTAAAATCTCAGGTTCAATTGAGTAGCGTCCGTAAATTGCGACACGCCCCGTCTTGTCGCTGGTTAATGCGGTTTCCTCTTTGGTGGTGATAGGCCAGCCATACCGGTTGCGTAGCTGTTCAATTGAACTACTTAAACGGTAGCTTGCCGTTTCGTTTTGAAAATCACGGTGGGTAAACTTTTGCCCGATTAGCAATCTCATTAAAGCACGACTTGCCAAAGTGTCGGTTCTTGGAAAGGTGGGATTCATTATTTGCCTCCTTGGTTTTGCGCCTCAACCCACGCAAAAAACTTGGTTTCGTCAATCAGGACTTTGCGCCCGATGCGAATAATTGCGCCCGACTCGGCAAGGCCGTTGAAATGTTCGTTAAATATTAAAGACCGAACCCCACCGTTCGTGAAGGCGGGATTTTTTGCTACGAATTGGCTTACATTTGATAATTGACGCATGACAGTTCCTAAAAAAACGCTGCAAAATTACAGCGAACTAAATATAACTGCCGTTTTTTCCCGATTATGACAATCGGGAAGATGGGAAACTCATAGTGAAACTCGCAGGGAATTTATTCCCAGTTTTCTAGTAAATTGCCTATTGACAGGCTTTTTTGCTGACGTGATTTTTGAATAATGAAACTTTATTTGATATGGTTTTTTTCGATAATTCCCCGCTATGGCTGCCAGTACAAAACCGTAAACCTGCCCCTTTAGGGCTAGTTGTCCAATGTTCGCGAATAGGGCTTTTGGATTGATTAACGTATTTTTTTAGACGTGTAAAAAACTCATCACCATCGGGCTTACCTTCATTTATCCACGTTTCCCGCAACCAAGTGGTTATTTCATGTTCTTGTTTTTTAGCTGGTAGCCCCTCACCAGCATCGGGCATTAGTTCAGGCTGTTGGTTTGGCACATTTTCAGGCGTTGCACCGTTAATCCACCAAATGGCAATGTCGGGTAAATTGATATTCAATTCCTGCGCTATAGCCTCAATACGTTCTTTATCAGGCCGCCAATTATTCATGACACATGGGATTAGCTGGCGTTGCCCGTTTTCATTCCTAAACACATGGGCTATTATTTTTTCCGTCAACGGTACTGGATGCCCAATCAATTCAGCAAACTGTTGGTATGTTAATGTGTCCGGCACTGCCAAGTCATCAGGAACGCCAACCAATTCGCATAGTTGCCGCTTAAATTCCTTATGCGGTGCAACCCACTCGGTATATTCGGTTTCCTCTTTGGCAAGTGCCAAGGCCTCTTTGACTCTATCACTCAAAGTCATCACACGCCCCCAAAAATCTTTTCATTCATCGAGGCAACCACACTTGAAACATGCCCGTCCGAAAGGTGTGCGTAACGCTTAACCATGCTTAGGGTTTTGTGTCCTAATATCTCGGCAATCTCAGCCAATGAAGCCCCATTCATGGCAAGATATGACGCGGTGCAGTGCCTTAAGTCATGCCAGTGAAAATCAGCTATGTCTGACTGCCTCAATGCACCAGCATAAGCCTTTCGTAAATCAATCGGTTTTTGCGGGTTTCGTTCGCTTGGAAATAGTAGCGTGGTATCAATGCGCCTTACCTTTGCATGCTCTTTTAGTAAAGATAAGCCTAAACCGGATAAAGGGATACGTCGCCGTTCGCCGTTCTTAGTTTCATGCAGGATTAAATAACCGTCTTTAAGATTCACATCCTGCCATTTCAGCCCCATTAACTCACCCTGACGCATTCCGGTAGACATTGCCAAAATAACGCACGGGTAAAGCAAAGGGTTTGTGGATGCCTTACAGGCTTGTAACAGCTTTTCCCGTTCGCCATCATCCAACCATCGAACACGGCCTTTAGGTTCTTTGGGCTTTTTGACCTTCCTCATTGGTGAATCTTCCAGCCATTGCCACTCATTAACGGCAATAGTGAAGGCGTGGGATAAAGCCGCCATGTACCGAACCACGGTAGCGGGTGTTCTCTGCGCACCCCTTGGCGTAGGTTCGGCGAGCAACTTATCCCTGCATTCAACGATTAAAGCGGGTGTTATATCAGCTAAAACATAACTTCCTAGTTCAGCCTTCCAGCGTTCCAGCTGTGGTCGTTGCGCGTAGGCTTGTTTAGGTTTCGTGGGTAGCACGTCCTTGATGTACCTGTCCACCAAATCGCCTAAAGTATGCTTTTTAGCCTCGGTGGTTTTGAAGTGCCGCCCCTCACGAATTGCGCTTTCAGTATCTTGAATCCATTTTTTAGCGTCGGTTTTTCTTTTGAAGGTTGCCCGCTGTGCTGGATAGCCCTTTAGCCGGACTTCGGCCTTATAGGTTTTAGTGCCGTCTTGTGCGGTGCGTTCTGTGATGGTTGCCATGATTGCCCCTATGGGATAGCAATCGGCTTTGGTATGATATGTTCGCCATTTGCTTAACCCTGTCTGTTAAGTGAATTGGTAGGCCTTGGCGGTGCTGGTAACACCCTCAAGGCCGCGTTGTTTCTACGGTTTAGATTATAACCCGTGGCGCACTGGTGGCGCAATTGACTATAAAAAATGGCAAAAAATGACAATAACCCATAACAATACAATGAAATTAACTTATTGATTTATATGATATTGATTGTTGCTAGGTGTTATTACTTTTTGGTTTTAATTGACTCTTAATCCATAGGTCTAGGGTTCGAGTCCCTAACACCCCACCAATAAAATCAAAGGCTTATGATTAGTTTCTTAAGCCTTTTTTTGTGCGTGTAGTAAATTTGGCTACCAAATTAAAACGGGACATCCAGTAATTTCAATGGGTTAAAAGTTAGTCGATCACGACGCTTTCGAGATAATCGCTTAATGTCGTAGTTATGAATCACCGTCAATGCTGTTAAGCGATTTTGGCTTAAGCCACGACCATTGTGAACCCTCTGTGACAAACAACCATTGCGCCCCTCAACCGCAGATGAATTGCGCTGAAATTGCCTTGCCATGTTCTCCGCCCGCAGCAGCCAACGCTGTATTTCGCTGGTCGGTAGCATTGCAGTTAAGGGGTGCGCGTTAAAAGCAACCGATGCCGCTTCTCAAACCTTTTGAGATGAACTCGTGTTATTCGACACCCCTTTTATGGCTCGCGGCGGATGAAGAAATACCTGACTGAATGTGGCTATAGCGTCAACCGCAAACGGGTACAGAGACTCATGCAAAAGTTAGGCTTGGTCGGCATGTCTCCCGGCCCGAATACCAGTAAACCG
>CAJAVP010000074.1 GCA_903945375.1 uncultured Methylococcaceae bacterium | reverse complement strand
GATGCTGGCAAAGCTGGCCCCTGTATCAACGTCTTTATCATTGATTGCTCCCACGCCGTCGGCATCAAATAAGTCGGCCGCTGTTATTACTCGTGCCGTATCTTCGGTCGCGGTTAAGGTGTCATTGACGGCGACCGGCGCATCGTTAGTCCCCCCAATGGTAATCGTCAACGTGGTTGTGCTGATATCGCCATCACTGTCGGTAATTTGATAACTGAATACGTCGTTCAATGCAAGGCTACCTGCGTTAAGTGCATTGACGGTGGCATTGCTATCATCTAGGTCATAGCTGTAGCTGCCATCGGCTCCGATGATTAACGTACCGTAATTGCCGCTGACTGAAGTCCCATTAGAAGAGGATGTCGATCCAGAGTTAACGGTTGTTGGTGTAGTGTTACCTGCACCCACTTTGATGACTGGATTGCTGGTCGTATCTGCACTTGGGGTATCCACTACATCACCTGTCACGCCTGAGGCGTAGACATTACCCGTCAGATTGGCGGCTGGGTTAGCTATTGTACCTTCGGTGACACTACGGGTGTCGGCGTTCGCGGTCGGTGCGGTGTCGGTGATCAGGATCGTTAAGGTGCTGCTGCCGGTTTGGCTGGCGCTGTCGGTGACGGTGATGGCTATCGCGTCACTGACGCTACTGTCGCCGGTGCTGTGGTTTTGGCTCGTGCCAGTTGGGTCGTAGCTGTAGGTCACTACGCCGGTGCCGCTGTTGTAGCCGGTGATCGTCAGCGCGCCTTTGCCGGTGGTGATCGCAGGGATCGCGGTGGTGGCTATGTTGGCTAGTTGCGTGGCGGTGATGTCGATGCTGCCGACGGTGATTTTACTCAGGCCATTGGGCGCAGTAATAGTGAAGGTTTTACCACTAAGGCTCGCATTTTCGGCTACGCTTTCTTGACCCGTAACACCTACGCCATTGTTGTCAGTGATGCTCAACGTCGGAGGAATATCGACCGTTATGTACGAATGCGCCACATTGCTTGTATTTCCCTGTGCGTCGACTAATTGCACGGTAATATCACGCACTGGTGTGACTGAGGGTGTTGTGGCGGTGTTGTTGTAGGTTAGGCTGGCTAGGGCGATTTGGTAATACTGTTTGTCGGCATTGCCGGATAGGGTTAACACGCCGGTGTTGGCATCGTAGTTTGAGGAAATGCCTGCTACGTTGGCTACGGTTAATAGCTCACTGCCTGTGTTTTGAATGTTCGTCAGCGTTACGGTTGCGCCGCTCATGATTTGCGACGCATCTGGATCCGTGACGGTGGTATCGCTGTCAGCGGCTCGGATAGCCGCTCCGCCTGCTACAAAGGTATTTTGGTAATCTTTGCTATTTGCCGCTACACCACTGCTATCATTCGCATCTAAATCGATAACCGGCGGATTGCCTACGGCGACAACGGTGAGGGTTACGGTTGCGGTTTTTTGGTTACCTTTAGCATCTTGAATGGTATAGGTCAGCGTATCTGAACCGGTGTAATTTGCTTTTGGCGTGTAAAGCAAGGTTGTTGATGAGTTATCGATTTCAACCGCTGCACCCAATACTGAGGGCTGAGTGACTGCAATGATGCTGAAACTATCGCCTTCTGGGTCAGTGTCATTCGTTAAAACGGGTAAAACATAGTTCGCGCTGTTTTTGGGTACGCTGCTATAGGTATCAACGGTCGCAATCAGACTATTGACATGAACACTGACGGTAGCTGAATTCGATGTCGTACTAACACTGTCTTTGATGGTATAGGTAAAACTGGTATCACCGATAAAACCAATGGTCGGTGTAAAGGTCACTTTACCATTGCCGTCTACAACGACACTGCCACCGGTTGCCGGTTGCGTTACTGAAATACTATTTAAATCCAGTGTATTGGGTGAACTTGAATCATTGCCCGCCAGGCTAATTTGTACGGCTTGATTGCCTGTAGTGGCTGTTCTTTCATTGGTTGTTGCACTGTCATTGCCTGCTAAAACAGTAGGTGCAGAGACAACTTTTACAGTCACAGTGGCTGTATTGGATACGGCATTATCATTATCTTTAACCATATAAGTAAATGTGTAATCACCTGCCGTTGAACCCGATGAGTTATAGGTAATTGTATTATCAACGTTAAGTGTTGCTCTGCTGCCAGGGTTACTGACAAACTGCACAGCGGGTACCAAGGTACCGTCTATATCACTATCATTATTTAAAATCGGGATGACAACACTAGCCGTTCCAGCCTGTACAACAACGGTGTCATTACCCGCCACCGGTGGCGCATTAGTAATCACCACACTGACGGTTGCCGTATCTGTGCCACCTTTACCATCGGTAATGGCATAATCGAAAGTATCCGTTCCCATAAAACCATTGGGCGGCGTATAACTGAATGAACCATCAAGGTTCATGACCACTAAACCGCCATTGGTTGAATTGTCGGTATAGGCGCTGATGGTTAAGGTGTCACCATCGGTATCGGTGTCCGCTGATCCTGATTTTTGAATAACGCCATTAGTCGCATTAATCGTAAGTGGAATATTTTGATTGGTCGCATAACTGTCATTATTGGCAACGGGATCATGATTGCTGTTAACAATAATCGTCACGTTCGCCGTGCTGGTTGCGTCTGTCGGGTCTTTTAGGGTGTAAGTAAAACTGTCAACCAACGCCACAGGTGATGCAGGTGGCGTGTAGCTAAATGTACCATCGGCATTGATGGTTACGCTGCCGCCTAGATTAGTTGTTAATGCGTTGGTTGGCGTTCGGGTGGCAGACGAACTGTTGCTGTAATCTTTGACAACCAGACCTGCGGTGCCATCGGCATCAAAATCATTACCTAACAAACCTGCTGAGGTTGTGCTAATAGCTAATGTGGAGCTGACGACTCTATTGAGCGTATAAACATCATCACTGGCAACGGGAGCCGTGTTAGTCACGGCAATGGTGACGGTCGCGCTGCTGGTACTGCCGTTGCGATCGGTAATGGTGTAGGTGAAAGTATCATTACCTGAGAACAAACCATCCGAAGTGTATTTTATAGAACCATCGGCATTGATTGCCGTGGTGCCATGTGCTGCTGTACCTACGGTGGTGACCGTAGCGGGGCCATCGCCTTGATTGTCATTGCTTAAAACATTGATGTTAATGCTGCGCCCAGCGGGTACCGTGACGCTATCATTGACCGCAGAGGGTGTTAAATCGGAGGTGACATTAACGGTGACTGTCGCGGTGTCGGTTGAACTGCCGTCACTGTCTAAAATGGTATAGGTAAACGTATCCGCGCCAGAAACCATTCCGATGGGCGCATTGTAACTCACCGTGTTATCGGAGTTTAACGTGACCGTTGCGCCCTTCGTTGTTGTGATTGTTTGACCGGCTGTTTTTGGCGTACCATTTAGCTGAACCACATTGGTCGGTAAATCACCCAGGACATCTGCACCGCTGCCGTTATCGTTATATAAATTGATAACGGTCGTTACGCCTTTAATCGTTGTTATCGTATCGTCTTTGGCATCAACAGGATCATCAACTGGCGAAATGGTCAAGGTGACGACTGCTGTGCTAGTGTCGCCATTGTTGTCGGCAATGGTGTAACTAAACGTTACCGGTGTGCCGTTGTAATTGGCATTGGGTGTGAAATCAACACTCCGACCATTCGCATTGACCGCCGCCGTTCCTACTGTATTACCGCCACTGTCTTTTGGGACAGTTACGGAGATGACGGTTGTTGCACCATCACCCGCTGTATCTGCCAAAACTGTACCGCCATTGCCCACCATCACCGGAATGTTGGTTGTGCCGGAATCTTCACCAACCGTTAGGCTGTCTGCGGTTGCGGTTGGCGTTAAATCCACATTGGTTAATGTTGCGGTTGCCGTGTTGCTGGTTTTGCCATCAGTATCGACACCCGTGACGGTGATTTGACGGACTACGCCCATAGAAGCATTAAAAGCCGTTTTAGTGCTGGTGGTGGCGTAACGAATGGCTTCTAAGGCGGTTTCATAAGCCGCTAAAGATGCCGTACCGCTTAATACGATTGAATGCGCAGTTGAAGAAGAAACCACGATGCCTGCTGGTAAGCTACCTAGAATACTTAAGGTTTCTGCCGCACCATCGACCGCATTTGTTAACGTAATCGTTAATTGGCTAAGTTTTTGAATGGCATCCGCTTCGCTGATATTACTGCCTAAATCAGCCGTTGCGGTTAAGTCTGGCAAGGTAATGGAAACAGCTCCACCACCAAAGACAAAGTTACCCGCGTGGTCATTGCCTCCCGCTGTGGTATCTAAATCAATCACAGGTCTGGGTTTGGCTGTGACGGTAATAAACACAGTTGCAGGGCTAACAGAGGTATCGCCGTTACTATCAGCGACATAATAGGTAAAACTATCTGTACCAGAGTAACCTGCGGTGGGGGTATAAGTGATAACACCCGCATTAATGGACAGTGTGCCATACGTCGGATTAGTGCCGATACTGCTTAGCGTCAGTGTACCTTCGCCACCTGTGTCATTGCCTAATAGTGTGGCGACGGTAATCGTGTTAGCCGTATCTTCTAGGGTAGTTAGCGCGGGGCTACCGACTGTACCGTTATTAACGGCGACAGGGACGGTATCAATAATAGAAATGGTGGCAACAGCGGTATTACTGCTAACACCATTGTCCGCTACACCTTGTACATTGATGATTCGCGCAGTGGTCACGCCTTTGGTGGTAGTGCTAAAACGAATGGCTTCTAAAGCGGTTTCATAATTGGCTAATGTGTCCGCGCCTGATAAAACCAGCGTTCCTGTTCCTGCGCCTGAGTTATAGGTGTAAGGACTGGAAAGTGAAATGCCAGCAGGTAAGGAGGCGATATTTAAGCTATCGCCCGCCGCCGCATTGGTGATGGTCACAGTGAGTTGAGTCAGCTTAGTGATGGCTATCGGTGTTTGGTCATCGATAATCTTGCTACCTAGCTGTGCGGCTGCATTTTGCAAAGTAATGGCGACAGACGAACCACCGAAAGTAAAGCTATTCGCGTAGCTTTTCGTTGTCGCTCCGTCAGTAGTATCTAAATCAATCACAGGGGTGGCTTTGCCGATTAGGAAGTTTTGACCTGTAGTAAACACACCACTGCTTATATTTGCAGTAATGAGAGAATTCAATGTACCTGCACCATCGGTATCAGTTATACCGACATAACCTGCTGGTGGAGAAATAACTACTTGATAACCGACACCTGTGGGCAAACCACCAAACTCATAATTGCCGTTGTAATCGGTGGTGGTGGTCGCAAGAGTTGTTGTACCCGCAGAATTTTTTACAGTAACAGTAAAGCCGCCTAAGCGCGTTGTTGCCGAATCATCCATTGTGCCGTTAGCGTTACCATCAATTTGCACTTGACCGCGAATACCACCTTGATCGGTAGGGGCGGTCGCAAGCACTTCTGCATTAGCGGTTGCCGTTGCGCCACCAGTAACAGAATCGGTATTGGTAAGAATGACGTTTGAACCGCCACTGGCTGTGACTATTGCAATAGTGTCTAATGCCCCTGTTCCTGTATTACCTACAACCGCATTACTAACCAAAGCTGCGCTGTAAATACGCGCATCATCAATCATTCCTTCAAAATCACCATTTGTTCCATTATTAGTAAAATCCCTGCCACCCAACGCAAATGCACTAACTGCCGCAGAAGTACCATTGGTAAAACTAACAGTCTCTTCTAATTTTCCATTTTCATCATAAACGTACAATTTTGTATTATTAGCGGTACCACTGGCTGTAGCATCTCTGACCAAAGCCGCCATGTGCCACTTTCCGTCAACATAATAATTGGCGACTTTTCCTGATGTTCCGACGGCTTGACCTAATTGAGCCTGAAGATTACCTGTGGCATCAAAGGCAATTCCGTTTTCAAATGCCGTAGAACTAGAGGCTTCAGCCATTAAAATTTGTACTCGGGCAATAGCAGTAGTCCCTGCATTAAACCAAATAGTTTCCGTGAATGATGTATTCGTACGAGCAATGCCCAAAGTCGCGCTAGTCACGTTAGTACCGACACTGGCGTGTTGAGCCTCAGCTGCTGCTGCCGTATCTAAACTGCCTGTCATCAATAACGCGCCAGTACCCACTTTTCCAGTTGCTCCTGTAACCAACATATCAGCACCAGTAGCCGAACCTTCTGTTAATGCACTGGTTGCTAATGGCGTATTACCCGTGTCAGCAATAAGCGTACCCAGTGGAAGCGTACCCGATGTCGCATTATCCAATGCCCAGCGATGGGTTAATGAAGCGACTTGTATAAGCTGATTAGTATTCAATGTTGCATCGTAAATACGCACATCATCGATTGAACCATCAAAGTCATCCGTAGCAACATCCCCCGCTGCTCCGCCTAGTGTGGCGTTAATTGTTGAAGCGGTTGCGCCTACCGTCACGGCTAAATTAGTCCCTTCCTGTACACCTGTCGCACTAAAAATTTGTAAGGTCGCAGTCGCCCCATTTCTGGTTAATGCCGCCATGTGCCAAGCATTATCATTGAAAGTGCCAGTCGTTGTAGCAGCTGCACCCGCACCTATTTGCGCACTGATTTTACCTGTCCCATCCAAAAAGATGCCAGTATTGCCTTTTTCGCCAAAAATGAATCCTTGCGTATCAGAATTAATGGTTTTAAACCAAACAGTGGTAGTGAAGTTAGTTGCGGTAGACCCGATGCCCAAGTTGTTGGCAGTTGCCCCTAATGCTAAATACGCCTCAGTGGTATTAGATGCGTTGTTTGCATCGGTACCTGCATACATATTCAGAGCATTACCAAATTTTCCTGCTGCTGCGGGAGGTGCGTTAGTTAATACTGTCGTATATTTGGTTGTACTTGAGCCTGAATCTACAGGTGCTGTAGCGCTCGCCTCATTTAAACTCCAATAATGTAGTGGTGTACTAGTATCAATCGCCGAAGTAGGCGTACCATTTCCTGCCATCCCCGAGGTTGCCGTCACCCATACCACAATTTTATCGGCATCAGTGGTTGCTCCATCAGTGACGGCACTGCTGACATTGCCAAAATTTAAAGCAATGGTTTGACCTGTGGCAACGACACCCGTTACAGACGGAGTGGGGCTGGGCGTTGCTACGGTGAGATTACTACCTATCGATTTAACCACCGCGCTAGAATAAGTTAAGCTCGCGCCATTTAAGGTAGCAGGCAATACATCAGTTATTGTTAAATTACTTGATGCTCTACCATCGGGAACAGTGACCACTAATTCATAGGTCACAGTTTCAGGTGCTGATAAATCAGGTGTGGTATTACTGCCATAACCTGTCAATGGGTCACTGGTCGAAATAATGGTTTTGGTGATGGTCGGTGCAGGTGGATTTTTAAAATCTAAGAAAGTATTGCCTGTGCTATTACTTGTTCCTAGCGTGACGCTGATTTGATTATCGGTTGCTGTGCCTTGGGTATCATAGGTGCTGCTGTAACCACTTAAATCAGTTTCTTTGACGATATAGGTATTGTTTGCCGCTTTACCGGTAAAACTGTACGCACCGGTGGCATCTGTTGTGGTTGTGCTTAATAATGTCGTGCCGTTACTTTGATATAAACCAACCGTCACCCCTGCAATGGGCGCACCGGCGTTAGTCAAACCACCACTATTAGGGTTGTTAGGGTCTTGTTGTACCGTGCCTGAAATAGATGCTGTGGCAAGGTAATCTAAGAAAGTGTTGCCCGTGCTATTGGGTGTTGACAAGGTGATGGCAATCACATCATCAGTCGTCGTACCACTTGTGTCATAAGTGCTGATATAGGTATTGACATAAGCCACCGTTGGATTGGTTTCTTTGATTAGGTATTTATTACCAGCGACTAGACCTAGAGTCGCTCCATTGAAAGTATATGAACCGTCGCCTGCTGTTGTTGTTGTGCCAACAACTGTATCTGCAACGTCTAATACACCGATAGTGCCTAAATCATTGTACAACGTCAGCGTAGCGCCACTGATACCTGTCCCTGCACTGGTCAATCCGGCTGTGTTGGTCGCTACGGTGTCTAGTTTGACAGAACCGGTGATATTAGGTGGTGCGACGTAATCTAAAAAGGCGTTGTTTAAACTGTCACTGGTTAGGGTGATGGCAATTTGATCGTAAGTATTGGTGTTAGTACCGCCCGTATCATTAGTATCATTGGTACTGACATAATTGGTTAAATTGGTTTCGGCGAGAATGTATTTTGTGCTGTTAGGGATAATGCCGCTAAAAGAAAAATTACCTGAGCTGTCAGTGGTTTTGGTGGCAACGAGGGTGTCAGTCGCATCGAGTACACCAACACTAGAACCGTTATCTAAGTACAAGCTAACCGTTACATTCGCTATACCTGTATCAGCATCAGCTAAACTGCCATCGTTATCTGCATCCAAACGCACTTGCCCTGAAATCGTTGGTGCATGGTAAGCAAAATTGGAAGTGGCGTGTGCGTCATCATTCACAGTAATACCGGCATGGGTGTGTGTTGCTCCCGTGCCGACAAGAGCATAAGCCGCTAAAGGTGTTCCCGTGCCGTCGGTTACGGTTAAGGTGTAGGTGCCAGCGGTTGGTGTGCTGGCACTGCCGTCATTTAAACCTGTGAAAAGAAATCTGCCGTCGCTATCGGTGACGGCTGTCAATGATGCAGAACCACCGGCGGTTTGT
This sequence comes from uncultured Methylococcaceae bacterium, assembly GCA_903945375.1. GTDB lineage: Bacteria > Pseudomonadota > Gammaproteobacteria > Methylococcales > Methylomonadaceae > Methylovulum. The sequence goes on along the minus strand of CAJAVP010000074.1, from coordinate 20,354 downwards.
GTCAGTGTTACTGTCACACCAGCAACGCCGGCTTCTCCGGTATCAAAAACACCGTTGCTATTGGTATCGTTAAAAACTCTATCGCCGATTGTTGCGCCAGCATCCACAAATTTGCTGTCTAGTGAGGTTTCGCTGATACCGTCAACTGTGGCTATGACTTGTACATTATTTTCGTTTGGGCCAGCTGCAATTGCGGTGGTCGTTGCGGCTTTATATTTGATCGTTATCAGGTTGTTCGCGGATAACGTACTTGGAATGGTTGATGAATTCCATTGCAGGGTTTGCCGTCCTGCCGAATTGGTGCCTAAGGTTGGATTGGCAGAAACGCCAGTTAAGGCACTGCCATCGGGCAATGTGACGACGGCACTGCCGGTCACGTAACCCCAGCCTACGGCTAATACGTCATTGACGGTCATACCGGATAAAGCCACGTAGGCTGGGATTTGTAGTGTATACGTTACTTCGCCTGAGCTTCCGCTGGTCGGTAAGCTGTCGACATTTGACGTTTTCGCTACCCCAAACGATACACCCATAAAGGTTGGTGAGAGCGGTAAGGCGGTATAGCCCAAATCTAAATACGGCAAACCTGCGCCACTGAGATCGGGATTTTGACCATAGGCTATGGCCACTTTGTCGGTTGCCCAGACGTGTGTGCCGGTATTGTCGTTATCCGTGGGATCGTAAATCACGGCATTTTGCAGGCGGTTGAGCGTAAACGATTTATCCACTACGCCATCACGGTTGTAATCGACATAGATGGTGGTGTTGTCATTGGCAGGGGTTACAAAAAGCCCTGCGCCTTTACCGCCCTGTAAGGTCGCTGTGGTTGAAGGTGAGTTATTGAAATCCCATTGCGGTGCCCAACCAAAGGTATAGTCAGTGCCTAGAATGTACGATGGAACTAAACTGAAGCCCCAGTTATAAGCTGCTCCAGAATCCACCATACCCACACCCCAAAACTTGTCGGTTGCACTGGCGGTAAATAAGTGAACTGCGCTGCTGTTGGGAACTGTATGACCTGCAATGCCTGCTTTGGAATATTGGACAACGGAGAGCGCGGGAATGCTGAAAGAATTATCATAAATTCGACCGCTTCCCAATGTGGCATTGTTGGTGCCACCTACTTCATCATAATAAACAGTGATGGGTGAGGTATTCGGATTGTAAATAAACAAATCAGTTGGCACACTCGCTCCGCCATCAACTGGGCTGTAATAATCATTACTCCATAATGTGCTCGGCGTTAAACTGTAACCACGCGCTTCGTAATTGGCAGTACTGCCGGTAATCATCAATACTTGAACCGGATGATCGGCATAAACTTTTGTACCCGCGTTGACATGAAACATCTGTGTGGACTGACCTTGATTTAAGGTCACTTGATACGCATCGGCGGTGCCATTCAAGTCGGTATCAATAACGGTATCCGCTATGCCGTCATTGTTTTTGTCAAAATAAATCGTCGTGTTGGCTTCGGTGGCCTGTACTAACACGTGTACATCTTGAAAAGAGGTGATGGCTAAGTTCTCACCAATGGGAATGGTGTATTCGGTGTTAAACGGTTTGGAAGGGTAAATTTCCCAAGCCATCGCAAACACCGAACCAATGGCTTCTGGCCACATGGCATAACTGGTGGATACGGGGCCACCGACGACATAGATTCGGTCGCCGCCATCGTAAATTTTTTCACCTGCGGAATTGGTGATTGAAGTGCCGCGTGGCGCAACCGGTACGCTTTTGGTTTCTAAGTGTTTTTCAGCGCCACTGCTTAAGGTATAGACTTCGGTTGTTGAACCTGTCGCTGGTGAGCCGGGCGTTGTGTCATAGCCGTCTTCCCAATGGTCGTAATAGATTTTTGTGTTACCGGTTGTTGCGGAAATAGTGACAATGGAATGTATCCCTTTGGCGTTATAGGTTGCTGTATTTAAATCAGGGGCTTTATCACTTTGCAGTTCTCTCAAGGTGTACCACATTTGCGTGGCATTACTGGGGATGAAGAACGTTTGTGTACCCGCTGCTACGCCAAAGCCGGTATTGCTGGGATCTGGTACGGCCACTTTGACGGCAATTGCTTGTGTGTCTGAAGTTGAGCCGTCACTGGCAGTCACTTGGACATCGTAAATGTTATTTCCGCCAACATCGGTTGGTGTGGCGATGCTGGGTTTGCTGATAAACGCTAATGCGCCGGTACTGCTGTTGATGGTGAATTTCGCGGCATCTGCACCGCCGGATATGGTGTAACTGATTGTACCGCTTCCTGTTGCCGCTACGGTGGTCACTGCCAATTGTTGCTCTACCACGTTGATAACCGCCACATCACCGCCACCATTGCTGCTAATCGTGGTTGTTGTTGGTAAAACATCATCAAACTGGGTTGGTAACAAGCTTGACGTTTCTATGCTGCCGGCGTAGTACTCTAAATCCCAATTACCGCCTTTGCTGGCTGCGCCCGTCACATCGGTTGATGCCGCGACGTCCGCTCCCGTTAAACTAGCTACGCGATTGATAAAATCTGCGCCGTCACTGGATTTGGCTAATTCGCAACCGTACAACAGGATGTCGCCATTGGCACTGAGCGATTGACCAATGGTTTGTAATAAACCTGCGTGAGTTGCTAAGTTTTCGTTGGTTAGTACCTCGTTTCCTAACAGCAAGGCGGCTTCTTTACTGTGGCTGATGATTTGGATGCTGCTGAGGTGTTGGTAGCCGCTAAGGTGAGCTGCAATTTGTGCCAAGCCGGAGGATTGCTGATCTAAGTAAACAATTTCCGCGCTGGCGGGTATGTCTTCAACAATTTTGTCGGCATTACGCACGGCTGCATCAATAAACACTACGCTGGTTGGTGTGTGATCTGAGCTATTGTCTAGGTCAGTTAATACCGTTTCTTGTTGCCAACTCGCTTTAGTTCCCGTCAACGCGCTGACATGATTTAACCAGCTGGGGCTGGCTGTTTGTTCGCCATGAAAAATAACTTCGCCTTGCGCGGTAAAGCCATCGCCCCAATGGGTTAGGTTGCGGCTGGTTGAGGGTTCAAGTGCGGCATCGAGGGGTTTGCTGCCTAACCATTGCTGGTTGCCATCATTAAAGGGCAGGATGTGTAGGCTGTTGATGTCGTGACGATCTTGCAAAAGGGCGGATATTTGTTGATAGCCGTCTTGTTGGCTGTCCAGCGTGAGCACTTGGCTATGCGCGGGGGGATTGCTTTGTAATTCGGCGGCATTGTCGGCACGCGCATCGACGATGATGAGGTTGGGCGCGGGTGTGCTGGCTGTTGTTAAGATTGGGCTGTACGCTAAATCGTCGGCAAGGGGTTGGCTGTCAGTATTCGGCGCAAAATCGACATTGGGTTCGGTGCCCGGCGCAATGGCTAGGTCTGTATTATCGGTTTGATGGGTGAGGTCGTCATGATTATCGGGCTGTATGTCGGCCGCCGTCGCTGCTATTGCGCCATCAAATACCAAACGACTTTCTAAAGCAAAGCGTTGGGAATGTGCGGAGAATTTAAATTTCTTTGTGTCAGCTGGAGTCATTTTGCCGTTAGATTTCATCGTGTCGTACCCATCGTGTGTCATCGTTAAATCGTCGTCGCGTTGTTGTCCTTCAAATTAAGCAAGAATTGGTATCGTGCGTATTTTGAGTGACTCAAGCGCAGAAAAATAGTTGTGAAGTCTATCACATTAGTCTTTTTAAATCTCAGCCTTTTCTAATTTTTTAACTGATTTTTTCTTGTTATAAGCTTATGTTTTTAAAGATAAGATGCTGTTTATTTCGACGCTATCAATCACTGGCTTGACGATGGGGTTGAGGATATAAACACGCTCTTGTGGAATACCGGCGTTTAGGTAGAGATATTTGGCAATTGCTTGAGCTCGATGAGCGGCGAGCTCTTCCAATCGCGCTTGTTCTGGATTGATAATTTCCAGCAATTTTTGTTTGGCGACGGCGTAAAACTCTCCGCTTTGATTGGCTTTTAATTGTGGTGTACCAAAAAAAGATTTTTCTGCCAGTAAGGGGAATTTTTCGATGAATAAATCCGCCAGTAATCGTTGGTAGTCTTCGTTGGTTAGCACGACATATTCGGGGCGAATTTTGACCGCACCTTTCTTTTTGTTGAGTTCTTCGGCGTGGCGGATTTTCAGTTGATCGTATAAGGCATCGTCGCTGATAGCCGGCCAGTCTTGGTCTAAATAGGCGGTGCCTTTGATTTCTAAGGTTAATTGTGGACGTTGTTGCAAGGCTTTGGCTAAATCTGCGAGTTTGGCGAGTTGCGGCGCGCTTAATTCGGCACTTCCGGCATTAAAACTGATGGTGCTGAGGTCTTTCTGGCTACCGATTAATGAGGCAATGGCGTTAAAGGGTGAGGCAATGATTTTGCCAATGGCATTGACTATCGCGTCACTGATAATCGCGCCTAGACTAAATTGTGGATTTTCTAGGCTACCGGTAATCGGCACGTCAAATTTGATTCTGCCGTTGGAATCTTTAAGCAGTGCTACTGCAAGTTTGAGCGGCAATGAAACGGCGTTGGGATTTTCGACTTTTTCACCCAATTCAAATTGGTCAATTAAGATGTCATTGGTGGCGGCGAGTTGTTTGTCATGAATTTTATAGACTAGACCTAAAGAGATTTTGCCATTTTCAACTTTATAACCAGCAAATTGCACCATGTACGGGGAAATTAACGGCATGGGCAGGCCTTTAAAGTTGATGCCGACTTGATAATCGCCGAGGAACGGACTTAATGTTCCGGTGACATCGACCGGCGCTAAGTCATAGGCGTTGCCTTTGAGCGCGACGGTAAAGCTGGCATTTTTTTCGGACGATAAGCCATTTGCGCCGCCATTTAAGCCTTGAATATGCGCGGAGAAGGGCAAAATTAATGATAAATCAGTGAAATCTGAATAGCCTTCTTTGATTTTTATGGCGCCTAGTTTGCAATATACGGTATCTTGGGGCTTAGGTGTTGCGGTTGCTTGCTCGGCTGGGTTGTTATGCTCAATGAGCAAGCCTGAGAAGTTGATGGTTTTATCTTTGCGAATGGTGACGCGGGCATAGGGTTTGTCGATTGAGAGCGTTTCGGCGGTATAACGTTTGCCTAAGACATCAAGTGATATACCTTCTAAGCCTAGGTTTTCCCATTTAACAAAATCTTTGTTGACCCGTTGATCGCGAGTCAAAAATTGGGCAATTTGGGCATTGCCGGTGAACTTTAAATCTAACTGCTCGCCTTTGTTTACCTTGAGCTGACCATTAACTGCCAACAGGCCGTCAATGACATCCAGACGAATAAAGCGGTCAAAATACGCCTGATATTTGGTTAAGTCGATATGGCTGATGGCTAGATTTAGCTGGGCATTCGGCGGTGTTAAGCCTAAATCGCCCTTCACTTGAATAGCGCCGTCTTGATTGAGCGTGGCGTTTAATTCGACTGTTGTGCCGCTGGCTGATTGCGTTGAAATCTGATTCAGTGTCAGGTCAATGGGCTTTATGCGAAAGTTGAATGGCTTAGTTAAGGTTTGATCTTCAAAGTCTATGACACCATTTTTCAGAGTGAATTGGTCGATGGCAAATTGCCACGGCTGTTTTTCAGGCTCATTAATCGTCTTCAATGGTTCTGTTTGAACATTCAGCCGCCCGTCTCGATTGAGCCAGGCTTTAAGTGCCGGACGATGTGCCTGTACGGATGTGGCGTTGATTTGCTGACGGTTTAAATCAAAATCCACTCCATTAAACTGAAGGCTGGGCAGGGTTAGTACGGTTTGGTTTTGCTGGGCGATTTTTACATCCTGCGCGGCTATTGTTCCTTGCTTGGCAATGACATTCAGCTGCTTAGCCGCACTGACAATTTCATAATTCGTTTGAACGTTAAGACTTGCCAGTTTACTGACCCGCTTATCTTGTTGAACACGAAGATTGCCGCTGTCAAGATGCGCTTTATCTACGGTGAGTTGCCAATGATCGGATTCCGCTGTAACGCTTAACTGGGCATTGTGCGTCAATTTGTCGAGTTTTACTTTCAGGTCTTTGGTTTCGTACTGTATGGCATCAACTTTAAGCTGAGTTTGAGCGGCTTTTAAATCCAGTTTGTGATTGGCATAGTTAAGCTGATAATCCATCGCCAGTTGTACGTCACCTTGAACCTGATGAGCTTGTAAGACTTGCCAAGGCAAGGTTTCTAATTTGAGATGCTCAATGTTGATCTGTCCGTTTGAAAAAAACGGCTGAATGCCAAAATTGCCTGTCCAATTCAGATGACCGCCTGAGGATAGCTGCGCGTCTAAGGTTAATTGGGAGCTGGCATCTTGGCGGGTGGTCAAGTGATCCATCGCCAAATCAATAGGGGTCAGTTGTTCTGTGATATGTGGTGTGCTGGTCAGGTTTTCGTAGGCTAGCGTACCGTTTGTTAGGTGTAATTGGTTAATTACGAGTGGAAAAAATGCAGGGGTTTCTGTCTGATTTGGTGATGCTGGGGAAATTAAATCACTAAAGTTAAATTGCCCTTCGTCTATTTGGGCAATACGCAAGTAAGGTTTATCTAATTGCATTTGCTCAATTACGACACTGGTTTGAGTGAGCGACTGCCAAAGATTAAATTCGATGTGCAGCGCAGCAAATGCGGCAAAGTTTTGCTGATTGGCTTCTTGCAGATTGAAATCGGTTATTGTTGCCGTCAGGGGGAGTAACTGGACTTGAATATCGCCAATGCTTACAAGGCGACCAGTGTGTTGGTGGATGATGTCCGGCAAACGGGCTTTTAGTAGCATTGGCAGGGTTATGCCGAGTGTCAGCAGTAGGGCACTGGCACTGAGACCGGTAATGATAACGGCTTTGGCAGAAGTTTTAATGGATTGTCGGTTCATAATTCCCTGCGTGTTTTTGTCAAGTTTCTCGAGCTCTGCACTTCGTACTTTATGTCTCTAGGATTAACAGCACTCATCACATGACCGTTTTACCAGATTTCTGCTTCAAATTTTAAATCATTGCGTAGGGCTAACTGACTGCCGGTTTGGGCAATAACAAACAAACCTTGTCGATAGGCGTATTGCGCCACATTATAAGCAATGACCATGCCGGTGACTGCTCCCATGATGCGTTTGTTGGCATAGGTGGGCAAAAGGCGTTTTATTTTTTCCAAACGAGCGAGATGCCAATTCACATTATCAATACTTAAGGTGCTTTTGCATTCAATAGCGACGACATCACCGTCATTGACCACCAACAAATTAATTGCAATGCCCTCGCCGTTACGGTTTGCACTGACATTCTGATGGACTTCATGCACCTCAATGCCGCGTTCTTTAAATAAACGCACGGCGGCGGGGCGCACCATTTCCTCAACAAAATCGCCGAGTTTATCGCTTAAACGACCGACGCTTTCGGTGACTTGCTTAATTCTTTTGTCGGTTTCGCGTGACCTCTCCCAAAATTTCCGATCAGATTCTTGCGACATGGCACGCAGTTCATTTCTAAACTCTGCGCTGGCCTCGGTAAATTTTCGCTCGGACTCGCGCATAGAAAGGTTGGTTTCCTGTATCAATTTCCAAACATCATCAAACGTAGGCTGGGATAAACTCATTGTGACATTTCCGACCGAGGTAATTTGGCAGCATTAAAATAACAAAGGCGGCTTTATAGGCCGCCTTTTGCATTAATTCATCGTTATCTTATAAATCAAGATAACCGGTTTCTTCATGTAATACCGTATCAAGTCCCTGAACTTCTTCATCTGGACTGACACGCAGCCCGATAAGCTTATCCAGTATTTTTAGAATGAGATAACTAAAAACAGCACTCCAGACGATAGTGACAATGATTGCCAGCGCTTGGATTGCTAATTGATGCGTGATAGTCACGCCTTCTGGTAATCCCATACCGCCAAATGTGCTTGATGCAAATATGGCCGTCAATAATGAGCCGGCAATACCACCGACCCCATGCACCGGAAAGACATCTAAAGAATCGTCAATTTTTAAGGTGCGTTTGACATATTGTGTGGCATAAAAACAGACGACACCGGCTGTCACGCCAATCACTAAAGCGCCTAATGGCCCAACATAACCCGATGCAGGTGTAATGGTGCCCAGACCTGCCACCATACCGGTGACAATGCCTAATACGCTGGGTTTGCCAAAACGTTTCCATTCGATAGACATCCACGTCAATGCACCGGATGCTGCACCTACATGTGTTACTAACAAAGTCATTCCTGCATGACCATCAGCCGCTAAGGCACTACCTGCGTTAAAACCAAACCAGCCCACCCATAACATGCCCGCACCGGTAACAACCATCGTCATATTATGTGGCGGCATAGCTGTGGTCGGAAAACCTCGGCGATTGCCAAGTACCAAGGCTGACACTAAAGCGGCAATGCCAGCATTGATATGAATGACAATTCCACCGGCAAAATCCATTGCACCCAATCCAGCCAACCAACCTCCACCCCACATCCAATGGCAAATAGGCACATAAACAATAATCAGCCATAGACCGCTAAACCAAATCATGGCCGAGAACTTCATGCGCTCAGCAAACGCCCCGACAATCAATGCTGGGGTAATAATGGCAAAGGTCATCTGAAACATAAAATAAACGGTTTCAGGGATGCTGCCAATCAACGAGCTTGTGCTGATATCGGGTAAGAAGACTTTAGCGACACCGCCCATGAAAGGCTGTATGTCGCCACCATCGGCAAAGATAAAGCTATAAACACCGGCTAGCCACAAAATAGAGACCAAGCAGGTGATCGCAAAACATTGCATGAGGACAGATAAAACGTTTTTGCTTCTGACCAATCCGGCGTAAAACAACGATAAGCCGGGGATGGTCATAAACAAGACCAGTGCGGTGGAGGTCAATACCCAAGCGGTGTTAGCCTGGTTAAGCTGGTCTGCAAAAGCCCATTCCGGCGTAAAAAATAGTGCCGCGAATAGGGCATCCCTTTTTTTGTACAACATCATTCTTCCTTGTAATTAAATGGCATCCTCTCCGGTTTCGCCAGTTCTGATACGAATCACTTGTTCTAAATTAGTCACGAAAATTTTACCGTCACCAATTTTACCCGTGTTTGCAGCCTTCACAATCGCATTAATGGCTTGATCCAGCACGGTGTCGGCAACGGCGATTTCCAGTTTTACTTTAGGTAGGAAATCAACCACATATTCGGCTCCGCGATACAATTCAGTATGCCCTTTTTGGCGACCAAAACCCTTAACTTCAGTAGCTGTGACGCCAGCAACACCTATTTCAGATAAGGCCTCTCTCACATCATCCATTTTAAATGGCTTTATGATTGCGGTTATTAATTTCATTTTTTCTCCCAGTTAAGTAAAAAGTTAAGGTGAACAGCTGATAATCATAGAGAATTATTAAACAACATACAATTTTAAGAAGACTTACGGGGCAATTGTAACATCAGGGGGAATTGATAGCACTAAAGAGGCGTATTGAGCAGCAATTCTCATGATGAGCTTCAACGTAAATCAAGGCGTGCAGGCTCTACCTGCAAGTCAAGATGAGCAAGCAGAGCTTGCACTCCACACGTTATAGCCCACTATTTATGCCATATAGTCGTCGTAGGGTGCATAAGCGGTAGCGTCATGCACCTTTACTACTTCGACTTAGACGCTCTTGATTCCCATCACGGGCTACGTGAAGCTAGAGCTTCGCGTATGAAAATATCATTGTCATGGTTGAAATGCTGTAATAAACTCAACTTACACCGAATCAGTTTTCGAGTTAGCCTATTTCCGTTTGTATACACCCACTCCTCCATCCTTTTATAGAAGGCTTCTGCAATGTTAAAACCATCATTTTTCGCCAGTGGATACCCTCTATTGTGCGGTTTCTTGCTCAGTTATCCGTCCGCATCGTCGGCGGCATTTGTCATTAACGCCACACCGGGCGACCAGCAGCTCACCGTGCAATGGGCACCGGTCAAAAACGCCAGCAATTACGGCGTGTGTTACGCCACTGAGTCGATTGATAACATTAGAAATTGCGAAAACTATGCGGGCGGTATGTGGCCCGATACGCCCAAAACCAGCCTAAAGATTAGCGGCCTGATCAACGGCACAAAATATTATTTCCGCGTCCTTGCCGAAAACCCGCAGGAAATCTTGGCCATCAGTAACTTGATTGCCGCTGTACCGAATAAAATCACCACGCCTAAAACCAAATTAAACGACACCGGCATCACCAACCGGCAATGCTATCAGTTAAATAGCGACAGCTTAACGTCCTGTACCAGCGCGGCAGCAAAAGCCTTAAATCCGGCGCAAGATGGGATGGTCGGGCGTGATGTCACGGCGAGTAACAACAGCGACGGACATTTAGGCTTTAACTTCACCAAACTCAGCAGTACCGGCGCAGCCTTACCTGCCACCGCCAAAAGTTGGGATTGTGTCAAAGACAACGTGACCGGCTTGATTTGGGAAAATAAAACCCATGACGGTGGTTTACATGACGGCAATAACACCTACACCCATTACAGTGCCGATTATGGCTCAAAGTATCTGGGCCGTGCCAGCGATGCCAGCGGCTTTGTCGCGGCGGTCAATCAACAAGGCTGGTGCGGCTCTAAAGCCTGGCGGCTGCCCACGGCGGCTGAATTGCGTGGTATTGTCGATTACAGTGTGGCTTATCCTGGGCCGACTATTGATACCGCGTTCTTTTCTAACACACAAGCTTATGCGTTTTGGTCTTCTTCGCCTTACGTGGGTAATACCGATTACGCTTGGATCGTTATTTTCAGTGGCGGCTATGTCAGCTACAGCTACCGGGACTACGCTTTCCCTGTTCGGTTGGTTCGTGCCAGTCAGTGATTGGTTATTGGCTTGGCTTGGGTCATCCTGAGGACTTCGGGATTTTGTGGGCAATGGTGTTTCGCTCGTCATACCCGTAGGGAAGTGGGTATCCATCACTGGGAGGTGACTTTTTGAGCGCAGAGACAGCGAAACATCGACACTTTGTGTACGAAGCTTTGCTTATTCCCAAGCTAGAGCTTGGAACAAGCGTGAACCTTTACTTTTTATCACCACCGTATTTTAAGGAAACCTTATGATGTTTAATATAAAGCATATCCCGTTGATTCTGACCATCACGCTAGGGATGATCTTTTTTTTACCCGCTACTCAGGCGGCGGATCGTTACACGGTGTCTGCCAACGGCGAGGAAGTCAAAGACAATGAAACCCAATTGATCTGGCGACGTTGCCCAGCAGGCATGGGCGGGTCTGGCTGCACCGGTTCGGCGAGTACCTTCACGCATCAGGCGGCTTTACAACACGCAGCGGGGCAAGCCGCCAGCACCGGTGTCGCATGGCGGTTGCCGAATGTCAAAGAATTGGCCAGTCTGGCGGACTTGGGACGCCGCAATCCTGCGATTGATACGGCGTTCTTTCCTAACACGCCAAGTAATGTGTTTTGGTCTTCTTCGCCTTACGTGGGTAGTACCGGTTACGCTTGGAGCGTTATTTTCGGTGACGGCGATGTCAGCTACGGCAGCCGGAGCTACGCTTTCCCTGTTCGGTTGGTTCGTGCCAGTCAGTGATTGGTTATTGGCTTGGTTTGGGTCATTCTGAGGACTTGGAAATTTCGTGCATTCCCAAGCTCCCGCTTGGGAATGCGGTCTAGGGAAGCTCTAGCTTCCTGTCCATTGCTACGCGAAGCAAGCGTTTCGTGTACTGTATTCGCAAGCTAGGGCTTGGAATGAGCGCGAACATCCCTGTAAACGATAACCCCATATTTCAATATGACAACAATTTTAATTATAGGCTGCGGCGCTATCGGTCAAGCGCTGGGAGATACACTGACTCAACAAGGGCATCAGGTCATCGGGCTTAGGCGACAACCACCGACCACGCCTTCATCATTTAAGTTTATCGCGGCGGATATCAGCTCGCAAGCGGCGATAAACCAGCTGGATTTAGCCGTTGATCTGGTCTTTTTTATCGTGTCTGCCGATGGCCGGACGGAGCAAAGTTACCGTGATGTTTATCAACATGGTTTATCGAATGCGCTGAACAAATGGCATGACGTGCCGTGGTTTTTGGTGTCGTCAACCAGTGTCTACGGACAAACACAGGGCGAATGGGTGGACGAAGATTCACCGACGCAACCGCTCAATATCACCAGCCAATTAATCGTGCAAGCAGAACAGCAGGTGAGGGCAGTTAATCCGCTGAATGTTGTGGTGCGGTTTTCGGGTATTTATGGCCCGGGGCGTGAATATTTATTACGTATGGCTAAACAAACTCCAGACATTCAGCAATCCCCCCCGTATTACACCAATCGCATTCATCAGCAAGATTGTGTTGGCGTGTTAGCTTTTTTGTGTCAGCAACGGCTGGCAGGGTGCGTGCTGGACTCGTGTTATGTCGCCAGCGATTTGGATCCTGCGCCTTTGTGGGATGTCATCAGTTGGCTGTCGGCGCACCTAGCTTGTCCGCCACCACAAGCCAAATCTATAGACCCTAAGGCGGAAAGCAATAAACGCTGCTCAAGTCGGCGTTTGCAAGCTTTAGGCTATTCTTTTCTCTATGCCGGTTATCGAGACGGTTATCTGCCCCTTATCAATGAATAAAAAAATTAAAACGGCGTTTGTTTGTGAACAATGCGGTGCGGATTATCCGCGTTGGGGTGGGCAATGTACCAGCTGTGGCGAATGGAATACGCTGAAAGAAGTTCGTTTAGGTGCGGCAGGCGGCAGTCAGGCTAAACGGTCAGCCGGTTATGCCGGTAGTCTTTCGGAGGTCAAGTGGCTCTCGGATGTTAATCTTGCCGAGGCGGAGCGGATTGTAACGGGACTGTCTGAATTTGATCGGGTGCTAGGTGGCGGTATTGTGGCGGGCAGTGTGGTGTTAATTGGCGGTGCGCCCGGTGCAGGCAAAAGCACCTTACTCTTACAAGCCATAGCGGCTATCGCTGAACGCAATATTGGGGTGTTGTATGTGTCGGGTGAAGAGTCCTTGCAACAAATTGCTGAACGCGCCCATCGTCTTAAATTGCCCAGTAATCATATCAGGATGCTGGCGGAAACGTCGGTGCAGCGCATTACTGAGGTGTTGGCAGATTTAAAACCGCCACCGCGTGTGTTAGTCATTGATTCAATTCAAGTGATGCACACTGAAGACACGGAGTCTGCGCCTGGTTCGGTGTCGCAAGTGCGCGAGTCGGCCAGTTATTTGACTCAATACGCCAAAAAACATCAGATTAGTATTTTTATGGTGGGCCATGTCACTAAAGACCAGTCGCTGGCAGGGCCGATGACGTTGAGTCATATTGTCGATACGCAGGTGATGCTGGGTTCAACCGATGATGCGCGTTATCGGGTGTTAAGAGCGGATAAAAATCGTTTTGGTAGTGTCGGGGAGTTGGGTTTTTTTGCTATGGGCAGTCTTGGGTTGAAAGAAGTCAAAAATCCTTCGGCGATGTTTTTAAATCGGGCAGAAACGCCGTCATCAGGTAGTGTGGTGACGGTGTTATGGGAAGGGACGCGCCCGTTGTTAGTGGAAATTCAAGCCTTAGTCACGGATTGTCAATACGGCAATCCTCGGCGCTTGGCGGTCGGTTTGGATCAAAATCGCTTGGCGATGTTGTTGGCGGTGCTGTCGCGGCATGGTGGCATTATGACTTCGCAAGATGAGATTTATGCCAATGTGGTGGGTGGTATTAAGGTGACCGAAACCGGCTCGGATTTAGCCATTGTGATTGGCGTGGTGTCCAGTTTAAAAAATAAAATCGTACCGCATGATGCGCTGTTTTTTGGTGAAATCGGTTTAAGTGGCGAGATTAGACCGGTGGCAAATGGTCAGGCGCGATTGACGGATGCCGCTAAACATGGTTTTAAAAAAGCGGTTATTCCTAAAGCCAATGCACCAAAATCTCCCTTGCCGGGTTTGCAGGTGTATCCCGTTGCGACTTTAACGCAAGCGTTGGATGTTTTTTCGGAGTGGTAACTCAGCTCCGCTTAAGCGAATAAAGCGGTTTGGTGATAACATAATAGACTTGAAGTTAGGATAAATGCGTGACGGCATCCGCTATCTTTTGCGACGCAATTTATTTTAAGCCGATTCTTTTTAACAGATAGTTACAAATATTATGACAATTCAAACGAATGCACACGCGCCTTCTGGTAGCCTGCTGACCTTAATGGTTGGCGCAATCGGCGTTGTTTATGGTGATGTAGGCACCAGTCCACTTTATACCATGAAAGAGATTTTTAATGGCCCTCATGCGATAGCTGCAACACCCCATAATGTATTGGGTATTTTGTCGCTGATATTTTGGTCTTTAATTTTGGTTATTTCCGTCAAGTATGTGCTGTTTGTCATGCGGGCTAACAATCACGGCGAAGGCGGCATTATGGCGTTAATGGCTTTGGCATTGCGGCATCGCAATCAACAGCGACAACGTAACATTATTATTGCGCTGGGTTTGTTTGGTACGGCGTTATTTTATGGGGATGGCATTATTACACCAGCCATTTCTGTATTAAGTGCGGTGGAGGGTTTGGAAGTTGCCGCACCAGCACTTCAGCCTTATGTGTTACCGATTACGATTGTTGTGTTGATTGTGTTGTTTTTGTTTCAAAGTTATGGCACAAACAATGTCGGTTTATTATTTGGACCGATTATGTTGGCGTGGTTTGGGGTCTTGGCCTGGTTGGGTTGGCAAAGTGTGAGTCTAACACCGGAAGTTTTAGAGGCATTAAATCCGGTTTATGGTTTTGAGTTTTTTATGGCGCATGGCTGGCATGGTTTTCTGGCATTAGGCGCGGTGGTTTTGGCCTTAACAGGGGCAGAAGCTTTATACGCCGATATGGGTCATTTTGGTAAACGTCCCATTGAATATGCTTGGTTTGCACTGATTTTACCGGCGTTAGCGTTAAATTATTTTGGTCAGGGCGCGTTAATTTTGCGTGATTCAACGGCCATTTTAAATCCCTTTTATTTATTAGCCCCCTCATGGTTGATGTATCCCCTCATTGGTCTTGCGACGTGTGCAACTGTGATTGCCTCACAAGCCGTTATTTCTGGCGCATTTTCCATTACCAGCCAAGCCATGCAAATGGACTATATTCCCAGAATGCACCGCGTCCACACCTCCACCGAAGCCATGGGACAAATTTATGTGCCTGCCATGAATCGTATGTTATTGATATTGGTCATTTGCACCGTATTGGGCTTTGGCTCATCAGGCAATCTTGCGGCGGCTTATGGCTTGGCAGTGACCGGCACGATGATGATTACGACTTTATTGACCTTAGTCGTTGCTTTAGATAGTTGGCAGTGGCAGCCGTATCGGGCTTTTATCATGGTGACCTTGTTTTTAGTCGTTGATGGCGCATTTCTGAGCGCAAATTTACTCAAAATCCCACAAGGCGGTTGGTTTCCCTTGATGCTCGGTGGTTTACTGTTTTTGATGATGTTTACTTGGCGTCGTGGACGTGAAGTGCTGACCAATCATTTACAAGAAGAGGCTATTTCACTGACCGGCTTTATCGCAAGACTGGATGAGCAGCCACCTTTGGTCAGAGTGCCGGGGACAGCAGTTTATATGAGTGGTCGTAATCTCAGTATGCCTCATGCCTTACAGGTCAATTATGCTCATAATCAAGTGCTACATGAGCGCGTTGTACTATTGACTATTGCCACCGGCGATGTTCCGACAGTCTTGGATTCAGAACGCATTTTTCTGGATAAATTAGAGCATGGTTTTTATCGGGTGACGGCACGTCATGGTTTTATGGAAACGCCTAATGTGCCGCATATTTTAGATTTGTGCCAAGTACAAGGCTTGGGGATTGATGCTAATAGTGCCTCATTCTTTATTGGTCGAGAAACCCCTATTCCTTCTGATAAGCCAGATTTAAACCCATTGCAAGAGAAGGTGTTTTTAGTCATGTTCCGCAATGCCTCTTCCCCTATTCAGTTCTTTAAAATCCCTCCCGCTCGCGTAGTCGAGTTGGGTGTGCAGTTTGAAATTTAGCGTGTTAATCACTCTTGCTGTTAGGTCGGGATATAGGAAACATTGATGAGAATATTAATTTTAGGGGCAGGCGAAACCGGCATGTCGGTTGCGGAAGAGTTAGCCAGCGAAGCTAATGAAATAGTTGTAATTGACCGTAACGCCTTGTGTTTGGATGCCTTAAAAGAGCGCGTTAATATTACTACGATTGTCGGCAATGCCGCGCATCCCGGTGTGTTAGAACGTGCGGGGGTTGATAAAACCGATTTGGTTATCGCAGTGACGGATCGGGATGAGACTAATATGCTGGCGTGTACCCTCATCAAAAAACTGTATAGCCGACCTAAAACGATTGCTAGGGTACGTGCCATTGAATATTTCAATGCACCTAAATTATTCAGTAGCGAAGGTATCCCGATTGATGTGGTGATTAGTCCCGAGCAAAGCGTCATGGAAACTATACGCAACTTGATTGATTTGCCGGGCGTATTGCATGTGTCTGATTTTGCAAATGGTCTCATGCGCTTGTTTTCCGTTAAAGTGGCTGCCGATGGCTTTTTAACAGGTAAAAAAATTAAGACCTTAAAAATACGTCTGACTGAAGGCAGAATCCGCGTCGTGGCAATATTTAGGGAGGGTATTTCTTTGCCAGCCAATGGCGAGGCTATTTTAGAAGCGGATGATGAGGTCTTCTTTTTTGCCCCTAGACTGGAAGTACGGCGCTTATTGAAAGATTTAGGCTGTTTGGAAAAACCACTCAAACGCATTATTATCGCGGGTGGTGGTCATATTGGTAAGCGTTTAGCACAAGCCTTAGAAAAAGATCATTATGTGAAAATTATCGAGCTTGATCCTAAACGTGTCAGAAAAATAGCCAATGATTTAGATCGTACTATCGTTTTACAAGGCGATTGCGGGGATGAAGGATTATTACTAGAAGAATCCATCGGCAAAACCGATTTGTTTTGCGCTATTACGGATAATGACGGTGACAATATTATTAGTGCTTCTCTCGCTAAAGCGCACGGTGCGCGTAAAGTGATTTGTGTACTTAATCATTTAAGCTATAACAAATTACTGCCAGGTACGGGCATTGATTTGGCGGTTTTGCCCAATGTAGAAACCTTGGGCAGTATTTTAAAGCACGTTAGACAGTTTGATGTCGCACAGGTGAGTTTGTTACGCAATGGCAGTGCGGAAGCGATTGAAGCGATTGCACACAAAGGCAATGGCGAAAATACCGTAGTCGGTCGAAAAGTTGATACGGTTAAATTGCCAGAGGGTATCGTTTTGGGGGCGTTAATTCGCAATAATGAAGCCATTTCTATCCACCATGACACGATATTTGAAGAGGGCGATCATGTGATTATGTTTACCTTAGATAAAAAAATGGTGGCAAGCATTAAAGAGCGCTTTCAATCGTTAACTTAATAAAAGTGAATTGATGGCTCCAAAAATAATGGTTAGTTGAGTGAAATGAAGGTGGTGCTGAATAATTACGATTCATCAGGGCATCTCCGTGCATTAAATAAGGTTTATAGCACGACAAATCTTAAGAAAAAAATCGTTAAGTGCTATTATTTAGTATCAGTGTTTTGATAATCAAATGAGATGATATTTAGCTTGCATTTCTTGGCGATAATTAGACGATATTTATATTGAGGCGAAATTATAATGAAAATAAACATGCCAGTGACGGATAAAGAAATTTTGGTTAGGAAGGATCAGATTCTAGTGACGCGAACTGACTTAAAAGGTCGAATCACTTATGCCAATAATGCGTTTGTTGCGGTGAGTGGGTTTTCACGCGAAGAATTGCTCGGTTCTAACCATAATATTATTCGTCATCCCAATGTCCCTGAAGTGGTTTTTGAAGATTTATGGAGTAACCTAAAGCAAGGTAGACCGTGGACTGCCACCTTAAAAAACCGCGCTAAATCAGGGGATTTTTATTGGGTTGAAGAAAATATTTGCCCCGTTTATAAAAATGGCGAAGTGAATGAATATTTATCCGTTCGTTATGCACCGAGTCGTGATAGTGTCAATGAATCCCAAGTATTTTTTGACAAACTAAATGCTCAGCAGGTCAGCTATCACCCCTCGGGTTGGGCAGCGCTGATTAACCGTATCAATGATGCCTCGATATCTTTAAAAATAGGCGCTGGACTAGCTTTGTTATCCGTACCTATTTTTATGTATTTTTATCAGTTATTAAACACTGAACAATATAGCATGATGGCTGAGCTGGGTATTCCAATGTTATTGGCTTTGATAATATTCATTAATCTGACAAAGGACATCAACAGCATTTTGGAGACTACGGTTTTCTCTTTGTATCGTATGGCAGATGGCAAGTTTAAAAATCAATTCAATTTAGATAGAGAAGGTCTAGTCGGCGATCTACTGCGGGGTATTTATACCATGCAAGTCAATTTAAATTGGCAACTGGCC
Source organism: uncultured Methylococcaceae bacterium (assembly GCA_903945375.1). GTDB lineage: Bacteria > Pseudomonadota > Gammaproteobacteria > Methylococcales > Methylomonadaceae > Methylovulum. The sequence continues at coordinate 1,935 of CAJAVP010000074.1, read as the reverse complement.
GACTCTCGGCAGCAAGCAAGGGATGCACTACGGATTAATCACGCGCTAGATAATGTCCAGTCTGGTGTCATGGTGACAAATGCAAATTTTAATATCATTTATATGAATCGTGCTGTTCAACAAATCTTTAAATTGGCGGAGCCGGATATTCGGACGCAGTTGCCGGATTTTGATGCCGATAAACTCTTGGGTAGGAATATTGATTCTTTCCATAAAAATCCAGCACATCAGCGTCATTTGTTAGAAAAGTTAAACGCTCCATTTCGATCTGAATTTACCTTGGTAGGTCACCACATGTCAGTGGTTGCCAGTCCAGTTGTTAATGAAGCAGGGGAGTGTGTAGGTTATGTGGCTGAGTGGTTGGATCGCACCGTTGAAATTGAAATTGAAAAAGAAATCAGCAAGGTCATCGATGGCGCCGCATTAGGGGATTTTTCACAACGTATAGAGGAATCTGGCAAACAGGGCTTTGAATTGTCTTTAGCACAAAGCATTAACCAACTAACTCAAGTGTGTTCTAATGGTTTAAATGAGTTAGTTCATATGTTAGAGATGATGGCCGATGGTAATCTAGCAGAAAAAATTACCAGCCATCATTCCGGTATGTTTGGTCAATTGCGAGATGATGCTAATACGACAGCGGAAAATCTGAGAGAAGTGATTACGCAAATTTTAAACGCTTCTGATGCCATTTATACGGCATCGCGTGAAATTGCGTCAGGCAATAGCAATCTTTCAGAGCGCACCGAAGAACAAGCGGCGAGTTTGGAACAAACTGCCGCTAGCATGGAACAGCTGACCAGCACAGTCAAAGCCAATTCGCAAAGTGCACAACATGCTAGTGAATTGGCAGTTGATGCATCCAATATTGCCGCAAAAGGCGTGAGTGTGGTCGGTGAAGTGGTTTCAACCATGGAGGCGATCAACCAATCCTCACTCAAAATTGCCGATATTATTTCCGTAATTGATGACATTGCCTTCCAAACCAATATTCTCGCGCTCAATGCTGCTGTTGAAGCGGCTCGAGCCGGTGATAAAGGCAAGGGCTTTGCGGTGGTCGCGGTCGAAGTTCGTAACCTTGCCCAGCGAGCCGCAAAAGCAGCGGGAGAAATTAAGGTACTGATTCAAGACTCCGTTGGCAAAGTTCAAGACGGCACTAAATTAGTATCTCATGCGGGCACAACGATGCAAGAAATCGTGACCTCAATCCGTGGCGTTACAGAAACTATGTCAGAAATTGCGGCCGCTTCCGCTGAACAAGGCTCAGGCATTGAGCAAGTCAATCAAGCTATTAGTCAGATGGATGATGTGACTCAGCAAAATGCGGCGTTAGTGGAACAGGCTACCGCTGCTGCCGAATCGCTGGAGGAACAAGCACAAAATCTATCTACAACAGTTGGACATTTTAAACTGGGTGTAAACCGGCATAGACCAGCATCCACGTTAGATCATCTCCCTAAACCTCTCACTACCCCCTCCACTGTTGCTGTCGTTAAGCCGATCATGCCGACTGTCAAAACAGTATCAAAGCAAACGGTTGACAATGACGAGTGGGAAGAGTTTTAAGCTATATTGATACGGCATCTACGCCGCGCACCGTCAAGAATTGTGGTACGGCGTAATGGCCGTCAAATACAGCAGTGTGCAATGAGCCGAGGCAAAGGTAACTTGCGGTTTTTGGTGAAATGCCCGGCTTTCGTCTTTTTCAACCGTTTAGCAAAATGCGGGTAACAAGCTGATAAGTTGACTATAAAAGCTTAGACCTAAATCCTGCAATCAAACACCCAATAAACCTCAATAACTACAAATAATCAATGAGATAATATCAATATTGAGCAATTATCCCTGTCATTATTTCAATGAAAGAAAAATCTTCGCAGCCATCAAAAAAATCAGCCCGCAAACCAACTGGCACGATCAAAATGACCCCAACAG
>CAJAVP010000073.1 GCA_903945375.1 uncultured Methylococcaceae bacterium | reverse complement strand
TTTGAACAATTCGATAAGCGTTTTGAGTTACTTACCTCGCGTATTGACCATTTTATGATTTGGTCATTTGCCACCACAATTTCTGTCGGTGGAATAATTGTTGCGGCAATTAAGTTTTTAGAATAAAGCTCACGTAGGGTGAAATATAATGCTAGTTCATTAAAGCCAATAAGCCTTTTACTAAGGCGAGTGGGGTGGGTGGGCAACCGGTAATGGTCATATCAACCGGAATTACATTGGCAACGGCACCGCAACTGGCATAAGACACACCAAATTCACCGCCGCATACCGCACAATCGCCGACAGCGATGACCCATTTAGGATCAGGCGTAGCTTCATAAGTACGCAATAGTGCTGTTTGCATATGACGCGACACCGGGCCGGTAACTAAGAGCACATCGGCATGACGCGGAGAGGCGACAAAGTGAATACCAAACCGCTCAATATCATAAAAAGGATTATTGATCGCGTGAATTTCTAACTCACAACCATTGCAAGAACCCGCATCCACTGCGCGGATAGCAATGCTACCTGCAAACTTTTTATCAATATGTCGTTTGATTTCAATGCCCAGCTGTTCTAATTCAGCCTTAGACGCTGGTTTAATCTCTTCAGTAACGATACCGGTGTCCAGTATTTTTTTAAACAGTCTGTACATGACAACTCCTATAAGTCATTGCCCGAATACGAGCCATTCAGTGATTTGTTGCAAACAGGGAAATCCGGCACGATATTATCCAGCACTAGCTTTTCTAACACAGGCCAGTTCAACATACTGGGATCACGCGGATAAAAACGGTCAATGGTGTTATCACGCCCAAATCGAACATAACTGACAATTTCACCCCGCCAGCCTTCAACTATGCCTATACTTTCGCTGTTGGCTGCGGGCACTTGCCAGGCGGTCAATAATTCACCATCATTCAGCAGGTCAATAAAGTCTTCTATTAGGTGTAATGAGGCATTGATTTCTTTATGTCTTACCCAAAAACGGGAGGCAATATCACCTTGTTCTTCACAAGGCACTCTCACTTTAACTTGGTCGTAAGGAGCGTAGGTTGCGGTTTGGCGTACATCAAATTGTTGACCACTAGCCCGAGCAACATAGCCTAGCGCACCAAATGCTTCCGCAATGTGAGGGGACAAATATCCAGCCGTATATAACCGATCTTCTAAGGAAGAATTTAAATCCAGCGTGGTGATTACGTCAGACAATTCTCGACGCAACTGGATTATTTCCTGCTTAATCTGCTTGGCGGCATGGTCAGAAATATCGCAAACTACGCCACCTGGGATTATTCGATCCATCAACAACCGATGCCCAAAAAGTGTGGCATTGGTACGCAACCATAGTTCTCGTAAGCGAGTAAATTGCATTTGAGCAAAGGTAAATGCGACATCATTGCAAATTGCGCCCATATCGCCCAAATGATTTGCGACGCGCTCACGCTCTGCCCAAATACCTCGGATGAGTGCGGCACGAGCCGGAATATCAATGCCAGCGGCTTGTTCCATTGCACGGCACGCTGCCCAGCAATGTCCAACAGTAGTATCACCCGAAACCCGCCCTGCCAAAAGTGCTAGTTGCTCTGGCGTTCTGCCTTCGGCTATTTTTTCGATACCTTTATGAACATACGCCAAACGTTCTTCCAAATTTAAAATCAGCTCGCCCACTGCCAGAAAGCGAAAATGTCCAGGTTCAATAATTCCTGCATGAACCGGCCCCACGGGAATTTCATAAACACCCTCACCATGCCCTTTAATAAAGTCATACTCCATATCCGGTGGAGTGATGTCTTGTGGCTCACCTTGTACGGGAAAATCCTTACGCAAAGGATAGTCGTGTTCCGACCATGCCAGATGGCGTGTCCATTTTCGAGCATCAGGATGTCCGATAAATTGAATGCCAAACATGTCTTGCGTGTGGCGCTCACTACGGTTTGCCGCTGGATATACCGTGGCTTGCGAGGGCAGCTCAGGCTTGTTTTGACTTAGCGTAGTTCTTAACACGATGTAGGCGCCTTGTTTTTCAAAGCAGCTATTGACCAAAAACTCATCCGCACGCTGTTCTGCCCAACCCGCGACCCAACGCAATGCTTGAGCGCACGCCTGTTCGGCAAATTTTTGCCAGTGTTGACTCTCGATGTGCCAAATATGGGTTGCCTGAGCAATTTGACCGACGGTGATATCCGTACTGAGTCCGCTTAAAAAATCTATCATCCAATTTGTTTTCATAAGGGCGCACTTCCAGAAATTAATAAGGTCGCTTGAGAAAACCAGTGTGCTAAAAATCCAGGAATCGCCAAACCCAGCCATAAGACCAAGGCAAGATGCACCATCACCGGAAATAAATTGGCTTTAACGGGCAGTTGACCTTCAGGTTTTTCACCAAACACCATTGCCTGAATGTGTCTGAACAAACCTGCAAAAGCAATCCCAATCCCCAACAATAACAACGGTGTCAACCACGGGTAACTGTGCATGGTTGCTAGTAACACTAAAAACTCACTGGTGAACACGCCAAAAGGCGGGAAACCAGCAATCGCTACCGTGCCAATTAATAAGCCCCAACCAATTTTAGGCTGGGTTTTGATTAAGCCACGAATGCCCTCCATACTTTGCGTACCTGCGACTTGTGCTGCATGACCGACCGTCACAAAAATCGCGGATTTGGTTAAGGAATGCACGGTCATGTGCAACAAGGCAGCAAAGGTCGCATTGGCACCGCCAATTCCAAAGGCAAAAGTCATTAAGCCCATGTGCTCAATAGAGGAATAACTAAACAAGCGTTTAATATCTTTTTGTCGATGCAAAAAGAAAACCGCCACTAAAAACGACAACAGCCCAAAGCCCATCATTAAATAGCCCGCTATCTGACTATGTGTTGCGCCATCGACTAACATTTTGTTACGCACCACGGCGTACAGCGCATCGTTTAGTAATAAGCCCGATAAAATGGCGGACATCGGTGTTGGCCCTTCGGAATGGGCATCAGGTAGCCAGTTGTGTAAAGGTACTAAACCGATTTTAGTCCCGTAACCCATTAACAAAAACACAAAGGCAAGTTCAAGAATTTCAGGATTTAATTTGTCGGCATGATCAAACAGCACCGACCACAGCAGGGCATTATCTCCTCCGTCACCAATTTGCACGGCAGCGTAATACAACAGGATTGTGCCAAATAAGGCTTGTGCAATCCCGACTCCGCAAAGGATAAAATATTTCCACGCCGCTTCGATAGATTCAGGGGTGCGATATAGACTGACCAACAATACAGTGGCTAAGGTTGCGCCTTCCATAGCAACCCACATCACGCCGATGTTATTGGTGGTCAACACCAGATACATCGCCAGCATAAAACCTTGGAACATCGAGTAATACAGCTTTAAGCGAGCATCGTTTAATTTGCCCAGTTCTTTTTCATGTGCCATGTAAGGCGCAGAAAACACTGAGGTTGTCATACCCACAAAAGCAGTCAAGACAATCAAATAGACATTAAATGGATCAATTAGAAAGGCTTTGTCTTCAGACAGCAAGGTACCACCGTTTAGCACATTGATTGCCAACCAAAGTGTGGCGATAAAACTCGCTACATTTAACCAAACGTTAAACCGACCGGTATTTTCCGAGTGACCGAGAAACGCAAAAAAGACAATGCCGAATAGGGGAATCAGCAAAATGAAATAGGCGGCAATCATTTATCCACCTCATGCAAACGGTTTAATAAATCGACATCCAGCGAATCAATGCTGGTACGAATATGTAAAAAGAAAATACCAAATAGTACGGCGGCAACTAACACGTCAAACGCAACACCCAATTCAACCACCATAGGCATCCCATTCGTCGCAACAATCGCTGCGAAAAACAAACCGTTTTCAACTGACATAAATCCGACTACATGCGCCACCGCCTGGCGGTGTGCAATCATGAGTAACATGCCGAGCAACACCACCGACAAACTGACGGCGAGCGCGTTGAGCATCACAGTTGTCGTGGTATGAACGATAGGATGCAAGACATAATAGCTAAACACCATTAAGCTCGCACCACCCATCATCACCGCTGTTTTATTGGTTAACGCCTGTACGTCACGGTGCATATTCATTTTGATGACTTCCTTTCTTAACATCCACGGAATAAAAATAACTTTCAATGCCAGTGTTAAAGCGGCGGAAATGTACAAATGCGGGTTATCTAAACTGTACGCCACTAATGCAGTGGTCAGTGTGAGTAGAAATCCCTGCAAGGCGAAGATAAAAATCAACCGCAGTAAACGCCCTTGTCCTAGCATTAAAAATGAAGTTAAGCCAATCAGCGCCGCCAGAGACAAGATGGCTTGGGTATAAAAATCCATGGTTGATAAAGTCATTAGCGTGATGCCTCCAAAATGATGTGACTCAATAGACCTAACAAGCCCAATAAATAAGCAAAGCTGAGATATTCTTGAACTCTAAATAAGCGCATTTTTGCCAGTAACGTTTCGGAAAGTGCCAAGACGATGGCTAGCGCCGCCAGTTTAGCGACAATTATCAGCAATCCGTACAGCAGAGCCGAGCTCGTAAAGTTTTCAGCGATACCCCAAGGCAAAAAGATATTGACGATCAGTGTGCCGTATAGCATCAGCTTGATTTGACTCGCCCATTCGATTAACGCCAAATGTCTACCGCTGTATTCCAGAATCATGGCTTCATGAATCATTGTCAGCTCTAAGTGGGTGGTAGGATTATCAACAGGAATACGACCCGTCTCCGCGACAGCAACCAAAATTAGCGCGTATAAGGCAAACAAAAATGAAGGTCGTAATAGCAGGCCGTCATTGAGTACATGCGAAATAGCAACCGATAAATTCGTGGTAGATTCCGCCATGGCTAGGGTAAACACCGCCATCAACATAGCGGGTTCTGCCAGTGAAGAAATGGTCATTTCTCGCGAAGAGCCCATGCCACCAAACGCCGTGCCAATATCTAAACCCGCTAATGCCAGAAAAAATCGGGCAAACGCAAAGAAACCCACCATCACAATCACATCCGCACTCGCTGATGTGGGCAAATCAACGGCAATTAATGGCACAACGGAAGCGGCCAACACGGTCATGGAAAAGACGATGTACGGTGTTCTTGTAAATACCCAAGATGCTTGCTCCGCTACAACCGGATTTTTGCGCGTCAACTTGAGCAAATCGCGATACGGTTGTAACACAGAAGGTGCTTTTCGATTTTGTAACGCACATTTACAACATTTAAGCCAGCCCGCCAATAACGGGGCAAGCAACACAAATAAGGCGGTTTGTAAGGCGGCGATTAACCAATTCATGGTTTGACTCCTAAATTAATCATCAGCTGATGACCCATAACATCAGCAATAAAGTCACAAAGGAATAGCCCAGATAAGTGCGGATATTGCCTGTTTGAATGCGTCCAATCAACCTTGCCAGATTATTAACTCCGCGTTCAATCGGTTGATAAAGTCGTCCCCAGGTATGGTCTTCAATCTGCAAGTGATGACTGACGGCGGCAACATCTTGTTGCATAGCGCCTTTCATCGTTTTATCAATGCGTTCATCGATTAACCAGACATTGGCAAAAATACGCCGAAAGGGCATCGTAAACGCACTGCAATTGTATTGCATTCGAGCATTGATACCGCCAAAACCACAATCCCAAGTTGCTGAGCGACGCATGGTCTTAGTTTCTGGATTACGGCGTAAATACCAAAATGTCGCGCCTCCTGCGACTAATACGCCGACCAACACCAAGGGTGGAGAATAAGAGGCTTGTTGTGCAGAAACTGGGGCAAGCCATAACCATCCTAAGGTCGAATCATTCGGCATGGTTTGACCAATTAGCTGTAACGAAACGCTGTCAATTAAATTTATGATTGCGCCTGGGAAAACGCCAATTAAAAAGCATAAGACGGCGAGTAATATCGGGCCTGCGAGCATGGTTTTATCACCCACTTCATGGGCTTTTTCACTGTGATGCGAGCGAGATTGTCCCAAAAAAATCATACCGTAGACTTTCACAAAACACGCAGCGCCTAACGCGGCAGTCAAGGCTAAAGCGGCGGCCGCGACTGGAATTAAGCTACGCAAAATCCCATTATCCAGCACATCGGCTTGTAATGCCGTCTGAAAAGCCAACCATTCAGACACAAAACCATTAAACAAGGGTAACGAGGAAATACTCATGCAGCCAACCAAAAACAACAAGCTGGTATGAGGCATTTTTTTAATCAGGCCGCCCATGTGGTCAATATTTAATTCATGGGTTTGATGATGCAAAATGCCTGCCCCTAAAAACAGCAGGTTTTTGAACAAGGCATGGTTAAAGGCATGGAACAAGGCGGCCAAAAAGCCCAGTGCGGCTAATTGTGGAAAACCGCTGTCTAAAAAGATCATCGCCAAGCCCAGCGTCATAATCATAATACCGACATTTTCAACTGAGCTGTAAGCCAATAAGCGTTTTAGATTAGACTGCATCATGGCGTACAAAATACCCCCTAAAGCGGATATTGTTCCCAACACGACCAGTACAACGCCCCATTGCCATTGCACGTTACCTAATAAATCAAAACAAAAACGGATTAAGCCGTAGAGTGCTACTTTCAGCATGACTCCGCTCATTAAGGCAGAAATATGTGATGGGGCAACAGGATGTGCTTCAGGTAGCCAGACGTGTACTGGAAAAATGCCCACTTTCATACCAAAGCCCAATAAGGCTAAGCCAAACGCAATACTCGCCCATAGATTCGATAGTGGTGCATTACGCAAGGCATCAAAGGTAAAGCCATCGGCAAAGCTAGCCAGTACACCAAAGGCTAAAATAATCGCTAACGCACCCACTTCCGCCATTAACAAATACAGGAAAGCGGCGCGGCGATTGGCTGGGTTTTCATGTTGAAAAGCGACAAGAAAATAACTTGCCACGGACATCAGTTCCCAAGCAATCATGAACATAAATGCATCATTCGCCAACAAAACCAATAACATTCCGGCGACAAACAAGCCAGTGAATAAGCCCAACACCGCAAAAGGATGATGGCGCTCATCATAAGCATTCACGTAACTCGGGCCATACAAACTGACGGCGCTTACCGCTATACCAATCATTAGGAAGAAAAAACCAGATAAGGCATCAAAACGCACATGCCAAGGCAGCCACGGCAAACCCAACGGAATTTGGTCTAGGATAACGGCTTGAGTCAGTAACACACTTAAGCCCGCTAACACAGCAAATACCCCTGACAAGCCGAGTAAGATAAACACGGCTTGCCGCAATAATACCGGAAAGCGATGGACATCTAAGCTGTAATGAAGCAGATTTTGCAGCGGCTTAGCTAGATTAGGATACTTATCAACAATGAATTGGTTTGCCGCTAATAAATGAGACTGTTGATTCATCAATAACGCCAGCAGACCCGAAGCAAAACTTAGCAGCACGGCGCAATAAGCTAAGACTATAATCATAAAAACCTCATATTTAGAGTCACGCGATAACACACAGCGTTTTCAATCAATGACAATTACATTTTTCGTAACTATTCACCTCCTTCTTTTTCAAGGAGGGGGACTGAATACTTACCTTTTTTCCGTTCGTTCTGAGCTTGTCGAAGGACTTATTACGAACGGTGCGTTTTAATCATTATTGAAATCGCTGTAACAAAGATAACCAATCAAAAGATCACTGATGTTTTCATAGCGATATCTACGCCAATCTGTGTAGATTTAATCAACTTATTGATTTATAAACTTTTTAGCTTGATTCTATCAAAAACTAAAATCGCTGTTATCGCTAATAATTGGGCAAAGCAACCGTTGGCTGGTTTATTTACACCAAGTCAACCGAAAATAGCTACACAATTACCGCAGCTTAATTCATTGCTTGTTGTGCTATATTTGCACGGTCATTGCGTGATCGCGTGTTCAGATTAGGAATGCCGTTTTGCTAACCGCGAGTAGGTTACCCGGCTACACTGCCACTCTGGTTAGCAAATTTTTGTTCAATTACCTAAGGAATGTACATGAAACAACTTCGGCAATTGAATAGTTTTTAACAAAAGTGGGAGCGGCTTTAGCCGCGATTTTCGCGGCTAAAGCCGCTCCCACAGATAGTCATCTTATGTCCTCTTACTTAAACGTCAGATTTTTTACCACAGGAAGAATGATATGAAGCAAATTGCTTGGTTTTTTAGCTGGCTATTACTCATAAACAGTTCTTTTGCGGCGGAACATGATGTATTAACGATTGGCATACTTTCGATGCAGCCTAAAGCTCAGGTTGAAACACAATGGCAAGCGTTGGGCGAGTATTTAACCCACTCATTACCGGTGCAAAAAACCCGAATTCTTGCTTTGGATTATGACGAGCTAGAATCGATGATAAGCCAACACGAGCTGGACTTTGTACTGACCGATCCCTCGCATTTTATTAAATTACGCAGTAATAACATTCTTTCGGGTGCTTTAGTCACCTTACTTGAATCGCACAGCCACGAAGCTCTTGACGCATTTGGTGGGGTTATTTTTACGTTAAAAGATCGCAATGATCTGAACGAACTGAGTGACCTTAAAAAACAAACTATTGCTATTACAAACGTTGCTTCCTTAGGGGACTATCAAGCGCAAGCGTATCAATTGTATTTAGCTGGTTTAGATAAGCCGAATGATGTGCAGTTACTCAAGATGGGGCGATCTTATCCGGCAGTTATTGCGGCCGTTTTAAATAAACAGGCAGATGCAGGCTTTGTACAAACCGGTGTTTTAGAGACGTTGGTTAAGGACGGTCAATTAGACTTGGGCACATTGAAGATTTTAAACTCGCAAAATTTAAGTAGTTATCCTTATTTACTATCTACCCGACTCTATCCTGAATGGCCGTTTGTTGCCTTGCCACATGTTCATGAGGATTTGGCGCGAAACGTTACGGCGTTATTACTCAGTATTGAGCACGAAGGAGAAGTCGCACAGTTAATGCGTTATCATGGCTTTACCGTTCCTGCAGATTACAGTGCGGTGGATCAATTATTACGGACAATCCGCTTGCCACCTTATGATAAAACGCCGCAATTTACAGTTCAGGATATTTGGCAACGTTATAACTACCCGTTAATCATCCTGTTTATTTTCGGAATATTGATTATTGTTTTAGCCTTAAAATTAGCGTTTAAAAATGTTCAGCTTCGTTTAGCCAAAAAACAAGCACTGGAAGGTGAACAAAAATTGGCAAGTATTTTCGATCAACTCGGTGCTCATGTTTATATCAAAAATACCAGCTATCAGTATATATTCGCTAACCTAATGGTTTGTAATAGCTTTTTAAAACCATTAGAAGAAATTATCGATCAAACGGATGACTGCTTTTTTGACGCTGAAACTTTTGCCTTATTAAGAGCCAATGACCGACAGGTTATTGAGGAGGGGCGGCGATTGGAAACCATTGAAACCCTCACGTTTATACCTAGCAATGTACAGCGCAGCTTTTTATCTATCAAACTGCCTTTGCGTAATTTGAATGGTGAAATTTATGGACTCTGTGGCATTTCTACCGATATAACGGAGCGCAAACGTTTAGAAGATATGCTGCATGAAAGTAATCAACATTTTGAACGCTTGCTGGAAATCAGTCCAACGGGCGTATTTGAAACGGATGCTCAAGGCAGTTATCTCTTTGTCAATGCACGTTGGTGTGATATTACCGGGCTGACTCCACATCAAGCTTTAGCTGAAAAATGGACGCAAACCATTCATCCCGATGATAAGGCCTTAGTGCTAAAAACCTGGTATTGTGCCATCCGATCCCGACAAGCTTTTTATCTGGAATATCGTTTTTTGACGGCTCAAGGCAAGGAAATATGGGTGCTAAGTCAAGCCGTTGCGATGCCCGATAACAAAGGTGGGATTATCGGCTTCATTGGTTCACTGACGGATATCACCACGACCAAACAAGCTAACTTTGATTTACAACGCTCCAATGCCAATTTGGAACAATTTGCGTACTCGATTTCCCATGACATGCGCCAACCTTTACGTATGGTCAGTAGTTATTTATCATTAATTGAAAGAGCACTCGCACTCGAAACACATCAGGATGAGGAAATTTGGCAATATTTTAAATTTGCTAAAGATGGTGCACAGCGCATGGATCAAATGATCCTATCGCTATTAGAGTTTTCTCGTGTGGGTCGACAGATCCAGCCAATGTCTCTGCTTGCCAGCCGACCCTTGCTGGATGAGGCTTTAGCTTTTTTAAAGCCCGAGATTAAATCGACCCATGCACAACTCAGTATCTTAGGTGAGTGGCCCGAGCTATTCATCAATCCCCATGACTTTATTCGGATTTTGCAAAATCTTATTGGCAATGCCATAAAATATCACGAAGAAAACATCCCGCCCATCATAACGATTTGTTCAATCAACATGTCAACGTGTGTGCGAATTGAAATCCGTGATCAAGGCATTGGTATCGACAAAAGCCAAATAGAGCGGTTGTTCAAAGTGTTTTCGAGGTTGCAAACGCGCAGTCGTTTTGAAGGTACTGGGATAGGTTTGGCGATATCGCGCAAAATTGTTGAACATTATGGTGGGCAAATGGGGGTTGAATCAGCAGGAGAAGGTCAGGGTTGTTGCTTTTGGTTTGAATTACCACTACTTTCCTCCGCACATTAATACCATGAAAATTTTTTTTAAAATTATCACCGTTGCATTGTTGTATGTGGTCTTCGCCTACTTTTGCATTGCCTTTTTTGCGGCGAACCATTTCATTAGCCTAATCTGGCCAGCCAGTGGTTTAGCGTTAGCCGCTTTATTACTCGGTGGCAAGCGTTATGCTGTCTCGGTATTTATCGGAGCATGGCTCGCAAATTCGCTAGCAGGAAATAATCCAGTGACTTCTGCTACGATAGCCGTCGGCAATAGCCTAGCGGCCTTGTTAGCGACCGAGCTACTCAGACGTCAACCCCATTTCAATCTAAAACTGATAACGTTAAGAGACTATTTACACTTAATGCTGTGGGGAGCGGGTGTCGGCGGTTTATGTGCGGCTCTTGTAGGTTCAACGACGTTAATACTATTCGGTTATTCGTCAAATAAGGACTATATCCAACACCTTTTACATTGGTGGATGGGTGATGCCTTAGGCATTATTTTAATGACGCCTTTAATTTTGGCTTGGCGCGAATGGTCGCATGAAAGCCAGCGTTGGCAACAAATATTTAAGCTCAGCATTTTATTGTTTATCACCTTTTTACTGGGTCAAGCCATTTTTTTTGACTGGTTTCATGAGACCGTCGGTCTGCTGGCGCATGGTCACTGGATGTACTTACTGATTACCTTAACAGCTATTTATACGGGCATTCAGGGTGTCACCTTGGTTTCTTTGCTTATTATCAGTCAAGCTGTGGTGGGTGCGGCACAAGGTGTCGGTTTCTTCTTTGATGATTTAAGCCAGACGGGGCTGGTGAATGTTTGGTTTTACTCCTTAATTTTAGCCAATGTAGGTATGGCACAGGCGACCTATCTCTCGGAACGTAAACAGATTGAAGCGTCTTTAATGAAAGAGAAACAACGCTATCAATTTTTATTTCAAGCGACCAGTGATGGGATTTATCTGGTTAATCAAGCCGGTCAGTTACTCGAGGCGAATGCTGCTTTTTATCAGATGTTAGATATGCCATTTGACGCGCCTCTGAGCATGAATGATTGGGATGCCCTTTGGTCCGCAGATGCTTTATTTGCCAAAATACCCCTTAATAAAGAAACTCCCAGTATATTTGTTAGCCAACATCGCCAATTTAATAAGCAACTCATTGATGTCGAAATTAACGCCAAGCGCATTGAGATTGACGGTCAATCGTTACTCATTGCCTCTTCTCGCAGTATTACCGAACGTCTCCGCTTTGAAGCTAAATTGCAAGATTCTGAAAATCGCTTCCGTACCGTAGCAAATGCCGTCCCGGCATTGATTTGGATGACCGGACGCGATAAGCAATTTATCTGGTTTAATCAAGTCTGGCTCGATTTTACCGGTCGCAGGATGGAGCAAGAGCTTGGCAATGGCTGGACTAACGGCATACATCTCGATGATTTAGTGCATTGTTTAAATACCCTCTCGACTCATTTTGAGCGCCGCCAAGAATTTCGTATGGAATATCGTTTCCGCCGCTATGACGGTGAATATCATTGGGTACTAAATGCCGGTAAACCGTTTTACGATAGACAACAAACTTTCTTAGGTTATATTGGCTCTTGCTTGGATATTACTGATCGAAAACGTGCTGAAATGAATTTGCAAGAGTTCTCTGAAATTGCCGCGCACCACCTTCAAGAACCTGCTCGGAGAATTTTAAGTTTTACACAACGACTGCACAGACAGCTAGAGAATGTCCAGTTAAACGATGAAATTATCCTCAACTTGCGTTATATTGAAGAAAGCGCACAGCGACAACGCGCATTAATCGGTGATATTCAACTGTATCTGGCCGCCAGCGAGCCACGTGACAGCATTGAAGCGATTAACATTGCCAATGTGGTGAGAAGTGTCGTGAAGACCTATCAAGAGCAAATAAATGAATGTGGCGCAACCATAGACTGCGCCGATCTGCCCTTAATCCACATGGACAAAGCGCGATTTACCGATATCATTAATATCTTATTAGAAAATTCACTCCTCTATTCAAGACGGGATCGCGCTCCTCATATAGGTATAAAGGGTGAAATACAGCTGGGAAGGCTGTATTGCGAGTTTTCGGATAATGGTATTGGTATCCTAGCTGAATACCGACATCGAGTTTTTAATGTTTTTGAACGCTTACAAACTAACGGCAATACAAATAGTACCGGTATTGGTCTTGCAATTGTTAAACGAATTGTTGAAAGTTGCGAAGGCTCAGTGACACTAAAAGAAACCTTGGGTGGCGGTGTTTCTGTTTTATTTGATTTGCCATTGTATAAAAATGACCTTGAATCGACGATACCTTAAGCTGTCACCTGAATTTAAAATACAGCTTAGACAATTTGCAACCTTAAACTAATGCGGTATTAATCAATGGCAAATGCCATTTGTAAGTTGGACGCCCATTTTTTAATGATAAGAGAAAGTTAAATGCCAACCGTGACAAAAGCTTTTGAAATATTATTGCTGGAAGATGAACCCGCTGATGCATATTTAGTGCAATTAGCTATCAGGGAAAGTAAAATTAACGCCACTATCACCCACTTACAGGATGGTCGTGAGGGTTTAGATTATTTGCGTCGTATATCGCCCTATACGACCGAGATACCGCCAGATTTAATCTTATTGGACATCAATATGCCGCGCATGAATGGGCGCGAATTTTTAAGCAACATCAAGATGGATGCACAACTTAAAAATATCCCCGTCATTATCCTAACCACCTCCGATGTAGAACGCGATATTAATACCAGTTATCGGCTAGGTGCGTGTGGGTATATCACAAAACCGGTGGATTTCAGCCAGCTTATTGATGTTATGAGCGGATTGAATGCCTACTGGTTTGAATTAGTACGTTTACCCACTCAAAATTTAGTATGAGCCTGCCGAATAAAATTCTTGTCCTACTCATCGAAGATGATCTAGGTGATGCACAATTGGTGCAAATTGCCTTGCGCCAGTCTAGCCAAGTTCAGTTTGTTGTCACTTGGGTTGATAGTATCGCAAAAGCTCAGGCACAATTGAGTGAGATGGTTTTTGATGTGGCGTTGTTAGATTTATCCCTACCCGATTCGGCCGGTTTAGCGACCTTACTTAAGCTCAAACAATTATCGCCTCGACTTCCCATTATTACCTTAACGGGGCATAGTGATATTGAATTTGCACTTGCCGCCTTAGAAAATGGTTCAGCGGATTACTTAGTTAAAGGGGATTTTAGTCCCGATAGTTTAAGTCGCACTATCCGCTACGCTTTACAGCGTAATGAATTAGATGCCCGTAACCGACTTATGGTTGCCGCCTTAGAAGCGGCCGCCAATGGTATTATTATTACCGATTATAATGGCAAAATTGAATGGGCTAATTCGTCGTTTTGTCATTTGACCGGCTATGAAACCGCCGAAATACTGGGCAAAAGACCTGGTGACTTAGTGAATTCAGGTAAACAAAATGCCGATTTTTATAAGCAAATGTGGGAGGTTATTTTAAAAGGCGAGACATGGCGTGGTGAAATTATCAATAAACGCAAATCTGGTGACCTGTACCATGAAGAACTCAGTATTGCGCCGGTACGTGATGAGTACGGCAAAGTGACGCATTTTATTGGTATCAAAGAAGATATTTCAGAGCGCAAACAATTAGAATCCGTTTTACAACAGCTTGCCCACACCGATTCTTTAACCGGACTCTATAATCGCCGCGTTTTTGTAGAACGATTGGAACAAGAAACCGCACGATTAGCCCGCTCAGACACCTCGCCTATTTCTTTGTTAATGCTGGATTTAGATCATTTCAAACGCATTAATGACAACTTTGGTCACGCAATGGGAGATAGTGTGTTACGGCATTTTGCAAAGCTAATGAAAGAAACGATTCGATCTATTGATTTAGCGGCTCGTTTAGGCGGTGAAGAGTTTGCTATCTTATTGCCAGGTGCCGATAAAAATGAAGCCATCGGGATTGCAGAACGCATTTGTCGACAAACCGCCAGTTCCGCATTGCCCTGTCGAACAGATCCCTTACATTACACCGTAAGTATTGGCGTAGCCCAAGTTTTAGTACACGATCGTAATACAGAGGCTGCTTTGCACCGAGCTGATTCGGCGCTGTATTCCGCCAAAGCCAATGGTCGCAATCAAGTCTGTTGGTTTGAACCGTAGACCATGCTCAGCTATCGACACGGTTTTCATGCCGGCAATTTTGCAGATGTACTCAAGCACCTCGTATTAATCCAACTCCTTGATTATTTTTGTCTAAAACCTAAACCATTCTGTTATTTAGAGACTCACGCCGGCGCGGGCTTGTTTTCTCTGAATGACGAATTTGCCTTGAAAAATCGTGAATTTGATACAGGTATTGGCAAATTATGGGATAGACAGGATTTACCTGAGCAAGTCGCAGGCTATGTACAACACGTTAA
Organism: uncultured Methylococcaceae bacterium; assembly: GCA_903945375.1. Classification (GTDB taxonomy): domain Bacteria; phylum Pseudomonadota; class Gammaproteobacteria; order Methylococcales; family Methylomonadaceae; genus Methylovulum. The sequence goes on along the minus strand of CAJAVP010000073.1, from coordinate 21,524 downwards.
GCAAGTCAATCCCACTCGGCAGCTCAGCCGCTACCCCGGGTCTCCACTGATTGCCAAACAGCGTGTACGTCAACAAGACCGTTTATTATTATGTGAATTACATAGCACTGACGTACAACTGCTAAATAAAAACCTAGGCAGAGATTCGCGTACAACGATTTACCACGCGGACGGTTTAAGCCAAAGTCTTAAAAGTTTGCCGCCGTTGGAACGGCGGGGCTTGATTTTAATTGACCCGTCGTATGAGCTAAAACAAGACTACACACAAGTCCCAGACAGTATCATCAAAATGCACAAGCATTTTGCAACCGGTACGTTTGCCCTTTGGTATCCGGTCATCGAACGCAAACGCTGCGAACAACTGGTGCATAGAATTACAGAGAGCAGCATCAAAAATATACAACGGTTTGAATTAGGCATTCGCCAAGACCAAGCAGGGCATGGCATGACCGCCAGCGGGATGATTATTATCAATCCACCTTGGACATTAGCCACGCAATTACACACCCTATTACCCTGGCTAGCGGAGCAATTGGCTGAATCGAATGAAGGATTTTATCGAATTGAAACCTTAGTACCTGAATAAAGTTTTTAATTTGGATGGATAGCTTTTTAAGTAAAGATGCAGGCAAACGACTAGCTTTTTCGTAACTACTCAGGCTATAAATTCCTGACTTGCAGTGATTTTGCTGTTAAAAGTGGCAAAAAATGGATTGGAAAATAGCCGAAAAGTAGTTTTTTTCGATTTCGCTGATGTTTTCGCTATAGCCCAGATAAATCAGACCTGAGTAGTTACATTTTGCATAAAAAAACCTGACAGGCTTTAACATTCTGTCAGGTTTTCCTTAGATCAAATCAACACTATTTATTCATTACCATTAGCGCGAATGATAGCACCGCCATCATTTGCTTTAGTTGGATTGTTGATTAAACAAACTGGATATCCAAAACCACTAGCACTTTTACCTGTTGTTGGATTGATGTCTTGAATCATTGCATCAGTACCATTAGAAGGATTTTGTTGATCGTTTGGATCAAAAGCTAAACCAAATGGATTGTTGTGAGCGTTGTATGCGTTATCTCTTAATTTCTCACGGACTTTCCATGCGATAACATGGTCAGTACAGCGGAAGTCACCAGAAACACCTATTGCGCCGACTTTATGTTTTTGGCTGTTATATAACGGTAAACCACCGCCTAACATGTATGAGCCGCCAACACGCTTTCCTACCAATGGGTCTTTTTCAGTTCCCCACGTCGTTGGTTTGCCACCATATACATCAATGCTGGCACTGTTTAAACCTAACAAGCCGCTGCTGATTTCAGCATCAAAACCTTGTTGGTTGGCTACGTGTAAATATAAATTGGCAGTAGAAACACCGATACCATCACGAGAATAAGAATTAGCTGTTTCTGCGGCAAAAATAGATGATGGGCGATGCATAATGCCTAATTTAGTTGTTACATCAGTTTTTTCTGGTAGAGAATGGACAACCGCACAAACTGTACCGCTGGTGTCAACTAAACTTAACCATTCAGGTGCACCAACACCACCGTTAAGACTAGCATCTGAAGAAACCCCCGTTGCTAAATTAACTGTATTTAAAGGGATAACTTCTTGGAGAGCAGCTTTAAGTTCAGCATAAGTAGGTAAATCTTTACAGGTATTCGCCATGCTTTGAGCAGAATGAGACATTCCAACCAATAGCAAAGCTGGGGCTAATAGATTTATTGCTTTATTCATAATCATGCCTTTGTGAGTTATTAAAAGATAAATACACGCACCAACGCCATATTCATTCCTAAAAAAGATTACAGGTCGAAGATGCCCTTAGAAGTTAGCACGGTTTTTTATAATAAGCAAACAACTCTTATTTATGTAAGGAATTCCTTTTATAAAAAGAAGCAAAATCAATGGCTGTAACTTGCGGACATTCAGGCGTTAACGCACAGCGTTGTAAGCCATGATTTTGTGTGCGTGGATCATCTTTTTCCCATAGAATAAAACCATGTCGATCGGGGTCTGCACAAAAATGTTCTTCTGAAAAATGAATATCCGTTACTTTGGCAACGCCATTAACAAAATTCAAAAGGGTATTTCGTGGTTTAAGATTAGCTAAATCACCATCTATTAAATCAGCCGCCGGATCAAAACGCACTAGAGTTGAACTTCTAGTATTCGCGCCTTTAATAAATTCACCATTTTCATATAAACGGAATACAGGATGTAAATAAGAAACGCAACCTGGACGTTCTTGAGAGTCATTCAGTCTGATGAAATTAAGCGTGTCTTTAAAACCGTTTTCAAATTTATCAAAGCCTAATTCTAGTGTTAGCACGATAATGGTTTTATTGGCAAACATCGACTCTTTAACAACATATTCAACCGGCAATTCATAGAATAACTCGGCTTTACCATTCTCAATAACTAAAACATCTGAGATTAAACCAAATAATTGAAATAATGCAGACGTGGTACTAAATCGAGTAATTAAATGCGTGGCTAATGCTTGTAAATCAGCTTCTGTCTTTAATTCAAAAGTATCGCTAGGGAAGGGCTTATTATGGTATCTATTGTTAATAATATTAAATAATGAGCGAATATTATAACGGAAACCATGAATGAGTCCTGACGTGGTTTTTTTATCACGCGAGGCCATAGCAGCGCCGACATAATACATGTCTTGAGTTGTGCTTTCCCATATTGAATTTAATAACGGATATTTATTTTTGCAATCCATTTTAGGTGCAATAGACTCGCAGAAAATCATGGGGTCTGCGTATTGGAAGCCTGTACTACGTATAACGTGATCAACTTCAAACCAGCCATAAGCTGTACCTGGTGTATTCCAATGCGGTAATTCCTCTTCGAAATAAGCGCGAATAGTCCCATCTGCTTGACGCTCTAATTTGGTTAAGCTGGTTCCGGTTACGGTATGCAAGGCTTTTAATTGCGCCATATCCAAAATGGTATTATTAAAGGAGCGTAAATCGCCGCTGAAATGACTATTCCAAGCATGATTGACCAGATTATTACCGATCATGATAAAGACAATGGCTGCGTGACCGGCGATATCATTAGCGGCTTCAAAAGCGGAATTACCACCGCCTAAAATAATAACGCGTTTATTTTTAAAACGATTGGGGTTGGTATCATAGGTTTCATAACCTTCCGCAATTTCAATACCTTCTATCTCTGGGATGATAGGTTTAGTTGCTCCGGTCGCTAATATTAAACGTTTACAATGATATTGCTGACCGCATTCGGTGGTTAAAACAAAATGACGGGCAATATTGGTCTCGCGAGTTATACATTTGATCGCAGTGTTATAACGAACTTTTAATTTAAATTTATCAGCAAAGTCTTCTAAATAATGAACCAAATCGCGTCTGTCTGGATAGAGTTCATCGCTATATTGGGTAAATAAAAGCGAGGAGTCATAAGTAATTAATGAATTCCAGTCGTAACGCAAATTAAAATCTGATTCTGGGAAAAAGTTATTTTTCTTATTTAATGACAGCAAGGTATCGTGCCGTGGATATTGTCTAAAAAACGCTCCAGGACTACCGGTACCTTCTAAAATTAAATAATCATGTCCGGCTTGCTCCATGAAATAACCCATTTGTAAACCACCGGGGCCGGCACCAAGGATAATGTAATCGTGATAAATCATAGTTGTATTGAATTAAGGGTTGGGTAACTATTCACCTCCCCCTTTGAAAAGAGGGATTGGGGGATTTATCTAATAAAATATCCCCTAACCCCTCTTTTTCAAAGAGGGGGACTGAATACTTACAGGGTTGGCAATAAAAAAAACTGCGGAATGTTAATATCACGCAGTTTTTTATTTATTTAAGTAATTATTTTTTATATTCAAGAGGCCCTAACATTAAAGGTGAGCCATCGGCATTCATTTTACAACGTTGCAAACCGTGATTCATAATACGCGGGTCATCGGCCGCCCAAGGCTTAAAGCCACCGCGTGATTCATCATCAGTGAAATGATCCAGCGAATAAACTGTTGATGTGACCATAACAATGCTATTAATAAAGTTGAGCAGCATATTACGTGGTTTTATATTTGCCAAATCACCGTCAATTATATCGGCGGCGACATCAAATCGTGTCACAACTGAGCTGCGCGTATTGCTGCCTTTAATGTATTCGCCTTGCTCATATAAACGGAAGGCAGGGTGGACATAAGCCACGTTCGCAGGACGTTCTGGGTCATTGCGACGAATAAAGTTAAGCGAGTCTTCAAAACCATTTTCGAAGGTATCAAAACCTAATTCCAATGTAAAAATAATAATCTTTTTATTAGCAAACATGGAGTCTTTTAAGACATAGGAAACGGGTAATTCATAGAACATTTCTACTTTGCCGTCTTCAATAACAAGTACATCACACAGTGTGCCGAATAATTGATATAACGCAGAACTCATACTTAATCGGTTAATAATATGATCGCCTAGCGCTTGTAATTGATCTTCATTTGTCAATTCAAAACAATCAGACGGCATGGCTTTTTGATGGTATTTTTCTTCCAGCATTCTAAATAAGGTGCGAGTGTTATAACGGAAGCCATGAATAAAGCCTGAAGCTGATTTTTTATCGCGTGAAGCGGTTACCGTGCCGATATAGTACATATCAGGGGTGCTGCTTTCCCAGCTAGAATTCATTAGGGGATATTTATTCATTGCATCCATTTGTGGCGCAATATCATCAGCAAAGATTTTAGGCTCTGCGTATTTGAATCCGGTACAACGAATCACGTGATCAGCTTCAAACCAACCAAATGCTGTACCAGGGGTTTTCCAATGGGGCAATTCTTCCGTGTAATGGACTTGTAATGTGCCGTTATCCTGACGTACTAATTTAGTTAAGGTGGTGCCTGTTACGGTATGTAAGGCTTTTAACTGGAACATGTCCAGAATTGTATTGTTATAAGAGCGCAAATCTCCCACGAAATGGCTATTCCAAGCATGACGTATTAAGCGATTGCCAATCATGACAAAGACAATTGCTGCATGACCTGCTAAATCATTTGCCACTTCAAATGCAGAATTACCACGACCTAAGATAACAACACGCTTGTTTTTATAACGCTCTGGATTAACATCGTAATCTTCAAAACCTTCTGCTAATTCGATGCCTTCAACGTCAGGAATATTAGGCTTAACTGCACCAGTCGCCAATATTAGACGTTTACAGCTGTATTCATTACCATTGTGATCCGTTAAGACAAAAAGACGATCTTCGTTTGATTGGCGAGCAATCATTTTGACTGGGGTGTTAAATTTAATTTTTATTTTGTATTTTTTAGCAAAATCATTTAAATACCGGACTAGAACATAATTCTTAGGATATAAGTCAGTGGTATAGTTGGTAAATAAATGAGAAGAATCATGTGTGATGAGGGAATTCCAATCATGGCGTAAGTTGAATTCAGCTTCAGGGAAGAAATTGTAAACCTTATTCAATGAAATTAATGTTCCTTGACGTGGATACTGTTCAAAAAAAGAGCCCGCGCCGTCTTTACCTTCCAAAATAAGATAATCATGTCCTGCTTGCTCCATGAAATAGCCCATTTGTAATCCGGCAGGACCTGCTCCTAAAATGATATAGTCGTGATGATTCATAGTGATAATTTTTTTAATAATGAGTGAAAATAACAACGTAACAGTTTTTTTGACTTTGAAAAATAGTCAAATACAGATTTGAACAAATGAAAGAGCAATATACAAGGATAAGCCCTATGGATTAAAGAGTATATCTTTTTCTCCGTAGGGCTCTGTGTTTACTATTCTAGTGTATTAGATGGTTATAAACACTAATTAGCAAGCGTTTATGATGCCGTTTGAATCTTGACAGAATCTTCTAAAATTTCTTCTAATCCACGATTACGGGTTTCTGTGCCAAAAAAGGCGACCAAAATTACTGCTAAGGCCATAGGTATTGCACCAATCATGGCAACTGTCGAGATGGATGGTGCGGCCATACCAAATGACATCAGGGCGATAATCATAACACCGCCAGCTTTGCTTGCGCTAGCCGCATAGCCTGTACCGCGTGCGCGAATTCGTGTTGGATAGATTTCTGAGCTATAGACTGATAATACCGCAACCACTGAGCTGATTCCCCAGATAGGCACAATCAAAAGTAAGTAGAGTAGGGGACGATTCTCAATAATAGAATTACCCGCAAAAACAAACCCAAATAATGCAGCTGCCGTGAGCGCACACAAAATAACAATGGTTTTTTTGCTACTCCAGAAGCCATACATCCAAGCGACCAAAAAAGACAAAGGAAAACCCATCATGGCGGCATTTCGAAGAATTTGATCGGCTTCTGTAAACCCCATTGCTCTAAGGTTGGTAGGAATCCATAGATTAAATCCAAATAAGACCAGACCTGAACCTATGCCAAGCACGGTGACTAATGATGTGGTACCTAAAAACTGTGGGCTGATAAGTTGTTTCCATTGCCCTTTGATTTTAACTTCGAGTTCTGCGGCAACCGGCGTTTCGTGAATAATTTTTGCACCATAGCGAGTCATAACCGCTTTGGCTTCTGCTTCTCGGCCATTGGCGAGTAAATATCGTGGGGATTCAGGAATCCATCGGTTGATTAAAATAAAAATGACACCGGTTGGCATACCAATTAACCACAAAATGCGCCAGCTGTATTCAGGAATCAGCCAAGCGGCAAGCCAGCTGGTGATGATATAGGCGCCTGCGATATCCGCCCCGACTAAAATCATTAACCAGCCGCGATGGCGTGCAGGAATAGTTTCAGCCAATAACGCATAGCAAATGGGTAACATACCGCCCACCGCAACCCCCATCACAAAGCACATCGCTACATTGCCAAAGAAATCTGGCATTGTGCCGCAGATCGACGTACCAATAAAGCCAATACCTGCATAAAGAATCGATGCACGACGTCCGATTTTATCGCCCATCCAGCCCCAGATAATAGAGCCAATTACAGTGCCAGTAATACCTGACAAGGCTAGCCAAACTGCGGGATAGCTTCCTGTGGGATTTAGTGGGGATTTAAGTCCATATTCCATACTCATGCCCGGCATCACGAAAGCCAATGTCGTTGGTTTCATGACATCAATGGTGACAGCTAATGCCATTGCCAATAGCAGACCCACATGCGCGAGGTTAAGGGGGGCATCATCTAAGGCCGCAACACGAATTTTTGAGACAGTGTTTTCATTCAATGCGTTAGATTTAGGATATAAACCGTACAGACTACTAACGAGTCCTAAGAAAATGAACACCATGCCCCAAATCATGGTCATGTCCATTGGCATACCGACTAATTTAAAGCCGTTATCTTTTGCCATTAAATACATGGGAATGTGAGCTGAAACGCCAGCGGTAACGGCGACTACGCCAAACCAGAAGGCGATTGGGTGATGGAATGTTACGCCTCCCATAGATATTTTATCTGTTGATTTACTCATGTATGGAGCCTCTATTGTTTGATATATCAGAGTGATAAGTTTGCGACTTATGAGTTATCACTTAGCAAAACCAGAATATCCGTTTGATTTATAATGATTATTTTTATAATCATCGGCAAGCTAAGTGCCAACAGTATATATATAAACGAATTACTTGCAATCGTTTTTAAATAACATACAAGATGTTTTTAGAGCAAAAATTAAGTTAAAATCGACGAGGCTAAAGAAACAGAATAAAACACTAGGTAGTTAGCTAAACAAAAAAATAATTAAAGCTGAGAAGTCGCTGATAAAACACATATCAGCACGTTAATAAGGAGTTGAATATGAAAATAATAACTATCGCCAAATCGGCATTGTTCATCGCAATGCTAATTAATAATGCAATGGTCTTTGCTTATGGCGCTCAAGAATCAGAGGCTGCTTGTAAAAAGCCACGTTTTACGGATTTTAATTTGGCGACTTATAGTGCGCCAGAGAATAGTGAAGTTGCACCAGAATCGGAGTTTTTTTTCAAGCTGTCACCTTGGGTCGATCCCAGTACGATTAAATTGACGGCAAAAGATAAGCCTTTAAATTTTACAGTTGAAAGCAATAGTAGTTTTCATAAAGTTAAAGGTAAATTGCCCGCTGAGTTTAATGGATTGTTTGTCAGGCTCAATGCCAGCGCTAAAGCGGTATTAGGTTGTGATGAGCAATCAGGCTGGTTGGTTAAAGTCGCAAAGCCCTAGTAGATTTGAACCAATGAGCTAAGGTTTAACGTTAGCTCATTGGGTTTTTGGTAACTGGAATTAAACGTATTTCAATCCCAAGACATCTTGCATGTCATAAAGACCATTCGGTTTGTTTTGTAGCCACAAAGCAGCGCGTACCGCGCCATTCGCAAATGTCATTCGACTGCTTGCCTTGTGCGTTATTTCCACCCGTTCACCTTCATCAGCAAACATGACGGTATGCTCGCCGACGATATCACCGGCTCGGATAGTTGAGAACCCAATCGTTTTTTGATCTCGTTCACCGGTATAGCCTTCGCGTCCATATGTTGCACACTCGGATAAATTTCTCTGTAAGGTGTCAGCAATGACTTCTCCCATGCGTAATGCTGTGCCAGATGGTGCGTCGACTTTATGACGATGATGCGCTTCAATGATCTCAATATCACAGTAATCACCCATAATTTTAGCGGTCATTTCCAGTAATTTTAAGGTTAGGTTGACACCGACACTCATGTTTGGCGCTAAAACTAAGGGGATTTCACGCGCAGCGTCGGCGATGATAGTTTTTTGGGTTTCCGTAAAGCCGGTAGTACCAATCACCATTTTTTTTCCTGATGCACGGCACTGCTCGATCAAACTCATCGAGGTCTCTGGACGGGTAAAGTCAATCAGCACATCAAATTGATCAATTACAACAGGCAGGCTGTCAACGATCTGGATACCCAGCGCACTTAAACCGGCAAGTTCTCCGGCATCTTTACCTAACGCATGGCTTTCCGGGCGAGAAATGGCGGCGGTAAAAACGGCGTTTTCGGCTAATAATGCGGCTTTAATTAAACAAACACCCATTCGCCCTGATGCACCGGCTATTGCTATACGCATGATGACTACCCTGTTAATTTGTCGAAAAAGTTTTTAACACCGTCCGTCCAAGAATGCTCTTGTGGACTATGGTGTTTGCCACCGCCTGTTAGCGATTGTCCCAATTTTTCAATTAAGACTTTTTGTTCTTTAGTTAAGTGTACCGGCGTTTCGATATGAACTTTACATAATAAGTCGCCGACCAAACCACCTCGAACAGGCTTAACGCCCTTGCCGCGTAATCTGAATAATTTACCCGTTTGTGTTTCAGCAGGTATTTTAAGAACGACTTTGCCGTCTAATGTGGGGACTTCTAGTTCGCCACCTAAACAGGCTACGGTAAAGCTAATGGGTACTTCACAGTATAAATTAGCCCCATCACGCGTGAAAATCTGATGGTCTTTAACGCGAATTTCGACGTATAAATCGCCAGCCGGTGCACCTCGCTCGCCAGCTTCACCTTCTCCAGCGAGCCTAATCCGATCACCGGTATCCACACCAGCCGGGATTTTGGCCGATAAGGTTTTGGTTTCTTGAACACGACCTTGACCACCACATTTTCCGCACGGGTCTTTAATTTGTTTGCCGCTGCCGCGACATGTAGGGCAGGTTTGTTGTACTGAGAAAAAGCCTTGTTGCATACGAACTTGGCCATGTCCATGACAGGTTGTACAAATAATTGGGTTTGAACCTTTCTTCGCACCTGAGCCGCTACATTCGTCGCAAGTTACTAAGACGGGAACTCTTATTTTAGCTTCAGTCCCTGCGACCGCTTCTTCCAGTGATAATTCTAGGTTGTAACGTAAGTCTGAGCCTCTTTGGACGCCGCCGCGTTGTCTGCCTGCGCCAAAAATATCGCCAAATACATCACCAAAAATATCACTAAATCCTTCAGCGCCTCCAAACCCCCCGGGTCTCCCGCCCATTGAAGGATCAATACCGGCATGACCAAACTGATCATAGGCGGCTCGTTTTTTGGGGTCCGACAAAATCTCGTAGGCTTCTTTAATTTGCTTGAACTTAATTTCAGCGGCTTCTGGATTATCAGCATTTCGATCGGGATGAAATTTCATCGCTAAACTGCGGTATTTTTTCTTAATCTCCGCATCACTTGCGTTACGTTCGACTCCGAGAACTTTGTAAAAATCTTCTTTTTCTGCCATGGCTTGTCATTGACTCTAATGTGTTTGATGATTTGATAATTATATCAATCAGCTTGGTTTTTTGCTTGATTACAAAGAATATAAGCGAGTTGGATTGATTGCTATCTATCATCTTTTTAAGAAATTTCCGCACGTCACTGCTTCTCAAAATGAATCTGCTCAAACGCAAAAAAGAGGCTAAAGCCTCTTAATCACGATGTTGCTGTGTGATTTTAACCAAAGGTGGGCAAAATATTCTGCCCACCCTTTGTGTAATCAATTACTTATCGTCTTTAACTTCTTCAAACTCAGCATCAACGACACCATCGTCGGCGGCATGAGAATCCGATGACGATGCCCCCGCTTCTTCAGCGCCTTTTTGAGCATAAATGCGCTCTGCTAAATGACCTGATAATTCAGTTAACGCATTAGTTTTTTCTTCGATAGCGGTTTTATCATCGCTTTTCAGCGCATCTTTGACGGCACTAATCGCATTCTCTATATTTTGTTTTTCATCCGCAGAAACTTGATCACCTAATTCTTTCAGTGATTTTTCGGTGGCGTGAATCATGCCATCCGCATGATTTCTGGCTTGTACTAATTCCGTCAGTTTACGATCTTCATCCGCATGTGCTTCGGCATCTTTTATCATGCGTTGAACTTCGTCATCTGACAATCCACTGGATGCTTTAATGACGATAGACTGTTTTTTGCCGGTCGCTTTATCTTTTGCTGATACGTTTAAGATACCATTGGCATCGATATCAAACGCGACTTCAATTTGCGGAATACCGCGTTGTGCAGGCGGAATATCCGATAAATCGAAACGCCCTAAGGATTTATTCGCCGATGCTTTTTCACGCTCACCTTGCAACACATGCACTGTCACCGCAGTTTGGTTGTCGTCTGCGGTAGAGAAGACTTGTGAGGCATTAGTTGGAATGGTGGTGTTTTTTTCAATGAGTTTGGTCATGACACCGCCCAGTGTTTCAATACCTAATGACAACGGAATAACGTCTAATAGCAAGACGTCTTTAACTTCACCGCCTAATACACCCGCTTGAATAGCAGCGCCTAACGCAACAGCCTCGTCTGGATTGACATCTTTACGAGGTTCTTTGCCAAAAATGTCTTTGACCATTTCTTGGACTTTTGGCATACGGGTTTGACCGCCAACCAAAATAACATCGTTAATTTCTTTGGCTGATTTACCGGCATCTTTCAAAGCCATTTCACAAGGGCCTTTGGTGCGGTTAATTAATTCTTCAACCAAAGATTCTAATTTAGTGCGTGTCAATTTGACGTTTAAATGTTTTGGGCCTGAAGCATCGGCGGTGATGTAAGGCAGATTAACATCCGTTTGTTGACTGGAAGAGAGTTCAATCTTGGCTTTTTCAGCCGCTTCTTTTAAGCGTTGAAGCGCTAGTGGATCATTGTGTAAATCAACACCACTGTCTTTTTTAAACTCACTAGCTAGATATTCGATAACGCGGGAGTCAAAATCTTCACCACCTAAGAACGTATCGCCATTGGTTGAAAGTACTTCAAATTGATGTTCGCCGTCGATTTCTGCAATCTCAATGATGGAAATATCAAATGTACCACCACCTAAATCATAAACCGCAATAATGGTATCGCCTTTTGGTTTATCCATACCAAAAGCTAAAGCAGAGGCGGTTGGCTCGTTGATGATACGTTTAACTTCCAGACCCGCGATGCGTCCTGCATCTTTGGTTGCTTGGCGTTGTGAATCGTTGAAATAAGCGGGTACGGTAATAACGGCTTCTGTGACAGTTTCACCTAAGTAAGCTTCGGCATCTTTTTTCAGCTTCATTAAGACGCGAGCTGAAATTTCGGGTGCCGCCATTTTTTTGCCATGAACTTCGACCCAAGCATCTCCATTTTCTGCCTCGACGATTTGGTAAGGCACCATTTTGATGTCTTTTTGTACAACATCATCTTTAAAACGGCGACCAATCAGACGTTTGATTGCAAATAAGGTGTTTTTGGGGTTGGTGACGGCTTGACGTTTTGCCGACTGTCCTACTAATACTTCATCATCACTGCTAAAGGCAATGATTGAAGGCGTAGTGCGTGCGCCTTCACTGTTTTCGATCACTCTTGCGACACCGTTTTCTAAAACAGCAACGCAAGAGTTTGTGGTTCCTAAATCTATCCCAATTATTTTAGCCATTGAATTCTCCGGACTTGATAATAAAAAAATGTAAATGTTGATGACCGATATGAGGTCGTTTAGTGTGATTTCAAGCCAAATGTTTAATCTGCGGCTTTAGCAACCACAACCATTGCGGGTCGTAATAATCGACCATTGAGCAAGTAACCTTTTTGAAAAACATTGACCACCGTATTGGGCTCTGCCCCTTCAACCACTTGCATCACCATTGCTTGATGATGCTCGGCATTGAAAGGCTGTCCTAATGGGTCAATAGTGATGATATTAAATTTAGCAAATGCCGATTCAAATTGTTTGATGGTCAACTCGCTACCTTCTCTAAATTTCTTAACTTCCTCGCTATCACCGATTGCTGCCTGTAAGCCCAAAGCTAAACTATCAAATACAGATAGCATTTCTTTGGCAAAATTTGTTAATGCAAATTTATGGGCATCTTCCAAATCCTTTTGGGTTCTTTTTTTAAGGTTTTCCATTTCTGCTTGGATACGCAAGGCTTTATCCCAGTTTTCTTGGGATTTTTGTTTGGCTTCTGCCAACTCTTTTTTTAATTCATCAATGGTGTATTCATGTTCAGCCACATCCTTATGTTCATTGATGGCTTCTTCATTGACTATGTTTGCAACGGTTTCAGTTGCTTCTGTATCAACCACTGCTTCAGCTGTTTCCTGCTCATTACTCATTCTTTTGTTACCTTAGAAGTTAGTTAAGACCCATTACAGTGGGGATTGTGATTTTGGATTCAAGGCTGCGCCCAACAATTTTGCGGTAATATCGACAAAAGGGATTATTTTTTCATATGCCATGCGGGTAGGCCCGATGACCCCCAGTACACCAACGATTTCATTACCAACAGAATAAGGCGATGTCACTAAGCTGCAATGATCAAACGCTTGATAGCCAGATTCTTCGCCAATAAAAATCTGCACGCCTTCCGCTTTCATACATTGATCCAGTAAATGAATGACCTCCCGTTTTTGATTGAATGCGTCAAATAGCGTTCTTAAACGATCACGGTCAGAGAGCTCAGAAAAGCCCATAAGATTGGTCTCACCCGCCAATACGTAATCATCTTTGATACTATCCTGATTAAATGTTAGCTGCGCCATGTTGATTGCATCTAACATCCCTTGATTGATATGGGCTTGAGTGTCTTGTAATTCCGTCAATAAGGCTTCTCGTACCGAATGCAGGCTATGGCCGGCGTAAATCGAATTTAAGAAGTTGGCAGCCTGTTGTAGTTCAGACCCACTAAAGACTTTGGCCGTATGGATGATTTTGTTATGCACTTCTTGCTCGTTGGTCACAAAAATAACCAGCACACGATTATGTGATAAGGGCAGAAACTCAATATGACGCAGACACACAATTTCCCGTTTAGGTAACGTCACCACGCCAGCCATTTGCGTTAAATCAGCTAACAGTTTAGAGGCTGCACTAATCATTTCAGTGGCTTCTTGCGGAACAGATAAGCCCGATTGTAAGCGGGTTAATTCAGCCGTGTTTAAGGGTTTAACGGTCAACAAACTATCGACAAATAAGCGATAACCACTCACTGTAGGCACGCGTCCAGCGGAGGTATGCGGTGACTGTACCAAGCCCAGTTCTTCTAAATCCGCCATCACATTACGGATAGTGGCAGGGCTTAATTTTAAATCAGAATCTTTAGATAGAGAGCGCGAACCTACGGGCTGACCATCGGAGATATACCGTTCAACTAATGTTTTCAAAAGTTGTAGTGAACGATCATTTAACTGCTGAGAATTATGGCTCACGGTTACTCCTACTTAGAATAAAATCAGCACTCAAATACCCAGAGTGCCAGCCATCAAAACTACCAGTTGATCAACAGCATGTCAATTAACACATCTACCGTGTTGTAGATATGTCAGTATGTCATTCCTTTCTTTAATAGTCAGTGTTCAGACCCTAATGCGAATTAAGGAGATAGCGAATCCCGGCTGGAATGACGACTTAATCGCAGTAATTTTTAGGAGGCGTCTAAATAACTATCTTTGAACAAAGGATTAGGCGGAGGTGATCAATTACAAAAATTACAGACTATTCACCCTATTTTGCCGCTTGTTTTGCCGAGTAAGCGGCTAATTGCTCGGCAGTTGCTTCGGTTTGGAATTGATTTTTCCACGCCTCATAAGGCATCCCGTAAACTTTTTCCCGAGCGGTATCGTAATCAATAGTAACGCCCCGTTCCGTTGCTGCTGCCATATACCATTTTGCTAAGCAATTACGACAAAAATCTGCCAAAATCATCAAATCAATATTTTGAACTTCGGTATGTTGCTGTAAATGGGCTAATAATTGTCTAAATGCGGCGGCTTCTAATTCAGTTTGTAGTTGTTTATCCATTGTTTCCTCCAAAATAAACGCTTAGTCTAGCAGAAGGCAATAACACAGCATGTACATTTGTAATTATTGTCACTACAATAGCTTCATGAGATTGGACAATAATCTTTTAAGCCAGTGGTTGGTGACCCCATGAGAATTCATAGCTCATCCTTGTATTTTCCCCCTGCGGGACTTAAGCAGCAGCAAGCTCAAACTGGGAGTAATGCGTCACGTAACACGAGTGCCGGACAACCCGCCGCCACAGAAAATACCCAAACACAGCAAACTAATGCCAAAAGACCCGTACAGCAAGTCACCGACACGGCTGCTGTAACATTAAACACTAATCCATCAACAGATAAACAGACTATTGATAAACGAACCTTAGACGCCTTAAACGCTTATCAGCATACATTCAGTCAATCCATGCGCGACCAACCTAACGTATTAGGTATCGACGTATACGCTTAATTTCACTCCCAACCGACCGTTATGAAACAGCTTTTTGAATTATTTCCTATTGCCTTATTTTTTATCGCTTACAAATTCTATGATATCTACGTTGCGACAGCCGTGGTCATGACTGCTACTGTAATACAAGTCTTATACACATGGCTTAGATATCGCAAAGTGGAATCCATGCAATGGATAACCTTAGGTTTAATCCTCGTTATGGGTGGCGCCACGCTGTATTTGCAAAACGAGCAATTCATTAAATGGAAATTATCCATCATTGAGTGGTTATTCGGGCTTGCCTTCCTTGGCAGTCAATTCATAGGCAAAAAGCCATTCATTGAGCGCATTATGTCGGCAAGCATCAGCCTGCCTCCGTTAGTTTGGAAGCGGCTTAATCTCCTATGGGGTGGTTTTTTTCTGAGTGTGGGTTTTATCAATCTTTACGTGATGTACAATTTTTCAACGGATGACTGGGTAAGCTTCAAAACGTTTGGTGTACCAGGGCTGATGTTTATTTTTATTGTCTTACAAATGATTTTTTTATATAAATACATACCAGAAACGGAGAAATAACGTGTTATACGCCATTATCAGTGAAGATATCGAAAATAGCCTCCCTAAAAGACTATCAGTCAGATCAGAGCATGTGGCTCGTTTACAAGCCTTGCAAAATGAAGGACGCTTACTTTTAGCAGGACCGCATCCCGCTTTAGATACAGAAAGTCCCGGTGACGCAGGATTTACAGGCAGTCTCATCGTTGCCGAATTTGATGATTTGCAAGCCGCAGAGCACTGGGCAAAAAAAGATCCTTATGTAGAAGCGGGCGTTTACGCCAAATTAACCATTAAACCATTCAAAAAAACATTCCCACAATGATATTAGAACTCATAAAAAACGCATTAAACGAAGCTTTTAAGTCTGAGCTATTGGAGATAATCGATAGTAGTGCTGCTCATGCCGGTCATGCCGGCGTACGTAATGGCGGCGGACATTATCATATCACTATCGTTGCTGATGCTTTCGAAGGCAAAAGCTCCGTACAACGCCATCAAATGGTTTACAAAGCACTTGGCGATTTAATGAAACAACAAATTCATGCCTTAGGCATCAATGCCCTTTCACCCTCAGAAAAAAACTAAAAGGAACCTAAACCAAATGAAAAAAGCATTTATCCCACTGTTAGTTGTCAGTACCGCCTTCCTTGTAACCGGTTGCGAACAGCAACAACCGGCAGGCACCAATCAAGCTGCCACACCCGCCGCTCCAGTCGTTAGTAAAGACGATGCCATCGCTGTAGTTAACGGACAATTTATCAGCAAAGCCACCTTGGCAAATCTTGAAAAAGAAATTGCTATCCGCAGTCAAGGACAAGATATTCCCAAAGAAAAACTTGTTGAAGAATTGGTACAACGTGAATTATTAATTCAAGATGCCGTTCAAAAACAATTGGATAAATCACCTGAAGTATTAGCAAACATCGAAGATGCTAAAAAATCTATTTTGACGCAAGCTGATGTACAAAACTTCATGAAAACCAATCCAGTGACTGATGAAGAAATCAAAGCGGAATATGACAGTAAAGTGGCGGGAAATAATGCCATTGAATACAAAGCACGTCATATTTTGGTAAAAACAGAAGATGAAGCCAAAAAAATTATCGCTGAATTAGATAAAGGCGGAGATTTTGCCAAAATTGCCAACAAGCAATCATTAGATGCGAAGGAATCTCAAAGTGGCGGTGATTTAGGTTGGTTTGTAGCCTCACAAATGGTTGAGCCATTTTCAAAAGCCGTTGTTGCCTTGGAAAAAGGCAAGTACACAGCAGCCCCCGTACAGACACAATTTGGCTGGCATGTTATCTTAAGAGAAGATTCACGCCAACAAACACCACCACCGTTAGAATCAGTTAAAGATCAAATTTCACCTATGTTGCAACGTAAAAAATTGCAAACCATGTTGGAAAATTTGCGTAAGCAAGCCAAAGTGGAAATTTTAATTCCATTAACGGATGAAAAACCTAAAGCTGACCCAGCAGATGCCGCCAAGCCCGCTGATGCAGGACAGCCCGCAACAGAAGAAGTCGTTGTTGAAGAAGCTAAAGATGCTAGTGGCAATGTTGTAGAAGAAGAGGTCGTCGGTGAAGAAGCAGCGCCAGCGCCAGCTCCAGAGGCTACTGAAGCAAAACCAGAGCCCGCTAAACCTGCTGAAGATAAAAAATAAGTAAGCTGAACAAAAGCTTTCTAACAGGGGGGGCTTTAGCCGCGAGTGTCGAGGCTAAAGCCCCTTCTTTTTTAAGGCAATCTATGGGCGGCTGTCCTCGTGCGGTATAGATCGCTTCGATTAAGGTATTTAGAAGCAACAATGTTTCTGTACCGACTTGTTTGGTCGTTGGACTCAAACTTTCTTGTAATCCGATAGCTTTGTGTAGCAAATGCGCTCAACAACGTAACCGTTGTCGGTAACGACGGTAGACGTGCCTGCCATCACTTATCAACCAGCCTTCAAACGTATTGGTGTAGGCTTTGTTGTGTGCATAGTAAAAATTGATAAGCTGATTAGCCGGTTTTGCTCTTGGAAAGCGCTTTAACAATACACCAGATCGAGCGGATGTCGGCTTTGGGTTCAGATAATAAGAAAGTGAGCCCAATTTCTTCAATAGCCGCTAACAGACAAATCAAGGCGGATAGTCTAAAAGGCCAGGCAGGACCACCGAGGACGAGGAGATATAAAGTAAAGCCAGTTGTGACGACGGCTAATTTGACTGTCCAGGTGTGATAACTGGTGAAGCAGCCAAATTTATAAAATCCCACCCACGCAGGCACTAAACAACTGCCGACGGTTAGACTAACAGATAGCCATTCTCGTGTTACTAAAGCCGGCCATAACCACCAGCAGCACAGGCTGATGGTTAAATAAATAATCACATCCGCCCAACTGTCGAGTACGGCACCAAATTCAGAGACCTGTCCAGTGCGTCTTGCGGCCCAGCCATCGAGCATGTCTGTCAAAAAACAGACAGCAAGTAATATTAAAAATGCGACTCCCCAACCCATCCAGGCAAAGCCAAGTAAAAACGGCGTTGCGACAAAGCGAAAGCAGGTCAGTAGATTAGGCAAGGTCAACAAGGGATGAGCGAATAATTGGGATGATTTCATAAGCTGAAAGTAGCCACTAAGGGGGCGTGGTCGGAAAGTTTATGCCAAGGGGATTGGTTGAGTCGTTCGCAGGATTGCGGTACTAAGCCTCGGAAATAAATGCGGTCGACGGCTAAGATTGGTAGCCAAGCCGGAAAGGTTTTCGCATAGTGCCCATGCGTTTTTAAAAAAATTTCCTGTAAATTTAAGTGCTCGTGGAATAGGTGGCGATCTTGCTCCAGCCAGTCATTAAAATCGCCAGCAATCAACAGCGGCGCATCGATGGGCACATGGCTTTCTAAGCGAGCACATAATTTAGCCACTTGTACACGACGTTCTTTACCGAGAAAACCAAAGTGGACACAAACGATATGTACACTTTGTCCACTCGACAGTTGAATCACAGCATGGAGCATACTACGGCTTGCCCAAGCATATGGCGAGACATTGATATTCTCCGAGTATTCAAACGGGTGTTTGCTTAAGATGGCATTGCCGTGATGACCGGCTTCATAAACGGCATTTTTGCCATAAACATAATGTGGCCAAACCGTTTCAGCTAGGTATTCAAACTGTGGTGCACTGGGCCAACCGGCGATTTTTTGTTCATGCTGTAAATGTTTGCCTTGCATTTCTTGTAAAAACAAGATGTCGGCATCGGTTTTGCGTAAGCCTTCACGGATTTGCTGTAGCACAAAATGCCGATTAGCGACATTAAAGCCTTTATGAATATTGTAGGTTAAGACCCGCAGTTTGTTTTGACTCATTTTTTTCCTTTAAGACCGTTAATAATCACACGAGCATGAAAGAGGCGTGAACCTGAGCGCAAATTCATTCGCCCTGTACGCCTAATAAGCATTGAAAGCACGGTATAATAACATCGACTCTATTTAATTAATCATCACAGGTAAAAACCAAACTATGCCGTTACTCCGTTTATCAAATGTCTCAATTGCTTTTGGCACCCATGCTTTATTAGATAAGGCCGATTTTCAGCTAGATGCCGGAGAACGTGTGGGTTTATTAGGTCGTAATGGTGAAGGCAAATCCACCCTAATGAAAATTATTGCAGGTAATATCCACGCCGATCACGGTGATATTTGGCGACAACCTGAATTAAAACTGTCTTGGTTAGAGCAAGCCCCCGACTTGCCGGATGATGCGACTATTTATGATGCGGTTGCCGATGGTTTAGGCGAACTTGGACATTGGCTGACTCGCTATCATGCACTGACCCTATCGATGGATTACGAGGATGAGAAGAGCTTACATGAGCTGGGCGAATTGCAACATAAATTGGAATCACACAACGGTTGGCATTTTCAGCAACGGGTTGAAACCACGCTCAGTAAACTAGGTCTGCCTGGCGAGTTAAATGTTAACGGTTTGTCGGGAGGATGGAAACGCAGGGTTGCCTTAGCGCGGGCATTAGTCATTGACCCAGAAGTGTTACTCCTAGATGAGCCGACTAACCATTTGGATTTTGAAAGTATCACTTGGCTGGAAGAGCAAATTTTAAACTTCCAAGGTGCGGTCTTATTCGTTACTCATGATCGTGCTTTTTTACAGAAATTAGCAACCCGCATTATTGATTTAGATCGAGGTAATCTGGTTTCTTGGCAAGGCAGTTATGACGATTACTTACGCCGTAAAGCCGCCGCCTTAGAAGATGAAGCTAAACAGAATGCCGAGTTTGATAGTAAACTGGCTGAAGAGGAAGTTTGGATTCGACAAGGCGTCAAAGCACGGCGTACACGTAACGAAGGGCGCGTTAGAGCCTTAGAAAAATTACGTCAAGAACGCGCACTGCGCCGTGAGCAACAGGGCACTAGCAAGTTGACCTTGGCACGTGCCGATACGTCAGGCAAAAAAGTGATTGAAGTGCTAAATATGAGCTTTGCCTACCAAGATAAACGCATTATCGACAATTTTTCTACACTCATTCAGCGCGGTGACAAAATCGGTTTAGTCGGTGCAAACGGGGCGGGTAAATCCACCTTGCTTAAACTCTTACTCCAGCAACTAGAGCCCAGCAGTGGCACAGTAGAGCAAGGAACGCGCTTAGAAATCGCCTATTTTGATCAATTGCGCGACCAGTTAGATCCAGAAATGACTGTTGCCGATACCGTTGCTAATGGCAATGATTTTGTCGATATAGCGGGTAATAAACGCCATGTCATGTCGTATTTGGGTGATTTTCTATTTGCGCCTGCCAGAGCGAGATCGCCAGTTAAAAGTTTATCAGGGGGTGAAAAAAATCGCTTGTTGTTGGCGCGATTATTCACCAAACCGGCCAATCTGATTGTCATGGACGAGCCAACCAACGACTTGGATTTAGAAACTTTAGAATTATTAGAAGAAAAACTCGTCAATTACGAAGGCACTTTATTATTAGTCAGTCACGATCGCGCGTTTCTCGATAATGTCGTCACCAGTGTTTTTGTGTTAGATGGTAGTGGCATCGTCACCGAGTTTGTTGGCGGTTATAGCGATTGGTTAGAGTACAGTCAACGTATTAAAACTGTCGCTTCCGTCGCCAAAAAACAGGCTGAAATCAAGCCAAAAGCATTAACAACGCCACCCAAAAAGAAAAAACTAAGCTTTAAAGAGCAACAAGAACTCAATCAGTTACCTGAAAAAATCGCCCAGTTAGAAGCTAAGCAAGCTGAATTAAACCAAAAAATGAGTGACGAGGATTTTTACAAACAAAGTACAACGATTATCAACACCGCGTTAGCCGATCAAGTCAGTATGGCAGCCGATTTAGAGCAGGCTTATCAGCGATGGGATGAATTAGAAGCTTTAGTTGAATAACACAGCGTTTTCAATCTGTGTTGTGTGCGGCTGGAGTGCAAGCTTTGCTTGCAATGCAGGCATCAATAGTAGGCGCTTTAGGCGAAGCCTGCACACCGACTATTGGCAATGCGTGGGGACGATAAAGTGGGAGTGGCTTCACCTAGGAGTATGTCGGTCTTTCAGCACTCCACGATTTATTGAGATAAAATAGCGTAAGACCATCCATAACAGAAAAGGAGAGACCCCATCAGCAAGCATTTTAAAGACCCGGATTCAGTGGAGGCGATGGCGCATCGCATGAAGACCGAAGCCGGTAAAGAGTTCTATGCCCAACGCAAATCTACGGTAGAACCCGTGTTTGGTATTATTAAAGAGGTTATGGGCTTTCGTCGATTCATGCGGCGAG
>CAJAVP010000072.1 GCA_903945375.1 uncultured Methylococcaceae bacterium | reverse complement strand
TGAAGATTTAACCCATGCCGCCTTAAAACGCATTCACATTGGTACCTTGCTGCGCGAAGCCTTGCAACGCAATGAGTTTATGGTGTATTACCAACCGCAGGTTGAAATAGCAACGGGCAGGATAATTGGGGCCGAAGCCTTACTGCGTTGGACGCATCCGACGGAAGGCGTGATCTCACCCAGCGAGTTTATCCCGATTGCTGAAGAAATTGGCTTAATTAATCCAATCGGCGAGTGGGTATTAAGAGAAGCGACACGGCAAGCGCAGCAATGGCTTACAGCGGGTTTGCCGGCTATAAAACTGGCGGTAAATCTCTCTACACATCAATTTCGACACGGTGATATTGCACAAACAGTTTTAAGTCTCTTACAGGAAACCGGCTACCCACCAGAATGTCTTGAATTGGAATTAACTGAAAGTGCTTTAATGGAAAGAGAGGTCGAGGCGGTATCCATTCTTGAACGCTTACGCGCACGGGGTATTCGTTTTGCCATTGATGATTTTGGGACGGGTTATTCGTCTTTTTTATATCTAAAGCGCTTCCCATTGGATATTTTAAAAATAGACAAATCTTTTATTAACGATCTTGAGCAATTAGATGACGACAAAGAAATTGCCGTCGCTATTATTAAAATGGCCCATACGCTGCGTTTAAAGGTGCTGGCAGAAGGCGTTGAAACACAAGCGCAGCTGGACTTTCTGCAATTACATGATTGTGATTTTTATCAAGGCTACTTAAAAAGTCCTGCACTACCTGCGGAAGCGCTTGCAAACCTGCTTGCTGAGGGGCTGCCCAATTAACCCTAATACTGTTGACTTAAGCAATAGTCGCGTAGGGCGGATAAGCGATAGCGCCATCCGCCAATGATCGTTAAGGAATGAGCATGGAATAACTTAGGCAAGTTGCCAATAGGCGAAGCTTGCACGCCAGTCGCACACTGTTGCTCGCTCATAACTGACACCATCTGAAATCGCTGTATCCAAACGGCAAATGGGCATCAACGATTGTCCATTACTCTGGCTATTTTAAGAACTTCCGATAATCGATCGCGATCTTCAATCCTGCAAAATTTCCCGCCATGTTAAATAGCGCATGGTTTTTCTTATCAAAACTAAGTTTGACCTCATTGAGCGCATTACTTTCATAGCCCGCTTCAATACGTGGTGAGTCCAATAAAAAACGATACACATAGATGTCTTGTTCTGGCTCGTCTTTTATTTCTAATGGTTCACCCAACTGGGCTAAAACCGCCATCTGCGTGGGCAATTCTGCTGAAATTTTGCCGAGTAAATCGGTATTGGCTTTTAGCTGCTTTTTGTCTTTATCAATGCTCGCTCCCGCAATTGAGCGTAGTGATATTTCTAAAAATTGTGGCGGTGCAATCTGCAAGAATAACGATGAAAACGACCACGCAATAAGGCGTTTGTCTGCGTTAAACTCAAGATCGGCATAAAATTTTATCTCTGGTGTAAGCGCTTTATTGTTAGCATCGACTTTGCGAAATAGATATCGCCAGCGTCGCCCACCTGTTGATGTCGGTAAGTCTACGCTGGGATACAGTTTGGCTAGATCAACAAAATCTTGCTTATACAAAATCGGCTCGTTGAAATACAGCGTGAAATCATCCGCGACTTTAACGCTAAAATAGCGATCAAAATCATTCATTTGCAAATAGGTCTGGTAAGCGCGTAACCAGTATATACAACCGGACAGCGAGATAAGCAGCAACAAGAGGCCGGTTAAACGGATGATTTTGGCAAGCCAGTACGGAAACATCATGCTTAATGTCGAATTTGTGGGTCTGCAACGATGCCCTGTCCGTTGAGCATATTGCCGACATCTACTTTGTCAAACACATAGCGTTCACCACAAAATTCACAGATGACTTCAATGTGTTGCCGCTCTTTTAGGATATCTTCTAATTCCATTTTGCCCATGGCTTGTAAGGTTCGTTCAATTCTGCTGCGTGAGCAGGCACATTCAAAGGCAAAAGGTTCAGCGGCAAAAACCCGTACTTTTTCTTGGTTAAATAATCGGTATAGGATGGCTTCACAATCTAAGCTTAGTAACTCGTGTTCGGTGATCGTATCGGCAAGTAAAGTGATGCGCTCCCAATCTTCTTGGCTGTGTGTTACGGCTGGAAGCTCTTGTAAAAGCAAACCTGCGGCGTGCGTTTCATTGGCAAATAACCAAAGGCGCGTTTTCAATTGCTCGGATTGCGAGAAATAGTTTTCCAAAGCCTCTGCTAAGTTTTCACCTTCTAAGCCCACAATGCCTTGATACGGATCGCCATCGGCACGCTCGATGGTAATCACTAATTGACCCTGACCAAACAATTCAGTCAGTGAGCCGGTGACCATCTCAGCTTGGCTTCTCACTAAGCCACGAATTTTTCGGTCATGGGTTGCTTGAGCCACAAGCGTTTTAATCTGACCATTGCCCTGCGCTTGTAAAATCATAGAGCCATTAAATTTGATTGTAGCGGATAGCATAGAGACGGCGGCCAGTGCTTGTCCTAGCAATTGCTTGCTGCATTCTGAGCCTTGTTGGTGTTGCCGTGCCGTTTGCCAGCTACTCGAAAGTTGAATCCATTCACCTCGGACACCCAAGTCTTCAAATATAAAGCGGCGTAAAAAATCTTGATCAATCATGTTCTTATCAATAAAAATAAGGGTTAAGGGTTAGGGCTTTATTATAAGCTAGATTCATAGTAATCTTTGCCTACCATTCTTCCATTTGATGACATTACGATGTTTCACTCCAAAAAATTAAACTTACCCACACCGTCAGACGCATTGCCAGGACGCGATCAGCCCATGCCGATTGATAACAAACATGTTGTCAGCGGCAATCCAATCGCCCCGCCGATGCCTGCCCATATTGAGCAAGCGTTGTTTGGTATGGGGTGTTTTTGGGGAGCCGAAAGACGATTTTGGCAATACCCAAACATTTATAGTACGGCGGTGGGTTACACGGGCGGTTTTACACCAAATCTAACTTACGATGAATTATGTACGGGGCTGACGGGGCATAATGAAGTGGTTATGGTTTTTTTCGATCCGAGTAAAACCCGATATTTGGACTTGTTGCGGTTATTTTGGGAGTCGCACAATCCGACACAAGGCATGAGACAAGGTAACGATATCGGCACGCAGTACCGCTCGGGGATTTATACTTACGGTGACGCGCAATTGGAGGCGGCTTTGGCTTCTAAACAGCATTATCAAACCCAGCTTGACCACGCGGGTTTAGGCAAAATCACGACTGAAATTATGCCCGCGTCAGTGTTTTATTATGCCGAAGAGCATCATCAACAATATCTTGCCAAAGAGCCTATGGGCTATTGTGGTTTAGGTGGCTTAAACCTTAAGTTTGAATAGCGCGAGAAAATCACGAGCGGCGATCAAGCTTTCGATAGCTGATCGCCTCGCTCAAATGCGACACTTCTATCGATGTTGAATTGGCGAGATCGGCAATGGTGCGAGCCAGTTTTAAAATACGGTGGTAAGCACGATGCGACAAACCAAATTTATCCATCGCCTGTTCTAAAATAGCATAACCCGCTTCGGATAACTGACAATACAGTTTAACTTCCTTCGCCGATAAGGCGGCGTTGGTTTTTCCACAACGTTGCAAAGCCGTATTCCTCGCTGCAACGACTCTGGCACGGATGCTTGCGCTGGTCTCCTCGCCTTCTGGTGAACCTTTACGCAGCACCTCATGTGAAACTCTTGGCACATCCAAGTGCATGTCAATTCTATCCAACAAAGGCCCTGATATTTTAGAGCGGTAGCGAGCAACTTGCTCAGAGGTGCAGTGACACCGCCCTGAGGCATCGCCTAAATAGCCACAGGGACAAGGGTTCATAGCGGCGATAAGCTGAAAAAGAGCGGGGAAGTCCGCTTGGCGATTGGCTCGGGAAATGGTGATGTGTCCTGTTTCTAGGGGTTCTCGCAAAACTTCTAATACCTTACGATCAAATTCAGGTAATTCATCGAGAAATAATGCGCCGTTGTGGGCGAGTGAAATTTCCCCAGGTCGAGGATTACTGCCTCCACCCACTAAGGCTGCCGCCGAGGCGGTATGATGTGGCGCACGGTACGGCGGTTTTAACCAGTTAGCGACATCTAATCCTTGATCACTGATTGAGGCAATAGCCGCCGTCTCTTGGGCTTGTTGTTCTGTTAACAGCGGTAAAATAGTCGGTAGCCGGGCGGCAATCATGGACTTGCCCGTACCGGGTGGCCCTAACATTAACAAGTTATGAGCGCCGGCTGCGGCTATTTCAAATGCCCGTTTCACATGGTATTGACCATGTACATCGGCAAAATCCAATTCAGTCCTTTGTACTAAAGGGGGGGGGCTTTGGAATTCAGGCGTTATTAGCGTTTGCCCGCTTAAATGGGCGCAAACGGCTAATAAATGCGCGGCGGGGAGAATTTCAATGTCTTGAACCAGTGCCGCTTCTGCGGTGTTCTCTTTGGGCAATAGCAATTTTCTATGACTGTTTCGCGCTTGTATAGCAATAGGTAGTACACCAATGATGGGGCGTAATTCACCACCTAGCGATAATTCACCAACACATTCGTATTGATCCAGTTGGCGGGTAGGAATCTGTCCCGATGCCGCCAAAATACCTAATGCAATCGCCAAATCAAAACGCCCACCTTCTTTGGGCAAATCAGCGGGGGCCAAATTAACCGTTATACGCTGTGCGGGAAACTCAAACCGTGAATTAAGAATGGCGCCTCGCACACGATCTTTGCTTTCTTTAACCGCTGTTTCTGGTAATCCGACGATAGACAGCGCAGGTAAACCATTAGCAACATGGACTTCGACTGTGACCAACGGTGCAGCAATGCCGGAGCGACCACGGCTATAAACGACAGCTAAAGACATGGATAAGTCACTTAGTCTTTCGGTTGAGGTTTTCGTTGTAACATTTACTTGTCTTCTGGACTAAGCACTTGCGGTTCCATATCGGCAACGCGCTTTTCTAACTCTTCCAGTTTGCTGCGGGTTTTGGCTAACACCATTTTTTGTACTTCAAATTCTTCGCGCGTCACTAAATCAAGTTTACCTAGTACGGTTTGTAAAATAGCGTGGAAGTTTTTTTCTAAATCGTCTTTTAAGTTGTTAAAGCCAGGAGGCACTGCGCCTGCTAAACGACTGGCAATATCATCAATGGTTTTGGTATCAAACATAAGGAAGCCTATAGAGAGTTGATAGATTTTTAAGTAGGGTTAATTATTCGTGGTTCACTATCTTCGGCCAACACATGCTCACGACAGATTTTTTTTGCGTCTGTATGACTCAGTGGGAGCTGAGTCAGATTACATAGAAAATGATCTTCCTGAGCAATAAAATTAACGCAAGATTCACAGACACCAAAGCTTTTGGCGTGGTTGGCTTTTTGTAAAGCCGAGAGCGTTGCATTAAGAGCCGCTTCTAGGGAATTAAAGTTTTTAGTCGCGATATCTAATTGCGCTTGAGCAAAAACATCCAATGGCTTGATGTCGTCCAGCAGTTTTTTGCCCGTTTCCGATAAGGCGAGGTGTACAACCCGACCATCGTGGGTATCTTGGCTTTTTTCAACATAACATTTGCGCTCAAGCACTTGGATAGACTGAGACACGGTGCCTTTAGTCAATCCCAAATAATCAGCCACCGCCGCCGGTGTATCACTAAACCGATTGCAGGCAGCTAAATATTCCAAAACGCGCACATGTACCGGTTGCAGACCCATCGCCGCGAATTTTTTTCGTTCTTCAGAGCGCAGCAAATTACTGATGCGCTCAATCAGCTTAAAACTGGATAGATCGGGCATTAGATTTATAGGGAAAAAGCTTTTTTGAAAAACTCAGGTTGTGCCATAGCCGCTTTATGAATATCGACATTATAGTAGGTTGTGTCGAACGGCTTAGTCGCACAATCCTGTTCTCTAAATGCAGATAAGGCATTTTTGCCCGCAATCGTGGCGCTCCACCAGCCTGATGGATACAAACATTGTGGGAAAAATAAGGTTTGTAAATGACTTAGGCCGGAGTTGCTCATTGCCTCGCGCATTTCGCCAATTAACTTCAGGTGGTATAACGCGGATTCGCTTTGCTGTACTAACATGCCATGTTCTGACAAACAATTAAAGCAATCGCGGTAGAAATCTTCACCAAACAATCCTTCGGCGGGACCTATGGGATCCGTGCTGTCTACAATAATGATATCAACCGAATTAGGGGCGGCATCTTTTACCCATTTAATGCCGTCAATAAATTTAAGGTCGGCACGAGGATCATGGTTAGATTCACACAGCTCAGGGAAATAAATTTCCGCAAGACGAGTGACGCGCTCGTCAATGTCAATTTGCACGGCTTGTTCGACTGAAGGGTGCTTCAAAACTTCTCGCAATGTTCCGCAATCACCGCCGCCGATAATCCAAACGCGCTTAGGATTAGGATGGGTGTAAAGCACGGGATGACTCATCATTTCATGATAAAAAAAGTTATCGCGGGTAGACACCATCGTACAGCCGTCAATCACCATTAAATTACCGAAGGTTTCGGTCTCATAAATTTCAAGGTGTTGAAAAGGTGATTGTTCTTCGTGTAATTTTTGTTTAATTTTTAATGAAAAAGCGGACTCAGCACCCGGAACTTGTTCAGTAAACCATTGCGTTGGATTCATTTTTGGGATTCCTGTAAAAATAAACGATTGTTTAAGTCTTCATTATATTAGAATTTAGTCTCTTTTTTATGACATAACGGAGAATTGTGTGAATTTACCTCAAGCTACCCATTGGACTATCCAGCAATCCGCTCAAACCTATGCCATAGATTTATGGGGAGATGGCTATTTTACAATCAACAGCAGTGGTCATGTTTGTGTAAAACCGTGTGCGGACAAAGCAATTGAGCTGGATTTATATGAGATAGCCCAATCTCTGAATGATCGGCAGTTGTCGCTGCCAGTGTTAGTGCGTTTCACCGATATCCTAAAAGACCGCGTGACTCGATTAGATCATGCCTTTAAAAAAGCCTGCACCAATCATGCGTACACCGGTAAATATACGCCAGTTTATCCGATCAAAGTTAATCAACAACGCCAGGTCATTGAAGGGGTGTTGAGCGCAGATAATATCGGTTTAGAAGCCGGTAGTAAGCCGGAACTGTTAGCGATTATGGCGTTATCACATCAAGGTGTTGTGGTCTGTAATGGTTATAAAGACAGAGCCTATATCCGTTTAGCTCTCATCGGCTTAAAAATGGGCTTAAATCTGTTTTTAGTGATTGAAAAGCCGCTGGAATTAGATTTTGTCATTGAAGAAGCGGCAAAACTTAATATTAAGCCCTCGCTGGGTGTGCGCGTCAGACTATCAAGCATCAGTGCCGGTAAATGGCAAAATAGTGGCGGGGAAAAATCGAAATTTGGCCTTCATGCTTACGAAGTGTTGCAATTAATTGATCGCTTAAAACAAGCCGATTTGCTAGACACCCTCAAACTCATGCACTTTCATATGGGCTCGCAAATTGCCAATATCCATGACATAAAAATTGCACTCAAAGAAGCCGGTCAATTTTATGTCGAATTACGACGTTTAGGCGCAGGCATTCAAGTCGTTGATGCCGGTGGTGGCTTGGGTGTCGATTATGATGGCAGCCGTTCACGCCGTGAATCGTCAATCAATTACAGCCTTGACGAATACGCACAAAATATTGTCCGCAGTTTTGCTGATATTTGTGCAGAAAAACAAGTGCCTCAACCCGATATTATTACCGAATCCGGTCGTGCTTTAACCGCACATCATGCCGTATTAATCACCAATGTCACAGATATTGAATCGGTCTATTCCAATGCGGAGGCTGCCAAAGAGCTGGAGGATACCAGCAATTTGGTTGAAGCTTATCATGATGCGTATTTTCATTTATCTGAAGCACGGGCCAAATTTGCTCGCGATAAATTAAGCATTAATGATCTCGCTCAAGCTGAAAATGATTATGCTATTTTTTGCCAACAAATCCAAAAAGCCTTGAATCCAAATAATCAGAACGAGGCGGCGATTTTACAAGAATTGCACGAAAAATTAGCAGATAAAGTATTTTGTAATTTCTCATTGTTTCAATCACTACCTGATATTTGGGGAATCGATCAAATTTTCCCAATCATGCCGATTCATCGACTGGATGAACAACCAACTCGTCGAGCGATCATTCAAGATTTGACCTGTGATTCCGATGGGCGCATTGACCAGTATATTGATGGACAAAATCTTGAGAAAACCTTACCCGTGCACCTTATCGATGTTAATCAGCCCTACCTCATTGGCTTCTTTATGGTTGGTGCTTATCAAGAAATATTGGGGGACATGCACAACTTATTTGGCGATACCCATTCCATAAATATCAAGCTCGATGATAAAGGCTATCATTTTTATGATTTACAAGAAGGTGAAGATGTTTCCGAGTTGCTTGATTATGTGCATATCAGTAGTGAAGAATTGAAACAGGCTTTTCGAGAAAAGTTGGCTAGTAGTAACTTAACGCAACAGCAGCAGCAAGACTACGAGAAAGAATTAATTGCTGGCTTAATGGCCTACACCTATTTGGAGAAATAAAATGTCCGTTGGTTTCATTGGATTAGGTGCAATGGGGGAGGGAATGGCAAAAAATCTGGCTCGCTCAGGTTTGTTATCCGGCGTGTTCAATCGCACAACGGACAAAGCAAAAGTGCTTGCCGAAGCCTTGCACGTTACTTTTTATGAGCAAATAGAGACACTTGCCGCTGACATGGACGTTATTGTGATGTGTGTAGCCGCCGATGCGGATGTCATAGACGTTATTACTGCTATCCAGCAGACAGTCAAACCCGGTACAGTTGTGATTGATTCATCCACCGTTAGCAGCGACACCGCAATAAAAGCCTCACAATTATTAGCGACCAAACAAGCCAAGTTTCTCGACGCGCCCGTATCAGGTGGCGTTGAAGGCGCAACTAACGGTACATTAGCGATGATGATTGGTGGTGATGAGGCGCTTATTGAGCAGGTGCGCCCGGTTTTGGAAGCGATGACCGCTCGAATCATTCATATTGGGCAAACAGGCTCCGGACAAGCTGCAAAAGCCGTTAATCAAGTCATGTGTGCAGGTATCAATCAAGCTGTAACCGAAGCCTTACGATTTGGAGAAGCGCAATCATTACCCATGGAAAGGGTTATCGATGCCGTGTCAGGTGGGGCAGCAGGCAATTGGTTTTTAAGCCATCGAGGGGTTTCAATGTTAAAAAGAGAATATCCGCCGGGGTTTAAACTAAAATTACATCATAAAGACTTAAAGATTTGCCAAACAATGGCTAATAACGCCCATGTTCACATCCCATTAGTCGATAAAACGATAAAAGAGTACGATCAATTATTGGCAAGCGGACATGGTGATGAGGATATTTCGGTCTTATACAGCGTCCTCAATGATGATTAATGGTCATTCTTGCATTAATCCTTTTGACTACCAACTAAGACGGGGCAAATTACTAGGTTTAACCTCAGGTTGTCCTGTCTTAAATAGTCGCCTTTTTTAATAGCGAGTGTCGGATTATCAAGGGCTGTGATGACATAATCGTTTATGTGCGCCCCATTATCTGTTGGCTTTGTAATGAAATGGTAAGAAAATCTTAACTTATTTGTCATACGAGGCATTTAATCTTTATCAGCAAAAGAAAAAAGTAGCTATTTAGTTTTGTCGCTTTGGGTACAAAGAGGGGTGCATTTCCCCCACCTCTTGTATAAATAACCTTAGTAGTTACTCATAATAAAATTGAAAATCGACGATTTTCACCTCTGCATGTTGAAACATTCATGTGCAGCGCTTTTTCTGAGAGGATTATTCGCATGAAATTACTACTGTCTATTCACAAGTACGATGTTTTCATGTTTACGTGGCTAGTAAACGCGAAAATGCACGGCTCCTTAACCCAATTCTGTCGATTCATGTCAAAAACTGGTGATGGTCAGCTTTATACGCTGATTATTTTGTTATTGTTATTGCGCGAGGGCATAGAAAACCAATTATTACAAACCATTCTCCTGGCCTTGCTTATTGAAAGACCCCTTTATTTTGTCTTGAAAAATGGCTTTAAACGTAATCGCCCTGAGGCGGCATTAGCAGACTTTACTAGCATTATTACACCGTCTGATAAGTTTAGTTTTCCATCTGGACACACCTCAGCGGCTTTTTTGATGGCGACTTTGTTAGGCTTTTTTATGCCGTCCGTAGCGATACCGCTTTACTGTTGGGCCGCGCTGGTTGGTTTTTCTCGTGTTGTTTTAGGTGTTCATTTTCCAACAGATATTTTAGTTGGCGTTATTTTAGGTGTTAGCACTGCATTTTTTAGTTTAGGACAGATTTTATAATGAAGATTTTTTATGGTGTTCAAGGTACCGGTAACGGTCATATCACCCGTGCTAGGGTTATGGCGAAAGAGCTTTTTGCTGCTGGTATTGATGTGACGTTCCAGTTTACTGGCAGACCGGCTGATAAGTATTTTGATATGGATATTTTTAACGACTATCAAACACGTGATGGCTTGACGTTTAACACGAATAAGGGTCAAGTCAGCTACTTGAAAACAGCCCTTGATTTAAAGCCAGTCAGCTTTTTTAGGGATATTCGCTCGTTAGATTTTTCCGGTTATGATTTAGTCATTACTGATTTTGAACCCATTACCGCATGGGCGGCAAGACAGCAAAAAAAGCCCGCTTTGGGTATCGGTCATCAATATGCGTTTAATTTTGATATCCCACGCGCTGGCTCTGATTTTGTAGCAAACCGTGTAATGAAATATTTTGCACCTGCTGAGCGCAGTGTAGGCTTGCATTGGCATCATTTTGGGCAACCCATTTTGCCACCCATTATTGAAACGCCCGAGTCACCACGCAGTATTATTAAAGAAAAGATTATTGTTTATTTGCCTTTTGAAGATCAAAACGAGGTAGTCAAACTATTATCACCTTATGATAAATTTCAGTTTCATATTTATTGCCCCGAAGTAGTCGAGTCGAATTATTCACATATTATTTGCAATCCCTTGTCTCGTGAGGGCTTCCAAAAAGATTTATATGATTGCGCTGGAATTATCAGCAATGCGGGTTTTGAGTTAGCTAGTGAAGCCTTGCAATTAGGCAAGAAAATTCTGGCCAAACCATTGCGTTCACAAATGGAACAAATATCTAATGCGGCGGCCTTAAAAGAATTGGGGTATGGTCACACCATGACCGATTTGAATGAGCGTTCTGTGATTGAGCATTGGTTGCAAGAGAATCATGCGGTTCATCTTACTTATCCCAATGTGGCAAAACTATTAGTGCAATGGATTCAAGAGGGAATGCAACCGATGGATGCGGATTATATCGAAAGTATCTGGAGTTCAGTGGACGTTCTTAAGGTTAATCTTTCGTAATTGTTCAAGCCCTATCGACATTAAGTTGTCAGTCCCCCTTCTTTGAAAAAGAGAACCCAAGGCCTAAAGGGTTAGGGGAGATTTTATTAGATAAATCCCCCTCAATCCCCCTTTTTCAAAGGGGGATGTGAATAGTTACCTTAATGGCGGTAATTTTTAGGGGAGGTCTGAATAATTACAACTGAGAAATACGACATAAGTTTTTTGTGGCTTTGAAAAAACTCATCGTTTGTAAAATCATTGCCTGATCGCATCATGGCATTTTTCTTTCAGGCAGAATTGTTGGACTCTCTATTTTTCTACTTTTCAAAAACTGTTCGGACTATTGACTCAGCTTTACTTTTGCAAATTTTCGCTTACCTACTTGAATGATATACTGCTTACCTGCTGCTATCTCTAGCTTGGTATCACTTATTTTTTCACTATCTAGCTTTACTGCGCCTTGATTAATCAGTCTTATCGCTTCAGAGGTACTGCTTGTTAGGCCTGCATCCTTTAACGTATTAGCAATACCATAAGTATGAGTCTTTATTTTTAGCTCAATCTCATCGATCTCATCAGGCAACGCCCCTCTTTGAAATCGTGCTTCAAAACTTTCCAATGCTTTAGTCGCGGCGGCGCTATCATGAAATCTTTCAATAATCTCCTGAGCCAGCTTAACTTTATAATTACGCGGATTCTCTCCCATTTCACAATCTTTCTTCCACTGAAGCACATCACTCCACGGTTGAAAGCTCAATAATTCATAATATCGCCACATCAGTTCATCTGAAATTGACATGATTTTACCGAACATATCATCAGGCGCATCTGCAATACCGATGTAATTATTGAGTGATTTGGACATCTTTTGTACACCATCTAAACCTTCCAGAATAGGCATGGTGATAACCACCTGTGGCTTTTGACCAAACACCTCTTGTAGTTGCCGCCCCACTAACAAATTAAATTTTTGATCGGTCCCCCCTAATTCCACATCTGATTTCATAACAACAGAATCGTAACCTTGAATCAAAGGATACAAAAACTCATGGATAGCAATGGATTGTCCATTTTTATAGCGTTTACTAAAATCATCACGCTCTAACATCCTAGCTACAGTATGCTTTGCCGCCAGTTGAATAAAATCGGCGGGGGACATGGCATTCATCCATGTCGAATTAAACATCACTTGTGTTTTATCGGGGTCGAGGATTTTAAAAATTTGCTGTTGATAGGTCTGTGCATTAGCGAGAACGTCTTCTTGTGTCAGTGGTTTTCGAGTCACATTTTTGCCGGTTGGATCGCCGATCATTCCAGTAAAATCACCAATCAAAAACAAAATCTCGTGACCCTGATCTTGAAATTGTCTTAATTTATTAATCAACACTGTATGCCCAAGATGTAAATCGGGGGCAGTGGGATCAAAACCCGCTTTAATACGCAGTGGTCGCCCTTCTTCCAATTTTTGAATCAGTTCTTGTTTAACCAAAACCTCATCAGCCCCTCGTAATAACTGCACTAAATTATCTACCTGCAAAACGCTTCTCCTAAAATTTATACTGATCAAAAATATTATATCTCACAGTTCGCCCATTTTAGTGTCAATTCACAAGCTCGCACGGCAATACTTTACACGCTTTACAAAAATAGCAGGCTGAGATGCTGATATTATTAGTTCAGATCATATATTCACGCGGGGCTTGACAACTAATTCGTCGTGCAAAATTTTTTTAACAAAAGTGGGAGCGGCTTTAGTCGCGATTGTCGCGGCTAAAGCCGCTCCCACTGATATCCATAATGTTAATAAACTTATGGCGCCCTACTTAAATTTGAGCGAACAGTTAGATTAACCTCTGGTTTAATGGATATGCACTTCACGCGATTTCACCATATCGCTGCGGCGTAGGGTGTAGTCGTTGGCTTGATTACTTGGCACTCTCGAACCATCACTATTGAGTTGTATCAGAGACCCCTCGTTTTCGATGTAATATTTTCGAGCAGGCGCGTCATTACGTGGCAATAATGAAACAGTGTGAGTTTCATCATCCCAAGTGTATTTGCCTTTTTCATAAAACTCCCGTGAGGATTCTCTAGCTGGCTGAGTCACTAACAAGTAATTATTATTTTGTTTTAAAGACAAGGTCGTTTTAATGCCATTACAATCCTGACAAGGCAAAAAACCATAAAAAACACCATGAAACTCTTTGCTCTTATCAATC
This sequence comes from uncultured Methylococcaceae bacterium, assembly GCA_903945375.1. Lineage (GTDB taxonomy): Bacteria > Pseudomonadota > Gammaproteobacteria > Methylococcales > Methylomonadaceae > Methylovulum. Next base: position 26,927 of record CAJAVP010000072.1, on the reverse strand, counting down.
ACATTGCTATGGGCCGCATGATCTGTCGAATGTAATTGCGTGTTTTCGCGAGCCCTAAGGACTTTTTCCTGAATTTTCATATCAGATTCAGCAAACGCGGCTATTGCGTTATTCGCAAAACACAGCGAGCTGAACATAATCAACGCTAAATGTCCTTGCCAGTATTTATTTTTAATTTGCATGTCAATCTCTTTAAATATCTTATTTTTAACAACAGCCATCCTACACACGATGTTGTTGGCAACACCCGTATCATTAAGATGCACTGGACTGGGATGGCGATTTTTTTTATTATGGGTTTAAGCTTATAGCTTGATAACATCGAATAGTCTAATCAAATATAACAAAAGCCTTATTCTAAGCCTTCTCGATTTAAAGCCTAGACTGTCATTTTAACGTGACATTCCGATTGAGCAAGTATGTCGCCTACAATTCCTCTGTGTGTCATAGGTTAAAACACTGGTGTGACTAGGTAATATTTCCATTGCAAAAAATCACGTCCCCCACGACCATATGAACCACTTTAAAACGCTCACTTTGGAGGTGTATCTCTACCGCAATCGTATCTCGTGAGTCTCTATTTCTGATTTTTAAACATATTTTAAGTTTACCCCATAACCAACAAGAGGTTGTATGACTATGAACAATACTTATCGTAATATCCCATTTTCTAAATTAGCCTTAGTCCTAGCTTTATGTCTAGGCAGTTCTGCTCAAGCCGATTGGATAAAAGCTTACGGCACTAGCAATATGGACATAGGTATCGTTACACCCGCTGCAACAGACGGCTATTTTTTGTCTCTGTCAACGTCGTCATTAAACAAAAATACCAAGTCACTCAGCTTACTTTCCAAGTTAGATAGCAATGGCGACCCAGAATGGACAAAACAAATCACGACCGGCAATTATGACCATTTCTACTTGAGTCAAACCTCAGACCATCGTATTTTGTTACAAGGCGATACACGACAAACAACGTCTTCTGCGCTAAATTCGGTGTTGGCCCTTTTTGATATTGATTCGGTATCAGGTCAACTCACTCCCGTATTCAGTAAAGTCTATAAAAAAGGCGCCAGTCATCTTAGCTTTATGCAAGACGATCAAGGCGTTTTATGGGGCTTAGGTTCAATCGTCACATCCGGACAAACTGGTAAAGGTAGCGATATGATTTTAGCCAATATTAATGCCAAAAACGGAATCCCCAACTGGAGCAAAGTCTTCCATTACAGCACGGTCGATTCCGTGCGAAGCATTCTTAGCAAAGGGCAAAATTATATTTTGGTTGCCAATAGCCATGCCACCCCAAACAATCAAAAAATTCTCATTGGTCTGTTGAATAAAACAGGCGAGCCAGTGTCCGGTTCATTCAATGAATACGCAGGTACGGGGCTGAACGAAGTCATGGCGATCAAAGCGATTGCTGGCGGTAACTATGTGCTGTATGGCACAAGCAAAGTCAGTAATACCTCGTCGAAAGCTAGTATTTTTGTGTTAAAACTGGATGCGAATTTAAAAGCGCTATGGGAAAAAAATTACTCAGCGGGTACAGATCAAGGTTTTATCGCCCCATCAGTGGATGAAAATGCGGATGGCACATTGACTATCACCAGTCAGCTCATGACGACGGATAAAATCGCTGTGCCGGGGCTACCGGGTATGACGATTCCCATGCCCAGTACACACCCTGCTGTCATCAAGCTGAGCGCAGATGGCGCTGTTATTTCTGCTAAAACCTTGGCTTATCAAAATGATACCGCTTTTTTCACAAAAAACACCGACAGTAGCTACTTAATAAGCGGACAAACGATGACGATGGACTTTATGTCGCCCAGCACCGCCGGTAATAGCAACATTCTATACGGACAATTTACGGCAGACTTAAGCCCCGTTTGGACAAAAACCTTCGGCGGAACCAAAACGGATATGGGTGGAATAATCAGCCAAGGCAATGGTTATAATCTATTTGGCTCTACGATGTCATGGGGGGCGGGGAATATAGATGTGTTAGCTGGACAACTCGATGCTAATGGCGATGTCGCTAATTGTGACTTTATCAAAGAAGTTGACATGCTTGAAAACGCTTTGACCGTCAAGGCAGAAAATTTAAATTGGACGCCTAAATCGGCGACATTGACTAAAAAAGGGGTTATTAGTAGCTCTAATATTACGCTTAACGTCAGTGATGGCCAATTAACAACCACAAAGGTTTGTGGTAATTAAACCTGAGCAAAATTTGTTCAACACGAGTGGGAGCAACGCCCACTCGTATCCATAATGCTAATCAACTTAGAACACCCACGTACCAACTGACTGATCGACGCCGCAATCATTCCGTTGCTGTGACAACTTATTGAGCTAACACATCCAAACCTGCCGAATCAAAGATAGCTTCCTCAACCACTTGCCTTCCAAGCTTAAGGCCTGAAAAATCAAACAAATGCGTATCCGCCAACTGCGAGGGTGCAACATTCTGAAGGCTGGTAAAAATTGTTTCCAAACGCCCTGGAAATTGCCGATCCCAGCTTTTCAGCATGGTTTTCATTGCCTTGCGTTGTAGATTTTCCTGAGAACCGCATAGATTGCAGGGAATAATTGGGAAGTCCCTAAAAGCGCTGTAACGCTCAATATCTTTTTCCCGCACATAAGCCAGCGGCCTGATGACGATATTTTTTTTGTCGTCACTCAGTAGCTTAGGAGGCATAGCTTTGAGTTTGCCACCATAAAAGATATTTAGAAAAAAGGTCTCCAAAATATCATCACGATGATGACCTAAGGCGATTTTATTCGCGCCAATCTCTTCTGCATAACCATACAGTGTACCGCGTCGCAGCCGTGAGCATAGGCTGCACGTTGTTTGTCCTTCGGGAATCACCCGCTTAACAACGCTATAAGTATCTTTTTCGATGATGTGAAAAGGCACGCCAATTGATCTGAGATACTCAGGCAGAACATGCTCAGGAAACCCCGGTTGTTTCTGATCTAAGTTGACGGCAACCAGCTCAAAATTGACCGGAGCGGTCTTTTGTAAATTGAGAAGAATATCCAGCAAGGTATAAGAATCTTTACCGCCGGATAAACAAACCATAAGCTTGTCGCCCTCTTCGATCATCTTGTAATCGGCAATGGCATCGCCGACGTAATGACGCAAGCGTTTCTGTAACTTATTAAACTGGGTTCGAGATTTTTGTATTGTTCCTGACATGGTCAGTAAGACTTAAAATGTAAGAATAGAGAGGCGGTTAAATAGAATCTAACCGAATAGAGAGTTATCAGACCGCTTTTTGGTGGCTGAGCCAACAGCCACCTATCGCTCAATCGTAAAACTAAGCGTGATAACGCTGAAAAATCAAAGTAGCATTTGTTCCACCAAAACCGAAGCTATTAGACATAATGGTATTTAAGGTCACATTATCTAAGCGTTCACGCACAATTGGCATAGCTTCGGCAGCAGGATCAAGATGCTGAATATTAGCAGATGCACTTAAAAAGTTTTCTGACATCATGAGTAAAGAATAGATGGACTCGTTAACCCCTGCCGCCCCTAAGGCATGACCGGTTAAGGATTTAGTTGAGCTGATCCAAGGCATTTTTTCACCCGCAAATACCGTTTGTAAGGCACTCAATTCTTTTGTGTCACCGACTGGCGTTGCCGTTCCGTGAGCATTGATGTAATCAATTGGGCCTTGCACTGTTGCCATAGCTTGCTGCATACAACGTACCGCGCCTTCACCTGAAGGTTGAACCATGTCATAACCATCGGAAGTTGCGCCATAACCCACTAATTCGGCATAAATTTTAGCGCCACGGGCTTTTGCATGTTCCAACTCTTCGATGACTAACACGCCACCGCCACCTGAAATTACAAAGCCATCACGGGTTGCGTCATAAGGACGCGACGCGGTCGTTGGCGTGTCATTGTATTTAGACGACATCGCACCCATTGCGTCGAATAATACTGACATTGTCCAATGGAGTTCCTCGCCACCTCCGGCAAAGACAATATCTTGCTTGCCCATTTGGATCAGCTCCATCGCGTGACCGATACAATGAGCACTGGTTGCACAAGCCGAGGTGATTGAATAATTAACCCCTTTGATTTTATAGGGTGTTGCTAAGCAGGCGGTATTGGTACTCGACATGGCTCTAGGGACGCGATAAGGCCCAACTTGTTTAACACCACGCTCTCGTAAAATGTCCGCCGCTTCTACCAAATTAGACGTAGAAGGGCCGCCTGAGCCCATGACGAGCCCCGTTCTAATATGTGAGACATCAGACGCTTCCAAGCCAGAATCACTAATTGCTTGCTGCATGGCAATATAATTGAAGGCTGCGCCATCCCCCATAAAACGTTTGATCTTACGATCAATAAAGTCATCTACGTCGATAGTAATCGCCCCTTTGACCTGGCTACGAAAGCCTAACTCTTTATAATCTTCAGCAAACACAATACCTGAACGCCCTTCTCGGAGAGATTCGATCACCTCTGAGGGGGTGTTACCGATGCTTGACACAACGCCCAAACCGGTCACCACAACTCTTTTCATTAACGTAGCCCCTAGAAATCTTCTGTAGATGTAAATAAACCAACTCGTAAATCAGTCGCTTCATAAATAACTTTGCCGTCGACTTCCATGGTCGCATCCGCGATCCCCATGACTAATTTACGCATAATGACGCGCTTTAAATTAATTCGATAAATGACTTTCTTGGCCGTTGGCAGTACTTGACCGGTAAATTTCACTTCACCCACGCCCAAGGCTCGCCCTTTTCCTGGGCCGCCCAACCAACATAAATAAAACCCAACCAATTGCCACATAGCATCCAGCCCCAGACAGCCTGGCATCACGGGATCACCTTGAAAATGGCAGGCGAAAAACCATAAGTCAGGGGTAATGTCGAGTTCAGCAATGATTTCGCCCTTACCAAATAAGCCACCTTCATCGGTAATCAGCGTAATACGATCCATCATTAACATATTAGGAAGTGGCAATTGAGCGTTTTTAGGGCCATAAAGCTCACCTCTACCAGACATTAATAATTCTTCACGTGTAAAACTATGCTGTTTCTCCATACCCTATATTTACCTTGTATTATTTTTTTAATTGAACCGCATATTATCTAACAGTAACCTCTAAAAATCAGCCATATTTTTTAAAGTGGTGACACATCGGACAATAGTTTGTTTAGTTTTAATGGACTCGCTTGTAAATTCGCACTTAAAAGACCTTTTGATTGCAATAATTGCTTATAAATAATAGCGTAAGTAAAAACAGCAATGACATATTTTCTCGTTTCTTTATAAGGCATGGTTTCTATCCAAATATCTGCTGGGAATGCCTGCGCCATAGGTAACCACTGCTGAACCCGATGTGGTCCTGCATTATAAGCGGCAATTGCTAAAGCTAGATGACCATGAAAGCGATTTAATAATTTTTTTAAATAGTAACTGCCATAACGAATATTGATTGCTGACTGAAATAAGCTGGCATCGGATAACGCCGCCCCACTCATTTCACGAGCCAACTGCCGTGCCGTTGCTGGCATTAACTGCATTAAACCTCTTGCGCCCACTGCCGACTTAGCCGCAGGATCAAACAGGCTTTCTTGACGGATGAGACCTAAAATGACTGCCGGATCAAGCTGTTGTCGTTCGGCATTCGCCATGACCTCCGGCCAATGATGAACCGGAAAGCGTAGTGACAGATCGTCCCAATAATCCGACTTAACCAGTGTGATAATAGCGATTTGCTCCCACTGCCATTGTTCAGCAAGTTTTGCCGCAAGCCTAATTTGAGGCTTAGGTAATTTACCGATGGCATACCACCATTGCCGATGCGCTTCGGCTACCCGATTTAACACGTTAAATTCCATAATGGCCTTAAAATCAGGGGTCTCAGTTAAAGCTTGCAGCTCTAATGGGTCAAATGGCACGGGTTTATCTGCCAATTGATAAGGTTGATTTAAAATATCTGCCGCCATAAACCCATAAAGACTTCGATCCATAGCTAATTTTAAATAAATCGCTTGCGCGTCTGAGAACCGCCCCATAGCTGCTAAGCTTCTAGCTAACCAATACTGCCATGCGGGCTCTTGCTGCTCCTCGACGGTCAAACCTTTAACTGCATCATTAACATGTGACCAGTTTTGTTCCAGCAAAGCGGCACGAACGCGCCATTCGCGTTCTTGTTTATCGCTGGATGTCAGTTGACTTAAGCGTAGATACGCTCGGCTATCCCGTTTAACAGCGAGAGCGAGTGCTAATTTTTTTTCTAATTCCTGAGCGGTATTGGGGTCAACCCATAACTCCTGCTTTTGCTCGTCCCATAGCGAAATTGCCAAGTTGAGGTTACTCTCTGCTAACCAACCCACCGCGTAAGTAAATAGTCGAGCACTCTCGTTTTTTTCCTGCCAAAGCTCTTGATTTTGAACCCATAACGGCTGATGACGCACATGAAGCCAAAAATCCGCTTTAGCTTGCCCTTCCGGTGTGATTAATCGGTACACGGATTGCGCTAATGAAAGGTTGTTTTTTTTAACTGCCTGCTCAAAGCGCTGCCAAACCAAAGTTTGCGTAAAATAACGTGATTGAGATAACGCATGTAATAAGCTGTCACAGGCATTAGGCAAGTCATCACCCGTAGACCACAAACGTTCAGCCGCTTGTAAAGCCTGGGCTTGTTGAGCTGTTTGATACTGAGCCCAATAATATTGGCACTCTAAATCTTGCGTTCCATCGGCTTCATAATAACGGATAAATTCAAGCCAACGACCTTGCTCAGCAAGATATACCAGCCATTTAGATTTTAATAATTTGGCGTAACGCGTGTCTTGAAATTGAGACAAAAACACCAACACCTGATCACTCAGCTGCAAATTGTTTTTGAGCCATTGAAACTGCAAATAAGGGTAGAGCGGGTAATCCAACAAGGTTTGACTGAGTGCTAAAAATTCTGTTTTATCTGCTTGAGTCAATATTTTTTCAGCGCGTAAAAAGCGCTGTCTTTGTCCTGCCAAGTTATCTGCAAAAACATCAACAGGCGCAGCAACTAAAACAATAAGCAGCCAAACTAAGCTTGATAAACACCTGAAGGAGATAGGTTTGATGAAAATGAGCCTGAAAATGAATTTAAAGATTAACTCGCATCGTTCGGATGGAGTTCCTATTTAAAGAGGGCAATGCCGCAATCGCTTCGCGCAACTTGCCCTCCCAACTACGACGCAATTGCAGTAAATAGTCGTTGTCATCGTCAAAACAATAATACTCATCTAATTTGAAGCTATTCGTCCGATAAATCAACATTTCAACTGGCGCACCGACGCTGGCGTTACTGCGAATGGTCGAGTCCATAGACACCAAGCAACAACGCGCAGCCTCGTCGATTGAGGTATCTAATTTTAGAAAGCGATCCAAAATAGGCTTGCCGTATTTGCTCTCACCAATCTGTAAAAAAGGCGTGTTGGCAGAACTGGTAATACTATTGCCTTCCGCATAAACCATATAAGCCCCGTGTGGTTCTTCACCAATTTGACCGGCAATAATGAATGTAGCGGAGGGATTGAAAGCTGATTGCCCTTGCGAATTGAGATGTTGCTTCTGTTTTTCAACGCTGATATGACCTAGATAATCCGCTGCTTCAGACAAGCACTCAACCGTATTAATATTGATTTTGGCGTTTTTAATCTTATCGCGGTGCATTTGCTCTAAAACAGCTTGTGTCGTTGCCAAGTTGCCGGCACATAACAGAACGATCTTACGATCAAGCGTAGTATCAAAAGCGTGCATTTTGCCGTGTGTGCTGACGTTATCAATACCGGCATTGGTTCTTGAATCAGAAACCAAAATAAGTCCTTCGTTAATAGAAGCTGCAATACAATAAGTCATAGTCAACGTGCCAAGTAGCAATCAAAGGCGCACATTTTAATCTTTTTTAAGCAATAATGTGTAATCAATTCACACAAAGCTGAAAAACGGAAACATTGCTTTAAAAACAGAAGCGCTGATAAACCCAAATAAGCGTTCGCTGGACGACCCCAAAACCGACGGTTATTAGGCTAAAGCCGCTCGCGCTCCCGCTTTGGTTAAGAGAGTTTGAGCGATATTTTTCCTTCAATGGCGGGGCGTTAAGGTACGACAAGTGTGCTCCACTCGACAAAGCCCCCATCAAGCGCCTGTTGTAAATCAGCAATGGCGATGTCATAAACATTAAAAATACCGGTAGCACCGCCGCACACAGCGGGTCTCATCAGTCCATCGCTTTCTTTAGATGCCGCATAAACGTTAATGCCACGTAACTGTTGCTGCATATCAGCCAAGCTCATGCCGTTGTTTTCACATTGCAAACTACCATCAGACTTAGCAACACGCACGGTGTCGGGTTGAATCGCTAAGGGTGAGCATGTCAGCACACGGCTAATACTATAAAACGAAGTGCTAGGATCGGGTTTAATGCTGTTTAATTGTTTGACGAATTTTTCAAACGCTTTACTAGGCGGCTGATTGCTCGGCCTATCTTCAACGCAGGCGAAAAAGCCACCTTCGCGTCCGTAGCCATAAATCACAAACTTATCAATGACGCTATTAGCCACGGCATTGCCAATCAGGCGTCGCAATTGTTTATAAGCAACGACATCAACACCAGGGCCAATACCACCAATAGAGATGTCTATGGCGTGGCGCGTTTCAACGACCTGCGCCGGTTTCGCATAAAGTACCGAGCTAACGAGCAGCCCAGTGATCCATAACAATAAATAGACTGACTTTTTCATGGTGAATACTCCAAATAAATTATGAATCGATGTTACGCAAAAACCTGTTTTGCCACAGGATATAGCGTTCCAATATCTGAATTTCCAAGTATATCTAGTGGCACTGCGGCTATAAGAAGCTGTCAGATCCCTGTTCAGGGATATCAATCACGCCACGCTGAATAAGTAAATTAATCACCCGCTCAACACTCTCGTCTAAGGATTGCTCGTGCGTATTGACTACTAACTCGGGGTCTTCGGGGGCCTCATAAGGCGAGTCTATACCAGTAAAGAAAGGGATTTGACCTGAACGAGCTTTTTGATACAAGCCCTTAACATCGCGCTGCTCACAGGTTTCAAGCGGGCATTGACAGTAAATTTCTAAAAAGTCGCCATGCGGCACCAAATTTCTGGCGGCATTACGATCCGATTTAAACGGTGATATAAATGCGGTCAAGGTGATAATGCCCGCTTCGATAATTAACTTAGCCAATTCACCAATACGTCGGATATTTTCCACGCGATCATGATCGCTAAAGCTTAAGTCGCTGCAAAGACCATGACGCACGTTATCGCCGTCTAATACAAACGTTGAAATGCCAATATTGTACAAATAATCTTCTACCGCATGAGCTAAAGTGGACTTGCCCGATCCCGACAAGCCAGTAAACCAAAGAATAACACTGCGATGACCATGTAATTTTTCGCGATCGGCGCGTGCAATGGTGGCATGATGCCAAATAGTGTTGCTGCTTTTTTTAATCATGTTATTTCATATAAGTTAAAGTGAATACCGAATTTAGCTGTATTTTTTTTCAAATGCGCGAATAAATACCGGCAATTCAGACAAGGGTAAGTGATTAATGCCTGCCGCACTTTTACGCCCGCCGCCCGTTGGGAATGCGGCACAAAGCTCATCAGCACCGGTTTTATTGGTTAACGGTGCTCGGACGCTAATTTGAAAATCCTGCTGCGCGGTATAACTCAACACCGCATGAGCACGTTCGGGAGTGCAGTTGGCCAATTCATTACCAAAGACGCCACTGATGCGCCTTGCCCAAGCCTCATCCGGTAAGATGTACACAGCAATCGCGGCAGTTTGGTATTCCGGTTTAATTTGCAGGGCTAATGCCATGTCATCAGCATATCCGGTCAACAAACGCTGATAAATCTCGCGATTATCCTGCATAAACGTAAAAGGTGAGGCATAAGGCACTAGCTCAGTAAATAAGGACTCTGGTGCAAAGTGCAAATCTTCGACACTACCACCATAGCCGTTGTAATTGATACAGACGCCTAAGTCATGGAGTTTTCTTAACTCCTCTTCGGACAAACACAAGGATTTAGCTGCCAGTTGTGCACTGTCGAGTAAATTATCACCAAATGCAGCAGTCACCGCCCAAGCTCGATATTTACCTTGCAAGTAGTGATCAACTAATAAACTGGTGCAAGTATTAGCATCTGTATCAATCAATGCCGTTAAATTAGGATGCTGAGGAATATCACCCGCTTGATGATGATCGACATAAAAAACTTTCGCGCCCTGTGCTAGAATCTGCTCCAGCGCCACACGGTTTTTATCTAATGAGATATCCAAAACCGTTACCTGATCATCCGCTTGCACGGCAACCTGAGCTAACAGTTCGATATCCCTTTTAATACCCGTAACCCGTTTTGCTTGGGCAGGCTGAGCCAGTCGCAACTGAACTAAGGCACAAATACCATCCGCATCGCCGTTAAATACATCTATTTGCATGGAAAACCCTGATTGCGTTGAATAAATGAGGTGTATTCTAAGTGATAGGCCCACTAAATCAAAATCATCATAGGGCTAAAAATCAAGCTAGACGTTAAAATAGCGTCACTATAACCCAATTACCTTCCACGCCATGAATCACGACTCTTTAGCTCACAAATCCGTCAATCTTAATTTTTTCAGAGCCTCTTTGCAGCGTGTACTGCCCAACCATCAGGCCGTCACGCTCGCTTTTATATTGGTCATGAGCTTTGTGCTGATTTACTCCTTGTCTGACGTATTAATGCCGGTTTTTACCTCTGTGGTGCTGGCTTACCTACTAGAAGGTGTGGTTGCCAAAGCCGAAAAACTTAACGTGCCGCGTTTGGTTGCAGTGTACTTGGTCTTTTCAATTTTTATCACCTGCTTAGGTTTTTTATTATTTTTTCTAATCCCTGTTTTATCTGAACAAACCGTTGAATTAGTTCAAAATATCCCCGATATGCTCAACAGCGCCCAACACGCCATCTTGCGTCTGCCTAAAATCTATCCCAAACTGATTTCCGAAAACAAAATCAGTCAGATGATGTTTGCGATACAAAGTGAATTATTGACCTACGGACAACAAGTCATTTCAGCCTCTGCTGCTTCTTTTATCGGTTTGGTCAGCGCCATGATTTATCTTTTTTTAGTACCCATGATGGTGTTTTTTTTCCTGAAAGATAAACAACAGCTACTCACTTGGCTCTTACAATTTTTGCCTAAAGATCAACATTTAGCGGTGCGCGTTTGGCAAGAGGTTGACATCCAAATTGCCAATTATGTACGGGGTAAATTTGCTGAGGTGTTTGTTCTTTGGCTGATTAGTTTTGCCACTTATGAGGCACTGGATTTAAATTATGCCATGTTACTATCGGTGTTAATGGGCTTGTCAGTGATTATCCCTTACATTGGCGCGACCTTAGTGACATTTCCGGTCTTAATCGTCGCCTATATGCAGTGGGGATTAGAGGGGGATGAGTTTATGTACGTGCTGATAGCTTATTCCATTATCCAAGCCCTAGATGGCGTATTGCTAGTGCCCTTACTTTTTTCAGAAGCCGTCAATTTACATGCCGTTGCCATTATTATCGCCACCTTATTTTTTGGTGGCTTATGGGGCTTTTGGGGTGTATTTCTAGCCATTCCCTTAGCCACCGTCGTCAAAGCTGTGTTAACCGCTTGGCCTAGAGTTGATGAGAGTGAAATTGACCGCTAGATAGAAAATTTATCAAAATGATGCGAAGATAGCGTGGTGTATCATGTAAAACACCCAAACCGGCGCACTATTATTCAGGAGACAACATGCTTAACAAAGTAACCTTAATTGGCAATTTAGGGGCAGACCCCGAAGTTCGAGCTATGCCCAGTGGCGGCTCAGTAACAACCATTAGGCTAGCAACAACAATGCGCTGGAAAGACAAGCAAACCGGCGAACGCAGGGAGTCTACCGAATGGCATCGCGTGGTATTTTTCAATATTGGTAATTATCGTTTGGCTGAAATCGCGGGTGAATATTTAAAAAAAGGCAGCCAAGCTTATATCGAGGGACGCTTGCAAACCCGCAAATGGCAGGCGCAAGATGGACAAGATCGTTACACCACCGAGATTATCGCCACCGAACTGCACATGCTCGGTAGTCGCAGTGGCGGCACCAGTGAATTTGTGAGCGAACAACATCCCACCGAGCACGCAGCGCCACCGCAGAATAAACCTGCTTATACTCAACCCACTGCACCTACCGCCATGCCCAGTGTGCCCCCTATGCCACCTGCGCCACCGAGTTACGATGATTTTGATGATGATATTCCGTTTTAAAGATCACCTCATGCAACTTATGTAAAGTTTTGTGGATTCAACTTCCAAATGAATCCACGCAATTTGTTACCTAGCAATATAACGCCTACAAATATGGCATGAAAGAATGGGTCTTTTTGATAAAAAAGCTGGGCTAATTACCACTTTTTTAAACTTTCCGCTTAAACTTGCTTCCGGCTAATGACAATGCCATGGATTTGTGAGTGTCTAACCTATTTAGGCCGTAAGGCTTTTTCAATTTAACTGAGAGTATATTTATGCCAAAACGACATAATAAAAGAATATCCCGTTTATTGACCGCCAGCGGGGCATTGTCGCTTATCTTTGCAAGCCAGATGGTATCCGCCAATCTAACGCAGGCCATTGAAGATGCGCTCACTTTTAATGATAAAGGTAACAGCGGCGCGATTAAGTTCGATCTCAAATACCGCTATGAAAATGTCAACCAGGAATTAGGGCCGCTAAAAACCGCCAATGCCAATACCGCCAGTCTGCGTTTAGGCTATCTGACTCCGATGTTTCATGGCTTCCAGGCGTTTGCAGAATATGAAGGCAATTTGGCCATGCAAGATGATTACAATGATTTGCAGCCGCCTTTTGTTGGCAACAACCCTTCTTATTCAAGAGTGGTTGATCCTGAGCGTAGCGAATTGAACCAGTTTTGGTTTTCCTATAATGGCATTGCCAATACGGTTTTCAAAATTGGCAGACAGCGTGTCAGTTTCGATGATAGCCGCTTTATCGCCTTTATCCCTTGGCGGCAATTGGAAACGACTTATGATGCGGTGACGATTACCCATAAGGACTTGCTGCCTGGGCTGATGGTCAATGTTGGTTATTTGGGTAATGCCCAAATAATGAATGGATTTTCAGAGAATATGGAATCGCCATTGCTTAATCTCAATTATAAGTTAGGCGATTACGGCAACCTAGTGGGTTATGGCTATTGGCTGGATTACACGGAGAGGGAAAATTATGAAAAATCCAATCAGAACTATGGCGTAAGGCTCAGTTGCTGCACAAAACCACTCGATTCTATAAAAATCAACGATCAGTACGGCGTGGTCTATACGGCTGAATATTCCCATCAAAGTGATTATGGACACGGACTGACGGCTTATGATGTTGACCGCTATAATCTGATGGGCGGTTTTAGTGCCTTTAAAGTGATGTTCCAAGGCGCAATGGAGCAGTTCGGTGGTTACGGTCTCAATAGAACCTTTGATTTTCCACTGGGGCTGAATCATGCCTTCCAAGGCTGGGCGGATTTGTTTGCCGTAAGCACACCGGCTAATGGTTTGCGTGATCTATTTGGCACGGTAATGATGCCATTTCAAAACGGCGATTTACTTCTCACCGGAATGTACCATGACTATTCGGATGATACCGGACGATTTAATTACGGTGATGAGTGGAATTTTTCAGTCTTGCAAAAATGGGGCAAGCATTATTCTGTACTCGTGAAATATGCTTATTACAATGCCGGTGACAATAGCGACGCTTTATTTAGAAGCACCGACACCCAAAAATTCTGGGTACAGGGTGAGATCAGCTTTTAATCTGTACCGTATCCCCTTTTTGCAAAAAGAGGGGATACTATGTGCGTAGATTCAACTCATAAGTGCAATCGAAAATACTCGGAGTGAAAGAAGGCTAGCTGTTATCAGCAATTCTCATTATGGTAATTTAAGAAAAATCAATTGGTTAAGTTTATTAAAAATGAAGGATCATCCATTTTTGAAAAAATTAGGCATTTCAATCAAAAATGCCGATTACCAGAATGTAGGATTCATGCAGCTTTCGACTTTGTGGTCTAAATTTTAAGTTCGCTCATCAGTATGGATTGGCAATATCTGCGACAGAAAACCTCAAAGCCAAACATATATTAACTTTATCTTATTGAATTTAAATGGCTTTTTATAATGAGACTTGCTGGCTGGAATCACTAATGTCACGGATTCGCTGGGTGTGCCGGATAACTTTTATGTCAAGGTGCATTCGTGGGGCAGGATATGCCGTTGAGTGAGGACGCGACGCTGTTCCGGCGTAAGTATTTTATTAATGGGGCGCACCTGGGTTACATTTTGCTAACCTCAGATGCGGGGCTAACGCCGGAACAGGCTGATCTTATTAAGCGTAAGGAGGAAGAAAGCAGAGGGATTGGCAACGGCAAAAGTTTTTATATCAATATTCCGCGATCGGGTTCTACTCGTGATCCGGTAAAAATTATTCCCGTTGGCAGTATCGGTACTAAGGATGATTTTTTGGATATTAAAAACGAGACAGAGCAGTAGATTCTTACCGCGCATGGCGTGCCGCCTATTTTGTTGGGGATTATCCCGCAAAACTCCAGCCACAGGACGCAATTCATGAAACGCATGATAGAGTTTGCGGACAAAAACAACCTTGACACGTGCTGGCCTACTACCCGCCCTAACCATGGCAAATATAATCCAGTGGAACGTTGCTGGGGCATTCTTGAAAACCATTGGAGCGCGACGCTGTTAAACACCCCGGAAGTCACCTTGGAATGGGCTAAAACCATGACCTGGAAAGGATTGAATCCTGTGGTAAAACTGTTGAAAACCACTTACCAAAAAGGGGTCAAGATGAGTAAAAAAAGCATTTGAAGCTATAGGCAACAGGATCAATAGGGATACATTGTTGCCAAAATACTATGTGACTATTACACCTCAACTTTAAGGAAAACCGATGCGGTTATTTTTTGCGAGTTACCTTATATATCGACTTTCACGACTTCCAATACCACCGTATATTCATAATCGCCGCTACGCAGATCCAAGACTTTGTGCCCATTAATGCGACACCAAGCCGGAATATCCTGCATTAGCCCGGGATCAGTCCCCACCACTTCTACAATATCCCCAGACATCAGCTGTTTAACTTTGTCTTGAGTGCGAATAACCGGTAACGGACAAAGCAGTCGCCGCGTGTTTAATATTTCAGTCGTCATCAAATGTACCAAGACTTAGGGAGTTCCGTTTGCGTCAACGGACTCACACTGACGATCCGTTCAACCCCCGATTTATCAACAATCGCAACATCGACTTGAGCTGCCTCACGCCCTTGACCAAATCTAGCCGTGATTCGCGCCGCCAAGAATAAATCTTCAGCAGAAGGCTCGCCATCCAATAAGACTAAAGGTCCGTTATGACTTACAGCAAGCAAATGAATATACTCATTTTTATAACCTTGTAAAAACCGACCTTCACCTTCTTCTCGGGCAATAATTAATTTGAAATGACTGGCGGGACGAAGATGCCGTCCTACTTTAAGTAACATCACATCATCCAGCTGGTAATCTTTACTGCCTTGGGCTTGCCACAAATCCACCAGTTTTGCTGAGTAATTTTTATCTACTAAAAAACAACAGCCGCCTGCCGGTTGAGCATAATCTTTAAAATCAAATTGCTTGGCTAAGGCCATTTGTGGTTTGCGAGAGCGTCCCGTAATATCATGCAATTTTTCCCGATCAATCCAGCCTTCACGCTCTGGTAAGGTTTCAGGCAGATTTTTAGCACATAAAGGGCGTAGTAATAAATCATCCGCGCCTGATTGTTTAGCCACAATAGGCATCGTATTTTTACGTTGCGACATCGGTCGCTGACCTATCACCTCGCCGGTGATAATAAAATCAAACTCGTTTTCAGCCAACCATTGTTTAGCGCGGTTGACCATAAAAATTTTACAATCCAAACAGGGATTTAAATGTGCCCCATAACCGTGTTTGGGGTTGATTAGCACTTTTTTGTATTCTTCAATAACATCCACAATATGCAGCTTAATGCCCAATTGTTCGGCGACCCATAAGGCATTATTGCGCTTAGGTTTGGCTTTGTCTTTTTCTCGTATCGCGTGGGTGTGACCTTCAACGCAAAAGCCCGTATAAAAATTAATCCCTTCAACATGAATACCTTGTTCCATAACGGTTTTTGCTGCCAGCATGGAGTCTAATCCACCGGAAATCAACGCCACTGCTTTTCTTTGTTTACTCATAACTCGCGTGTTTTAAATGACCTAAAAATGCCAGCTATTATACGCAGTAACTTACCGTTTTAGCTTGTCCGCGATAAAACAAAAGAAACAGTAAGCACTTTTAACAGCTTAAGCGACGCAAACGTCTTTTATTAATCTTCCAATCTGGTATCTTTATCCTCTCCAAATGCTCGACCATTCAATATAAAGGGGGAACTGTGGATAAAGACGATTTAGCAGTAATCAGCAAAACGGCCCAATCAATCCTAAAAAATGAAATCAAGCATTTGCCCTTGATACCCAGCGTTGCGCTGAAGTTATTGGAATTAACACAGGATGATAAAGCAAAGTTAATTGATTTGACGCACCTGATTGAAACAGATCCGGCTTTGACAGCCAAACTTTTGCAGCATGTCAATTCAGCGACGTACCGTTTTAGCCATAAAATCAGTGACATCAAACAAGCGGTACAATTGCTGGGTTTTTCAGATGTCCGACAACTTGCGCTGGACTTATTGTTTTACGATAAGTTAATCAAAAACCAAAAAACTAAACTGTTTGACGGACTGTTTTTTTGGCAACACTGTTTATTTGTTGCCCTGTTAAGTAAAAAAATAGCGATTGCACTCAATCATCCCCATCCCGATCAAGTCTATACCGCAGGATTGATACACGACATTGGCAAAGTCGTTTTAGAAGTTTATGGACGCATGACGTATAGCGACTTTATACCCACACTCAAAAACAGCGAAAATACCATCACAGAAAACGAACGCCGTTTTTTTGGGATGACACACACCGAAATCGGTCATGTATTTTGTGCCGCCTGGCATTTACCCGAGCCGATTACCGCCGTTGTGGCCTGTCATCATGAATTGCCCGCCGTTGACTCACTATTTGCGGTATTTAAAACAGAAATTGCCATAGTCGCATTCGCCAATTATGTCGCGTGGATGCAAGGCATTAGTTCCGTTGTCAACGAAGCCAACCCTATTTTGCCGGCCGAAGTGCTAGAGACACTGCAATTTGCACAGCTCGATTTAGACGACCTACTACAACAAGTCGATCAGGACATGCAAAATACCCGCGAGTTTTATGGCATCCAATTTCCCGCTGTCACCAAACTACGTGCTGCCTTAGTCAAAACGACCATTAATTTAAGCCAACTGCATCATCAAGAAACACCCACTCCCACTATCTCTACAAAAAACTATTCAGGACTGACCGCACCGCACCATAGTTTAAATCCCAATGAGTTTGTGCCGATGACGTTGGCCGCTATTGGTACGGAATTTTGTTTTGACCGTTGCCTTATGTTAGCGATAGATCCTAAGCAACGTTGCTTATTATCCACCTATCGCTGGCCAGAATGCGCTCAAACCTTTGATATTGAACTCAGTCATGCCCCCGAGCCTTTGTTACAAGCCTTACGCGAAAAAAAAGCACAGTTGATTAATGGTGATTTTGCACCTAACAAACCCTTGCTTTATCAACTGAATGTTGCTGAGTTTTTCATCGTCCCGGTACTCAATCATAATCGACTGGTTGGCGTGTTATACGCCGACAACGGCGAGTCTAAAAAACCACTAAATGTCGATTCCCTCGCTGAAATGTTGCCGATTGCCAATGAATTGGGTATTGCTTTATTCAATGCCAAGCAATATGACCAACAAAAAAAATGTGCACAACTCGATCCATTAACCCAGCTTTATAACAAACGCATGGTGGATGAGTTTCTGAGTAAGGCTTTTAATCAACCCAAAAACTCGTTAGCGCAAACGGCTGTAGGTTTTATCGATATTGATAAATTCAAACTATTTAATGATTTATGTGGTCATCAAGCCGGTGACGATGTGTTAAAAATCGTTGCGGATATTCTACGCGGCATGACGCGACCGGGTGATTTTATTGGTCGTTATGGTGGAGAAGAATTTTTGTTTGTGCTAAAAAATACCGATAAAGCAGGCGCTTATAGCTTTGCAGAACGTATTCGCGTGGCTATTGAACAGCGCGGCAAGCTGATGAGTCAGCGTTTTCATGATCACGCCTTAACCGTCAGTATTGGTGTCGCCTTATATCACCCGCATTACAGCACTTATATGGAATTGATTAACGTTGCCGATCAGGCGATGTATCGTGCTAAAAACTCTGGCAGAAATAAAGTCGTTATGCTGCTTGAGTCGAGTAAATGAGCAGGCTGCCTTAAGCTGTTATGCTGGCATCGATAGTTACCGTCATAGGGGCTTAAGCCAAAGAGTATCCGTAAAATGGGCTTTCTTTTTGCAGTACCTCAATGTTTTTTTTATAAACAAGACACCCGTTGCCGTAACGTCAGATTAAACCGCCCGATATAAGAGGTGTTTTGGGTTTTTCCTTCAAAATCATCTTCAGTTCCTTTGACAAAACACGTCATAGATCGCAACGTTCGTAAGAACTACCAACTAAAGCGGAACACAAAAATAGCTAAGGAGCGAGTATGAAATAAAGTGAACAACGGTCACTCCGACTATGGGCAACTTGCCTAAGTTATTCCATGCTCATTCCTAAAGCGTATTATTTCAGCAGACACAGTAACTCACTGTCCCGTCTTAAGTTAGTAGCTATTTTATGCACACAAGTGAGTATTCATTTTATGCGCTTAGCTGTTATCATGATCTCCACCAGCCTAGTTAAAGGCTGATAGCCGCTGGTTTAATTCCCCCATTTTTAGATAAAGTTGGCGGGAGCGATTTGTTACTTATCCCCAGGACTCTCTCATGCTAGAAAATTACCGTAAACAGGCTGCTGAACGTGCAGCCGAAGGCGTTATGCCTAAACCGCTGGATGCTGAACAAGCCGCTGCTCTGTGTGAATTACTTAAAAATCCACCGGATGGCGAAGCCGCTTTCTTACTGGATTTGTTGGCCAATCGAATTCCCCCGGGAGTTGATGAAGCAGCGTATGTTAAAGCGGGCTTTTTAAACGCGATTGCCAAAAACGAAGCGCATTCCCCCATCTTGACGCCTGCCGATGCCACTGAATTATTAGGCACCATGCTGGGTGGGTACAATATCGCTCCCTTAATTGATTTGCTAGATAGCGAGGCGCTTGCCCCCATCGCCGCGCAGGCTCTAACGCATACTTTATTGGTGTTTGACGCCTTTTATGATGTGCAAACTAAAGCGAAAGCAGGCAATCCATTCGCGCAACAGGTTCTGCAAGCTTGGGCTGACGCACAATGGTTTACTACTAAGCCCGCTGTGCCAGAAAAATTGACCGTGACTGTCTTTAAAGTCACGGGTGAAACCAATACGGATGATTTATCTCCTGCTCCTGATGCGTGGTCACGTCCCGATATTCCGCTTCATGCGAAAGCTATGCTTAAAATTCCGCGTGACGGTATCACGCATGCCGAACAACAAATCAATGAATTGAAGCAAAAAGGCTTTCCGGTTGCTTATGTCGGCGATGTTGTAGGAACAGGTTCTTCACGCAAGTCCGCCACTAATTCCGTGTTATGGTTTATTGGCAATGACATTCCTTTTATTCCCAATAAACGTGATGGTGGTGTTTGTATCGGTGGCAAAATTGCGCCGATTTTCTTTAATACGATGGAAGACTCTGGAGCGCTACCGTTTGAATGTGATGTCACGCGCTTATTAATGGGAGATGTTATTGATATTTACCCGTATCAAGGCATCGTCAAACGCCATGACAGCGAAGAGCTTGTCTGTCATTTCAGTTTAAAAACGGATGTTTTACTAGATGAAGTGCGTGCCGGTGGACGTATTCCTTTGATTATAGGACGCGGTTTAACCGAGCGGGCACGTAAAGCCTTGGGCTTATCGGCATCAACCGTGTTCATACAGCCAGCGGCTCAAGAGCAAAGCAACAAAGGCTATACCTTGGCGCAAAAAATAGTCGGTCGGGCGTGTGGTGTTGACGGGGTGCGTCCTAATAGCTATTGCGAGCCTCGGATGACCACCGTGGGTTCACAAGATACCACCGGCCCTATGACTCGTGATGAACTTAAGGATTTAGCTTGCTTAGGATTTTCAGCCGACTTAGTGTTGCAATCGTTTTGCCACACAGCGGCTTATCCTAAACCCGTCGATATCACCATGCAGCACACCTTACCTGATTTCATCATGAATCGTGGTGGCGTTTCTTTACGCCCAGGTGATGGCATTATTCATTCTTGGCTAAATCGCATGTTATTACCGGATACCGTTGGTACCGGTGGCGATTCACATACGCGCTTTCCGATGGGTATATCCTTTCCTGCGGGCTCGGGTTTGGTTGCGTTTGCAGCAGCAACCGGAGTGATGCCATTAGATATGCCAGAATCAGTATTAGTCCGCTTTAGTGGACACATGCAAGCTGGTATTACTTTGCGGGACTTGGTTAATGCCATTCCTTATGTCGCGATTCAACAGGGCTTATTGACCGTTGATAAGACCGGTAAGAAAAATGTCTTTTCAGGGCGTATTTTAGAAATTGAGGGACTGCCGGATTTAAAAGTTGAGCAAGCGTTTGAATTATCCGATGCGTCTGCTGAACGCTCTGCCGGCGGTTGTACTATTCGCTTAAATGAAGCGCCTATTCGAGAATATCTCAATTCTAATATCACGCTTTTACAATGGATGATTGGTCAAGGTTATGGTGATGTGCGAACATTAGAGCGGCGGATTAATGCAATGCAAAGCTGGCTGGAAAATCCAGTTCTGTTGGACGCAGATCGTGATGCGGAGTATTTTGCCGTCATCGATATCGATATGAACGACATCAAAGAACCGCTGTTGGCGTGTCCTAATGATCCCGATGACATCAAGCCTTTGTCGGCGGTAGCCGGTACTAAAATTGATGAGGTCTTTTTAGGCTCGTGTATGACGAATATCGGACATTTCCGCGCAGCGGGTAAATTACTGGATCAACAGTCAGGCACGTTGCCCACTCGCTTATGGATCGCGCCGCCCACCAAAATGGATGAAAGCGAATTAACCAAAGAAGGTTATTACGATACGTTCAACAAAGCGGGAGCGCGTTTAGAAATGCCCGGTTGCTCATTATGTATGGGTAATCAGGCGCGAGTTGCCGATAATGCCACGGTCGTTTCGACCTCAACGCGCAACTTCCCTAACCGTTTAGGCAATGGTGCCAATGTGTACTTAGCATCCGCCGAGTTAGCGGCGGTGTGTTCCTTGCTGGGACGAATTCCAAGTGTTGATGAATATCAGCACTTTGCGGGACAAATTAATGCAACGGCAACAGATACGTACCGCTATTTAAATTTTGATCAGATGACCGGTTACCAAACCGCTTAAACCTAGCAGAACGAAAGTGGGCACATCGTTAGCCCACTTTCTGTATTCCATCACCTGATTGCTAAAATTGACACTATGTACAACGCCGACTATTTTCAAACGCCATTGACACATCCCAATCCGATGTTGGCTTATTTTCAAAACCGTATTGCCGAACAACAGAGTCTACTGCAAGAAATTCAACGTAACTTACCGGGGTATCTCGCGACACAAGTACGACACAGTCTCTTACAAGAGGGTAAGCTACTGATTTATACTGATTCTGCGATCTGGGCAAGCCAATTACGTTTTTATAGCCCGCTGATACTTACTCGCTTAAAACAACTCAATCATCCTGCCGAATCGGTACAGATAAAAGTGTTAACGATAGCCACTGGTGTCGCGTTAAATCGACCTCGCAAAGCTAAACTCCCCTCAGCAACCACCATCGCCCAAATTGGCTCCGACAGCCAATTGTGTTCCGATCCGCAATTGCGCCAGTCACTACTCAAGCTAAGCGCGACAATGGCAAAGTGTGCTGAAAAAAATCAATCCAGCAAGCCTTTATAACTTTCTTGGTCGCATCATCTAGGCTTCAATGCTGTCTGCGCTTCATCAGGCAGACCTAACGGATTTTCTGGGTCAATTCCATCCATAAACGGCTTGCGGCGGTCTTGATCGGTCAATTGATAGATTTTTCCCAACCAATTATTAAATACCGCTTTCGCGGTATCGCGCCACGTATTATCTAACTGTTCCAGCACTAAATGCTCTGGAAACTCGGCTAAATCGGTGTTATTTTTTTTTGCCAAACGAACCTGTTGCTCATAATCAGCAAACACTAACTGCGCGTCTTCATTAAAATAATGCTCAGGAAAGGGCGGATAGTCCGTCATTTCATCATTAAAAAAACGCATCACTTCCCGCTTGTATTCTTTTAGCAAGCTGATGTCATCATATTCTGGATGTCCTTGGAAAAATACAATCCGAAAACCATCTTCGCTGACCGCCAAATGCACGCCGGCCTCACGACTAGCGGCCAAGATTTTTAAGCCATGCCGCTCCATATCACTTTGGAATATTTCATTAAATCGTGAATGAGGCACATCAAAACGGGTATTTATTTCTGCGACTAACGGATGACTACGATCCATGACAGTATGGGCAAACACCCCCCAACGTTTACTGGGCAAGCGCGTTCGAGCAATGCCATAACGGTATTGAATAATGGCATGAGTTGCCAAACAGGAACACAGTACCGAAGCCACATTCTCGCGTGCCCAAGAGAATACCTCGGTCAAGGGTCGCCAAAAATCTTCTTCTGGCAAGCTTTGGCGCGTGACATTAGCGCCACTAATAATTAGCGCATCCAAGCCATCTTGTTTGATTTTGGCAAAGCTCTCGTAATATTTGTCGATGTGCGCCTGTGCTTTAGGCGTTCTAGGCAAACCATCGATGGTAAATGGGTGCATATGAAATTGGACAATTTGATTGCAAGCCCCGACTAATCTAAAAAACTGCCGCTCGGTCGCTTCCAGTGCCGGATCAGGCATCATATTTAATAAGCCAATGTGCATTTCACGAATGTCTTGATGACAGGCGCGTTCAACATCAACAATTTCTTCACCCTCTTCTCGTAAGCGCTGAAACGTGGGTAGATCACTATGTGCGACTAAAGGCATAAGCAGTCCTCTTCAGTTGTCATGATTACTTGGCAAGCGCATTAGCGACTAACTGAATAAAGTCTTCTTCACAGGTGACCGCAGAAACGTCATTAGCATCAACCGTGTAGCCGTATTCTGCGGCGATAGCTTCGTAGCGGGGTATTCTGGATTTAAACAATTCAGGAAAAACCCAGGTGACAAATTCATCAGGCGGCATAAGTTCGGAGCTGTTATATGATTTTAAATGCAAAAACTCAGCCAGTTTTTCATCGAGAAATGCTTCACGATAATACAACGGCTTAGGATCCGTTTTTGCCCGCTCGATAATCGTCTGCTCTAAGGTTGGTGGGATTTTGATATAGATGATCAGGGTATGCTTCGCTAAAGTCTCTAACACGTCGATATTGTCTAATTCACAAACGCTGCCGCCCGCATCATTGATAAAATGCTTATAGCCATAAATATCCTCGGCCTTATTAATAAAATCAGGCACATCCATCATGGCGGCAACTTCCGCCTGATGGTGCAATTTTTGCCGACGCTTAAATTCAGCCAAAGACAAGCCGCCCATTTGCGGATCGCCCAGTTTCCCCAAAAAACTAGAAACTGCTGCGAGGTTATCTACGGTTATTTTGCTACTCACATAAATTGAATCCGACAAGAGCAGCTCACGCAAAAACGGTACACTGATGGCGTGGCGCTTGATATTATCCAGAATCGGCTCTTTCAGGTATTTAGTCCCAATCCGATAATCGCCTGAATAATGAAACCATTTAGCTTTAGGTAGTTTATTAGCTAAAGTCGTTTTTCCTGCTCCCGACATAGCCAGCAAGGTAATACTTTTGGATTGCCAAGCCAAAAATTCCTCTGCACTCATTTTCATCTGCGCGTCCTATTCGTTAATATAATCGTCAATATCCATATCTTCGGGATTCGGTCGATGCCTGTCCGTATCTGAATAACCTAAATCGTCGCTTTCAATGTCATCGAACGGCGCACTCCAGTCTTCAGGGTCTTCGATATAGTCGAATGTGGAGTTGTACCAACTGTCGTGATCATATTCGCCAATATCACCGTTAAGATACTGAACTTCGATTGTATCGTCGCTATCATCAACGGCGATGACCTTGAAGGTCAGATTATTCTCTAAGTCTTTGTACCAACTGCCAATAATTGGATCTGCGATGGTGGTCATTTTATATTACCTCTGTACGTTTATGTTAGGGGTTGCCAAAACAGGGCGTTAATGTGTCTATTATGAGATTTAGCCCAAGAAAACACCAAAATATTTTCTGTTTTGATACCGTTGCCTCTATTTTTACGCCATTATTTGCTTTAACGTCGTATGAAGCCATAGCGAGCAACAAAAAAGGTAAGTCTTCAGTCCCCCTCTTTGAAAAGAGGGGTTAGGGAGATTTTATTAGATAAATCCCCCTCAATCTAGGCTGTCGAAATAAGCCTCCCTATTTAAGCTATGTTTTTCCCGATTTTTGGCTTTCAATACTATCGAAAAAAGCCTGGCGTTTCTTGCGCACAGCATAAGGGATGTTTTCTTTCTCCCAGATTACCACGTCATTATGGTGTGCGTGTCTTAATACCTCACTGCCTTAATTTAAGTATTAATTTATTAAAAATCAATATGTTGCCGGATTTATAAGGTGGTTTCTCATTACCCACAGGTAGCGGCTGCTCGAATCAAATCAGCTAACGGCGAATGGTGTTTCCGCCCTGTAGCCTATCCTTAAACCTTACACGCACTACACACACCTTAACAAAGAAAGTCGCAGCGGGTGTTTGATGGCGTGCTGATTTAAATCGATAGACGCTTCAAGATGATCATCGGCTGGCGATGGGAAACCCGCAGAGACTTTCGAGGTAAATAACGGCAAGCTCACCCGCAACGGAAACGTGCTAGATTCCATAATCGGCAAGGTAAGATTATCTACGCTAACCCAATCGGTATCGGCTCTATTGGCAGGCTGTTTGTGTAGATGGTGTATCATTGCGTTGATCATGGAAGACAAAAAAAGAAATCAGGTCAGTACATAAAAAGTACACCAAAAGCCATAATTGTTCTCTTATTTGGCTTTTCTCTCAGCTTGTGGTGGCGAAAACTAAAAGAAAAATCCAGCCTGCTGAAAGTGAAGGTCGTATCATACGCGCAGAAAACCAGCCGTTATCAGCAGATAAACACCACCGTAGGAATCTAAGAGCATGTGCGGTCGTTTTAATTTAATAGCCAAGCCGGATGACATTATTAGGCATTTTCAATTGCAGAAACTGCCCCGTTACCAACCCAGCTATAACATTACCCCGGCACAAAAAATCCTGAGCATTGTCGAGTTGGAGGATAACTCTTTGAAAGCAGTGAATTTGTTTTGGGGTTTAGTACCGTCTTGGTCTAAAAACAGCAAAAACAGCCACCACCTCATCAACGCCCGCGCTGAAACGGTCAGTGAAAAGCCGTCATTTCGGGCAGCATTCCATAAGCGACGTTGTTTGATAGTCGCTAGCGGATTTTTTGAGTGGGCAAAACATGAAACCGGTAAACAAGCGTTTCATATCCACCGAGGCGATAATCAATTGCTTGCCTTTGCCGGACTTTGGGAACATTGGCAACACGAACAAAATACCTTGTATTCCTGCACGATCATGACCACCCAAGCCACAGGCATCATGCAACCCATCCATGAACGGATGCCGGTGATTATTCCACCTGATCGCTACCGGCAATGGCTGGATAAATCCGCCGAGGAACATCAAGCCTTGCAATGGCTAAATAATCAGGCTTATCAAGAGATGACGGCAACACCGGTCAGTGATTGGGTGAATAATCCCCGGCACAATGACGGGCGATGTTTACAAGAATCCCAGTACATACCAGTAAAATAACAAATGAAGGTGAAGAAATGAATGGTGAGGCGGCGCTACTTTGGGGCGTATTGTTTGGTTCGGTCGGACTTGGCTTTTTTATCTATGGCAAAAAACAATCAAGGCTTGTTCCGCTGGTTTGCGGTTTGGCGTTGATGCTGTACCCGTATTTTATATCGAATGTGGTTGCGCTGGTTTTGGTTGGCTTGGCGTTGATTATCGTTCCTTATTTTTTTCGTTATTAGCTCGATTATTCGATGCTTACGTTAACATGAATTAACACAAGCAATGGGTCAAGAATGTATATTAGCCAATTTCATTTTAGCAACACTCATATACAGCGTTTTCAGATCAGGTTAATAACACCCGTTAGCATATAGAGGGTAACGTAGGTGCGAATGAATTTGCACCTACAAACCTAACCGATGTTGAAAACGCTGTAATTCATTTTATCGACTCCGATTTTCCTATGCGTCGCAATTTTGAAATCTCGAAGGCGTTGGTGTATAAACAATCAGGAGGTTATTCTACCCCTATCCCCTTTTTTATTAAGACGCAGTTGTCCCTACCCGGCATGCCGAGATAGGTCATGACATTCATGGCAGCGATGCGGGCATGAACCTCGACGACCTGGGTCTCGACTTGTTCAATCAGCTCGGCAAACACTTCGCAATCCGCCCACTCTTCCGTCGTGACTTCTACGCCCACCACGTCTTTGACATCCGCATCCACCGCTAAATGCACCTTAATCCAGCGCCGACGCTTGCTCGCGCCATG
>CAJAVP010000071.1 GCA_903945375.1 uncultured Methylococcaceae bacterium | reverse complement strand
T
Organism: uncultured Methylococcaceae bacterium; assembly: GCA_903945375.1. GTDB lineage: Bacteria > Pseudomonadota > Gammaproteobacteria > Methylococcales > Methylomonadaceae > Methylovulum. The sequence goes on along the minus strand of CAJAVP010000071.1, from coordinate 40,216 downwards.
GACTGGTCATGATAATTCTCCGGTACGGTTGCTTTTGGGCGATAGTTTATAGCATTTGATAGTTTATGCACCAACGCCTATTTGAATACTTTCCCTGTTTAGAAGGGATTAAGACCCTAGTGCTCTAATTGCATCATACTTTTTTAGAATTTGAATACTTTCCCTGTTTAGAAGGGATTAAGACATTCCTCATTGGACAAGGCGGATAATACCGCCTTATTTGAATACTTTCCCTGTTTAGAAGGGATTAAGACTAAATTTTTCATTTTCGTCTCCGATTTGCCTTGTATTTGAATACTTTCCCTGTTTAGAAGGGATTAAGACAATGCGTCTTCATCATGACAGGTATCACACCATAATTTGAATACTTTCCCTGTTTAGAAGGGATTAAGACTCGACAGTGCAATTTTGGTTTTTTTCAAGCCATATTTGAATACTTTCCCTGTTTAGAAGGGATTAAGACCGAATATGACTTTACCGATATGAATGGCAATATATTTGAATACTTTCCCTGTTTAGAAGGAATTAAATTGCTTTAATTGCTGACGGGGATTTAATCATTACGTGTGGCATTGTGTACTTGTCAGAATACCTGCGCCTTGATGCTGAGGTAACGCGGTTCATTATGTGGTGTTTAGACACACAGGGAAAACGTACTAAGGTACAAGGTGAGGATCGCTGGTATCTTGGGAGGGTTTGGGATTGTTGAGGTGAAAATTAGGCAAGCGTATAAATTTGTTGTACCGGCTGTTGTACCGAAACCACTATTTTGACTTATTGCTAAATTACAAGATTTGTAACTTATTGATTTAATTGGTCGGAACGACAGGATTTGAACCTGCGACCCCTTGTCCCCCAGACAAGTGCGCTACCAAGCTGCGCTACGTCCCGATATTTTCAGATTGAACGATTTATCGCGATAATTATAATACTGAATCAAGAGCTAAAACTTATAATTTTTTAATTCAATGACTTATAAGGAAGGCTTTTCCGTTATAGGTATTTAAATGTTCTAAGCGTTTAATTTTTCATTGCCTAATTTAGACTCTAAATTCATATTATACCCTATTGCTAGCAAATATTCATAACCTTAGAATGTTATTTTAGTAAAGTGAGTATATCTTCTAATTCATTTAATATTTCATGGATAAACGCTTTAGATTTAGCAGTCTGCTCTAAAGTATCATCGCGAAGCAAATGCGCCCTAGCACCACCGATAGTATAACCTTGCTCATATAGCAGCGCCCTAATTTGACGAATCATTAAGACATCATGGCGTTGATAATAGCGACGATTACCACGCCTTTTAACAGGACTTAACTCAGTAAACTCCTGCTCCCAATAACGTAGTACATGCGGTTTTACGCCACATAACTCGCTTACTTCACCAATAGTGAAATAACGTTTTTCTGGGATAACAGGTAATTCACTATTGTTGCTCGACTCCAACATAAGCTTCTACTCGCGCTTTTAGTTTTTGACCAGACCTAAATGTCACTACCCGCCTAGCCGTGATAGGTATCTCTTCTCCCGTTTTTGGATTTCTACCCGGACGACTACTTTTATCACGAAGCTCAAATTTACCAAAACCAGAAATTTTTACTTGCTGCCCTTGCTCAAGAGAGCTTTTAATTTCTTCAAAAAATAATTCTATAATCTCTTTAGCTTCACGTTTGTTTAAGCCCATTTCATCAAATAATCTTTCCGCGAAGTCTGCTTTGGTTAAAGCCATCCGTTAGTCCCTCAATCTTGCACTAATTTGTTGATTCAAAATTTCTAACACTCTGTTTAATGTAGCATCAATTTCAGATTCTGTTAGCGTTTGTTGTTCGTTTTGTAAATGAAGGCTTAACGCCATGCTTTTATAATCTTCTTCGATGCCTTTTCCGCGATAAACATCAAAAATTACGGTATTTTTTATAGAGGCTTCATGACAACTATTAATACAAGTAATTAACTCCAGCGCGGTGATTTCTTCTTTGACAACAAGGGCCAAATCACGCCGCACCGAAGGATATTTAGAAAGCGGTTTAAAGGAAGGCAGTTGTTTGTTTAATAACAACGCCTGCTCTAACTCAAACAGAAAAACAGGCGTATCAAAACCCAGTTGTTTTTCTAATGTTGGGTGCAACATTCCCATCCAGCCAATAAGTTCGTTTTCACCGGAAAAAATTTGTGCAGTTTGCCCTGGATGTAACGCGCCATGATTAGCTGCCAAAAAAGTAGCCGTTTTGCCTGTCAGCGCAAATAAGGCTTCCACATCGGCTTTCATATCAAAAAAATCAACTTTACGCAGACCTTCACCCCATTGCTCGGGAAGCGGAGAGCCTAAAATCAAACCAGCAAGCATTTTTTGTTGGCATAATTCATTGTCTTTTTGAATAAAGCGCATTCCGGTTTCAAAAAAGCGCACCCTGACTTGTTGACGATTTATATTATGTAAAGCAGCCTTTAACAATCCACCCCACAAGGTTGTCCTCATGACAGACAATTCTGAAGAAATAGGGTTGCTCAATCGTATCGTTGTATCCTCAGGCGCAATTGCTTTTTGTATCTCTTCATCAACAAAGCTATAAGTGATAACTTCTTGGTAACCTCTATCGACTAATAAATCTGCAACTCGATTAATTTCAAGACGACTCTCTGTCGCTTGACTTAGTTCAGAGCGCATTGCAATGCGAGTATTGGGCAAATTGTTATACCCATAAATTCGAGCAATTTCTTCAACTAAATCCGCTTCGATAGCAATATCAAAGCGGCAACCTGGCGGCGTTACTTGCCAACTATCAGCGTGAGTTACAACAGACATGCCCAACCGCTTGAAAATATCGCTAACGGTTTCATCTGTAATCACAACGCCAAGTAATTTTTCAAGACGCTGTTTTCTCAAATGAACGGGGGTGCGTTGTGGCAAAGCGGCATCATGTCTCACCTCGGTGATTACACCGACATTGCCTCCAGCGATCTCGATGATGAGTTGAGTGGCTCGCTCCAATGCTCTCCATTGTAAACTGGGATCAACACCACGTTCAAAACGATGGGATGAGTCCGTATGTAAGCCATAATGACGCGCTTTTCCAGCCAGACTTCGCGGTGCAAAAAACGCACATTCTAAAAATATTGCTTGAGTCTTATCACTGACTGCTGTCTCACTTCCTCCCATGATTCCAGCTAAAGCTAATGCCTGATGTTCATCGGCAATAACTAGGGTATCTGTGTTCAGCTCAAGGAGTTGTCCATTGAGTAAAGCAATTTTTTCAGCCGTTTTAGCAGAGCGGACATGAATAGTTCCCCGTAATTTGTCTGCGTCAAAGGCATGTAAAGGCTGTCCTAATTCCAAAAGGACATAATTCGTCACATCAACAATAGCACCTAAGCTTCTAATTCCTGAGCGCCGGAGACGCTCTTGCATCCATAACGGCGTTTCGGCTTTCGCGTTTACATTTTCGATTAATCGACCTAAATAACGTGGGCACGCTTCTGGCTCACTAACGGTAACACTTAACGATTGTGAATAAGTGATAGGCATTGCCTCCACTGCACGAGGCGACCAATCCATCTGGTTTAATACCGCTACTTCACGCGCAATCCCTTCAACACTTAAGCAGTCTGCTCGATTTGGTGTTAAATCGACTTCAATGATCGTATCGTTCAGGTTTAAGTAGTCTCGGATATCGACACCAACCGGCGCGTTCGCCGCTAACTCCATTAAACCGTTAGCATCAGCCGCTAAGCCGAGTTCTTTTTCGGAACACAACATACCAAAAGACTCGACCCCCCTCAATTTGGAACGTTTGATTTTAAAATCACCGGGTAATACGGCACTGCACAAAGCCGTTGGAATTTTTAAGCCGACCCGAACATTGCTAGCACCACAAACGATTTGTAAAGGTTCTTTATCGCCAACAGCCACTTTGCAAACACGTAAACGATCGGCATCGGGATGCGGCTCCATAGCTAAAACTTCACCGACAACCACGCCTTGAAATTGGGCGGAGGCTGGTGTTACTGAGTCTACTTCAAGACCGGCCATCGTTAATTGAGCGACTAATTGTTCCGTACTAACGGGTGGATTAACGAATGATCTTAACCACGCTTCACTGATTTGCATGACGCTATGATTTCCTGTTTAATGAAATTGTTCTAAAAATTTAAGATCATTTTCAAAAAATAATCTTAAATCATTAATGCCATAACGGAGCATCGCTAAACGTTCTACGCCCATACCAAATGCAAAGCCGCTATATTGCTCACTATCAATATTGACTGACTTATAAACTTCCGGATGAATCATGCCGCAACCCATGACTTCCAGCCAACCCGTGTGACTACAGACTCGACACCCTGCACCGTTGCACATCACGCATTCAATATCAACTTCAGCAGAGGGTTCGGTAAAAGGAAAATAAGATGGTCTAAAACGAACTTGTATATCTTTTTCAAAAAAAGCACGCAAAAACTCGTAAACCACGCCTTTGAGGTCAGCAAAACTCGCGTTTGTGTCTACTAAAAATCCCTCTACTTGATGAAACATCGGTGTGTGGGTGATGTCCGAATCGCAGCGGTAGACTCGACCTGGCGCGATAACTTTTAACGGCGGTGTTTCAGATTCCATCACTCGGATTTGAACCGGTGATGTATGGGTTCTTAAAACGGTATGTGCATCAAAATAAAAAGTATCGTGCATCGCCCGTGCCGGATGATGAGCGGGAATATTTAATGCTTCAAAGTTGTGATAATCATCTTCAATTTCAGGGCCTTCAACCATTTTGTAACCAACGCTGGCAAAAATAGATTGAATCCGTCTCAGCGTCGTCGTGACCGGATGTAAGCCGGCAACAGATTGACCACGCCCTGGCAAACTGACATCAATGCGTTCGCTTGTCAGTCTTTCTGCAAGTGCGGAGTGTTCAAGTGCTTGTTTGGTGGATTCCAGTTGATTTTGAAATTGCTCCTTTGCTAGATTGATGCCTTGACCGACGGCTCGACGTTGATCAGGGTCAAGTGCGCCCAGTTCTTTCATTTTTAGAGTAAAAAGACCTTTTTTACCCAAATAATGAACACGCAGCTGTTCTAATTGGCTGAGTTCGGTAACTTTGGCAAGCTCTTCTAAGCTTTGCGCGAGAATTTCTTCTGGATTGGCGGACACGACTGAACTCGCTATGTTTGATAAGTGATTAGTCGACTGAGACTATGAAATGGCTATAAAATTTTTTTCTTGACGGTGGTGACATAGATACCACTCGTCCTAAATAGAAATGAACCTGCCCAAATAATAACTATCAGGACAGGCTCATAAGACGCGACTAAGGCTTGCTTTGGTTAGCCTTGGCGATTTTGGCGATTTCACCAAATGCTTCAATGTCGCGTACTGCAATATCGGCTAAAACCTTACGGTCGATTGCTACATTGGCTTTTGTTAAACCGTTAATCAATCGGCTATACGAAATGCCGTATAGTCTGGATGCCGCATTAATACGAACAATCCACAACGCGCGGAATTGACGCTTTCTTTGTTTGCGGTCACGGTAAGCATATTGCCCGGCTTTAATAACGGCTTGTTTGGCAACGCGATAAATCCTGCTGCGGGCACCGTAATAGCCTTTGGCTAATTTTAAAACTTTTTTATGTCTGGCTCTGGCAGTTACGCCACGTTTTACTCTAGGCATGATAGTTTTCCTTAACTGTAAGGCATCATGCGTATCGCCATACGCACATCAGATGGATGAATAGACGTAGGCTTGCGTAGCTGTCTTTTTCTTTTGGTCGACTTTTTAGTCAAAATATGGCGGCGATGAGACTGTCCACATTTAAAGCCACCGTTGCCAGTGCGTCTAAAACGCTTGGCAGCACCACGGTTAGTTTTTATTTTTGGCATTTGTTTGCTCCAATAATTAAAAATAAGATCCCTGAGTTAAAAATCCGGCAAGGCAAAATGCAAGGCCCTGCAAGAATAGTTTGCACCGATGGATGCGTTCGGCAATCGATCCGGATTGCTATAATAACTTTTAAGAAAAAGCTATAAATTCCTGAAGTAATGAGCAGAAGCTATTTTTTCTTTTTAGGTGCCATGACCATAATCATTTGACGACCTTCCATTTTTGGAAATTGCTCGACAATGGCCAGTTCTTCTAGGTCTTTTTCAATACGCTTCAATTGATCCATACCGATTTCCCTATGCGCCATTTCTCGACCCCGATAACGCACGGTAATCTTGGTTTTGTCGCCGTCGTTAAGGAATTTAATTAAGCTTTTTAACTTAACCTGATAATCCCCTTCATCGGTTCCGGGTCTGAATTTAATTTCTTTAACCTGAATTTGTTTTTGCTTCTTTTTAGCTAATGCCAGTTTTTTATTTTGCTCAAACTGAAATTTGCCATAGTTCATTATCTTACAAACCGGAGGATCCGCGTTTGGCGATATTTCTACTAAATCCAAGTCCGCAGCATAAGCGATCTGTTTAGCTTCATCTAAAGAGATAATACCTAATGCTTCCCCTTCTGGGCCTGTTACCCTCACGCGTCTTGCAGTGATTGAATCATTCAGGCGCGTTTCATCTTTTTTAGCAGCGATACCCTAATCCTCCAAAATCATAATTATGTTCTGTCCTCAATCTCTTTTTTAAGCCGTTCGGTAAATGTATCGATTGACAGACTACCTAAGTCATCACCTTTTTGTGTACGGACAGTGATGCGTTTTTCTTCCAGCTCTTTATCACCAATGATAACGAGATATGGAATCCGTTGCATAGAATGCTCACGGATTTTAAAACCTACTTTCTCATTTCTTAAGTCAGTTTTGGCACGAATACCTTGAGACTCGAGGTAATGTAAAGTTTGTAAAGCATAATCGGCGTGTTTATCGGTGATATTCAACAGCACAACCTGTACTGGCGATAACCACAGCGGAAATTTTCCGGCGTATTCCTCAATCAGAATGCCTATAAAGCGCTCAAGCGAACCCAAAATAGCCCGATGCAACATCACTGGAACTTGTCTTGAGCCATCTTCGGCAATATAGCTAGCATCCAATCGATTGGGCATAGAAAAATCAACTTGAATTGTTCCGCACTGCCAAACTCGAGCCAGACAATCTTTTAAAGAGAACTCAATTTTAGGGCCATAAAAAGCACCTTCACCGGGCTGTAAATCCCATTTTAGCCCTTTATTATTGAGCGCAAGTTCTAGTGCGCCCTCGGCTTTATCCCAAACCGAATCATCACCTACTCGATTTTCAGGGCGGGTAGATAATTTGATGATAATTTCTTCAAAGCCAAAATCTTTATAGACATCAAACAGCATATCAATAAAGTTAGATACTTCGCTTTGAATTTGACCTTCTGTACAAAAAATATGTGCATCATCCTGAACAAAGTTCCTGACGCGCATTAAGCCATGCAGCGTTCCAGAAGGTTCATTGCGGTGACACGAGCCAAACTCCGCCAAACGTATAGGTAAATCACGATAGCTCTTTATGCCTTGGTTATAAATCTGAATATGGCAAGGGCAATTCATTGGCTTAATCGCATAATCGCGTTGTTCCGAATGCGTGGTAAATATCATATTACCAAACTTGTCCCAATGCCCTGATTTCTCCCAAAGCGAACGATCTACTAACTGCGGTGTTTTAACTTCACCATAACCATTTAGGCGCAATTTTTGGCGAATGTATTGCTCAACTTCTTGATAAATAATCCAACCTTTTTCATGCCAAAACACCATCCCAGGCGCTTCTTCTTGGGTATGAAATAAATCTAGAGTTTTTGCTAATTTACGGTGATCACGCTTTTCTGCTTCTTCAAGACGATGCAAATAGGCTTGTAAATCTTTTTTATCGCTCCATGCCGTGCCATAAATACGTTGCAACATCTCGTTATCCGAGTTACCCCGCCAATAAGCCCCTGCAATTTTCATTAGCTTAAAGGCTGTTAACTTCCCAGTGCTAGGTACATGTGGACCCCGACAAAGATCCGTAAATCCACCTTGCTCATAAAGTGACAAATCTTGCTCGACTGGAATAGATGCAATAATTTCTGCTTTATAAAGCTCGCCTTGATCCTTAAAAAAACAAATAGCCTCATCACGCGACAAAACCGAGCGCACAACCGGATAATCATCGGTCGCTAATTGCTGCATCTTAGCTTCTATCTGAATTAAGTCATCAGGAGTAAAGGGTCGATGATAAGCAAAGTCATAATAAAAACCATTTTCTATGACAGGCCCTATGGTCACTTGTGCATCGGGATAGAGTTGCTTAACCGCTTGCGCCAAAAGATGAGCCGTAGAATGACGAATAACCTCAAGCCCTATTTCATCTTTTGTAGTGATAATTTGTAGTTCGACATCCTGCTCAATTAACGTACTGGCATCAACCAAATCGCCATTAACTTTTGCTGCTAATGTTGCCTTAGCTAAGCCTGAACCGATGGATTTAGCGATATCCATCACTGTTACAGCTTGTTCAAAAATTCGCTGCGATCCATCTGGAAGGGTAATTACGGGCATTTTTGTCTATGTATTAAGCAATAAAAAAGCACTGCATGCAGTGCTTATTGTTCTGGTAGGCGCGATTGGACTCGAACCAACGACCCCCACCATGTCAAGGTGGTGCTCTAACCAACTGAGCTACGCGCCTGAAGCTCTGTGTAACTTCAAGAGCTGCGTATTATACCCATAGATTTGGGTTGTGCAATAGTTATGCAGTATAGAATGAAATAAATGTGTAATTACCTTAAGGCTGTCCTATGATTTTCAGGGTGTGAACAATATGTCGGTGCTGCTAAATAGAGAAAAAACCCAAGGTTTTCTGTTGGTTAACTGTTTTAGATTAATCATTACTTGCGTCAGCGTAAGCTTAGTTTTTGGATTTGCAAAAGGGTATTGACTGGAATCAAGGGGGCATCTTTAGCGACGATTACGTTTTAAGTAAGTCCATCAACGTAAATCGTAGCTAAAGCAGCTAACTAAATCTATATTGTAATATTTTCAAAAACCACGACAGACTTTGGGTCTACGTTGTAATGACTATCATTTAAGGCGTGTTGCTGCTCACGTAGCACGATGTCATTGGGCGAAGGTCGCGACGTATCTAACGCTAAACACCAGCACTTTCCTTCAATAAGCGGTAATTCAATGAGTTTTTGCTCGTCCGACATATTCATGACGATGTGCAAGTCCGGCTCATCATGCTCTATCCCCGCCAAGGTAAAAATCAATTTTCGTGACTCAGGATCATGCCAGCACGGCGTACTATGGGCAATTGGGCCGTGCCAATAGATGTCCGGCAAGAGCTTGTGCTCTGCTGGATTGCCTGTTAGAAAACGCCGCCGCATCAACGCATGGTGGCGTTTTCGGAAAGCGATCATTTGCTGAACAAAACGCAGCATGTCGGCATTTTGTTGTGCCATATTCCAGTCTAACCAGGATAATTCATTATCCTGACAATAGCCGTTGTTATTACCTTTTTGCGTGTTCAAAAATTCGTCGCCAGCATAAATCATTGGCACGCCTTGACTTAACAATAAAATCGCAAACGCATTTTTGGTTTGTTTTCTTCGTAAGGCGATAATCTCAACATCATCTGTATCACCCTCTACGCCGCTATTGCAACTCAAGTTATTACTACAACCATCGCGATTACTTTCGCCATTGGCTTCATTATGCTTTTGGTTGTAGCTAAATAAATCGTACAAAGTAAAGCCATCATGACAAGTAATGAAGTTAATGCCGCTAATCGGCAAGCGACCTTGCGATTCGTAAAGATCACTGCTGCCACAAATACGAGTAGCTACTTCACGAACAATACCTTTTTCTCCACGTAAGAAGCGTCGAATTACATCACGGTAACGACCATTCCATTCTGCCCAACGATAGCCAGGAAAACTTCCAACTTGGTATAAGCCCGCAGCATCCCATGCTTCTGCAATCAATTTAGTTTTTGCCAATTGTTCAGATAACTCAATACCCCATAATACCGGAGGATTATTCAACACCGCCCCACCTTCACCACGCGCCAAAGCACTGGCCAAATCAAAGCGAAAGCCATCAACGTGCATTTCTCTTACCCAATATTCCAAACAGCTAATGATAAATCGGGACACTAGAGGATGATTGGCGTTGACCGTATTACCGCAACCCGTGTAGTCATAGAAGATGCTTTTATCATTGGGATCTAAGTGGTAAAAAATATCCCCTAAAATGCCTTTAAAGTTAATGAGAGGGCCATTTGTACCGGCCTCTGAGGTATGATTAAAAACGACATCTAGGATAATGGCTATACCTGCTTTGTGCAGTGCTTTAACTAAATCGCGAAATTCATCTAAATGCGTACCTTGCTCGGGAGTCACACAAAATCCCGGATGAGGACTAAAAAAACTATGAGTACTGTAGCCCCAGTAATTTTTTAAACCTAAATCAGCGGTATGACCGGGCACATCTTGCTCATCAAACGCCATGATAGGCAGTAGCTCAACATGCGTGATGCCCAATTCTTGCAGATAGGGTATTTTTTCGATTAACCCAGCAAAAGTACCCGGGTTATTGACGTTTGCAGAAGGGTGTCGAGTAAACCCACCGACATGGAGCTCATAGACAATAGCCCGTTCGCTTCGAATAGCCAGTAGTTTATCGCCGTCCCAATTGTAATCTTCATCAACCACCATACAACGCATCGCGGTATTGCCATTATCTCCAGGAATACAGGCAGAACCACGTTTCCAACGTTTATTACTAACTGCGCGTGCCCAAGGATCTAGTAAATATTTTTGCTTATCGAAGCGTAAACCGGATTCGCGAGGCTGATTTAAACCATCCAAGCGCCAACAATACCAAGTGCCAATCGGTAATTCTTTAACAAAGACATGCCAAGAAAAAAACGTGCGATTTTTCTCTTTCTCTAAGGTAATGACTTGGAAGGGATGTTCGCATTCAGACGACTCAAACAACAATAAATCCACTGAACTTGCATGGCGACTAAAAATAGAAAAATTCACTCCACCGCCTTTGTAGGCGTAAGGCGAGCCGTCGTCATGACGACGCATATTGTGGATGTCATGCGCAACATACTTAGCACCTAATGGATAGGGTGAGCCGTGCTTTAATTTGTAATGGGGTATTTGCATATCCTTATCTCTGTTTGGGTAGCCGCATGACCTATTAATAGCATAGGTATAGGCCGATTTTTATTAAAATTTGTCAAATTATCTTTAAAATCAGCAGTTATAACTAAACAAAGTAGTTGGGATTAAAATGCCTTGCAAAAATAATCGCCAAAGGTTAGAGTCTTCTGCAAAGTAAGTTGATCGGTAAAACATGGATACACAGTATTTTTCATGTTGGTGACGCGGGAAATTAGCCCATGCCAAATTAAAAACTTGCCGAAAAACTCTAGGAAAAACAAGTATTAACGATTAACGACTAAAAACCAGCAATGACGATTTCTCTCCGTGGGTATGATACCCAAATTCAGCTTTCACAGGAAGAACTGTTTGAAATTAGTCAGGAAATTACCCGTCTTTACACGCCCGTACCTGAGCGTGATTTTATAGCAGTTAAGTATTCTGATGAGCTTAAAAAACCCAATCACCTAGTTACGTCTAAACCATATGAATCAACGCAGACTCTTCATCGCAGTCGCAATTCAATGACACAGCTTTCCGCTCATGAATTGTGTGACATTAGTGAATTGATTAGTCGCCAATTTGCACCCAGCACAATCTCAGAGCCCGTATCTGAACTGATGCTGCTGCCTGTCGATCCTTATCATCTTTATGCTTATTGGGCGATTAATCCCGAACAGAGCCAACACCATACTGAAAAAGGCTTGGATAATCCCTTAATTCTAAGGATTTATTGGCGACCTAATGAGATAACGTCAAATGCAGCCACTCGTTTATGGTTTGACTTAGCTCTACATAACTTAGAATCTAGGCAAGAAATTCGATTGCCCGTTTCAGGCACGGCCTATTCTGCGAGTATTGGTCGATTGCAAGCAGACAATCACTTATCGGTTATCGCCGAATCCAATATGATTCGTGTCCCCTGTGATACCTTAAGGTCTGCATCAAGCCCTCGAAAACTCCATTCGCAACATGCGCCAGAAGTCATCTCACAGACTTTACAATCCTCCCTCTTTGCGTACACAGATGACTCGATTATTTTTGAACCCATTATGTGTAATTTTGCAGATGAAACCTTTGTGTTTAGAGCGCCTCATCACGTCTACGAACAGGTGGATATTGAGCCTTATCGTTCAGACGAGTTCTTTTTTTTCTCCCAGTTGCAACACATGTTCTTAGAACACGCCAAAGATATCAATCAACATATTATTTTTAAAAACATGAAAAATAACGCATTGTTTTTAAAAAGCAAACACGCATCCGGTTTAGGAATCTAAAAAACGATGGAACATGGCTTTCTAAGTATAATTTTGCACGCTCACCTTCCTTATGTGCGTCATCCTGAACACGAAAGTTTTTTTGAAGAAAACTGGTTATTTGAGGCTATTACCGAATGCTATTTGCCCTTGCTGGCAATGCTAGAACGTTTACAAAAAGATCAGGTTCACTATCGGCTTACACTATCCTTATCGCCAACACTCTTATCTATGTTAAGTGATGAACTGCTCCAATCTCGTTATATCACGCATTTACATAAACTACTGGAATTGGCACACAAAGAAGTCCATCGGACACAAAGCCAGCCGGAATATCACAAAATAGCACGGCTGTACCGACGTTTTTTTCACAACACATTGAATAGATATAAAAGCCAATATCAGTGCAATCTAATTGATGCGTTGAAGCAGCATCAAAATACCGGCAACTTAGAAATTATTACGTGCGCCGCTACGCACGGCTTCCTGCCGTTGTTGAGCGTGAGTGAAACCGCTGTTCGCAATCAAATTAAAGTCGGGATTGATACGTTTAAAACCTATTTTGACGCTGCTCCTGCTGGCTTTTGGCTTCCTGAGTGTGGTTATTATCCGGGCTTAGAAGTCTCTCTGCATGACCAGGGTATCCGTTATTTTTTTACGGATACCCATAGCCTCACTAACGCCTCTGAAGTACCGCGATATGGCGTATATGCTCCCTTAGCATGTCACAATGGCGTTGCCGCTTTTGCGCGTGATCCTGAATCTTCACGTCAGGTATGGAGTTCTCATGAAGGCTATCCGGGGGATTTTGATTATCGCGAATATTACCGAGATATCGGCTTCGATCTGGATATGGATTATATTGCACCGTATATTTTGGAAGGTAAAACACGCATCAACACCGGTATTAAATACCATCGAATTACCGGCACTCAAGGCCCAAAAGAACTTTATCGACCTCGGCTTGCACTTGCCAAAGCCAAACAACACGCACAAGACTTTATTAATAAGCGGCAACAGCAAATCAATGCACTGAGTGCTGATATGGATCGCCCCCCGCTGATTGTTGCACCTTACGATGCTGAATTGTTTGGGCATTGGTGGTTTGAAGGGCCGTTTTGGTTAGAGCAAGTACTACGTCTGGCGACCAACGATAGCAACGGTATTAAAATGCTCAGTTGTCGTGATTATCTGGATGCGGGCTATGTACTACAAACGGCCACACCTTCGGCGTCTACTTGGGGCGATCAAGGTTATTCAAGTTATTGGATTAATGAAAGCAACGATTGGATTTGGCCCTTTCTTCATAAAGCCAGTACACAAATGGAAAAATTTGTCTTAGATCTACAAAAATTCTCCGTCTCACCGCTGCAAGAAAGAGCCTTAAATCAAGCCGTCAGATCCATTTTGCTCGCCCAATCGTCAGATTGGCCGTTTATTATGAAGTCTGGTACGACTATCGAATACGCCAATAAGCGTATTACCGATCATTTGGCTCGTTTTAACTTTTTATACGAAAGTGTGCGTAGCGGTAAGATTGATGAACGTTACTTGACCGCTCTTGAGATCCTAGATAACATTTTTCCGGATATTGATTTCCGAGACTATTGCCCAAATCAGCCCGATTGATGACTCACAACTTCCTTAACATCACGCTCACAAATCGGCTTTTAAAAGACCCTCAGTACATCACGCAACGGTTAACTACTCCTTGAGCCGTCAAAAGGACTTCAAATATGAAAAAAATTCAATTGCTCTACATTAAAAATGTAATCAGTCGCAAGAAACGTTTGGTTCAACAAGAGCTGACTTTTTTCATCCTATTAGAAAATTTAGGCTTTAATAAACAAGTGGATATCGTTTGGGCCGGCGAAGAGGGCATCTGGCAAACACTAGTCGCAGATTTCCACAGTCATCACGCTAACAACGGTGAATATTGGCAAGCCCATGCTAAATTTAATCTCACTAACGAACATTCCTTACCCGGCAATATCGTATTTGGCTTACGGTATCGGGTGTCAAATGGCGAATACTGGGATAACAACAAGGGGATGAACTATGCTAGCCAAGCGGACTCTGGCCTACTTTGTCATACAGCGCGTCCCGTTTTGAACGTTGATTGGCAAACTTCCTTGACAGAACACGCCAAATTTTTTCCGGTAACGGTTGCTGTCAACAGCGCGGTCGCAGCAGAGAAAGTCACTATTCATTGGACAACGGATAACTGGCAAACCACACACAAAACACGCTGTCATTTACAAAGAAAATACTGGGATAAAACCGCGCTCAGTAATGCCAGAAATCCCAATCAATATGGCGTTCAAATATGGAAAGGCTGGCTTAAAATCAATCATGCCTTTCGGTTAAACTATGGTATTGCCTGTGAAAATAAACAGGGGCAAACGCTTTGGGACAATCATCAAGGTAACAATTATCAAGCTAGCCATGAGCCATTTAAAGTCATGATTCTTAACTTGCATTGTTATCAGGAAGATAACCAGGATTACAAACTCTCACAAATTGCCAAAGCGATTGATGAACTTGATGCTGATATCGTTTGTTTACAAGAAGTCGCGGAACATTGGAATAACGGACAAGGCGATTGGAATTCAAATGCCGCAAAAATTATTAATGATCGTTTGCCTTCACCTTATCATCTATATACCGATTGGTCGCATTTAGGTTTTGATAAATACCGCGAAGGGGTGGCCATTTTAAGCCGTTACCCCATCTTAAAACGGGAATCGATGTACGTGTCAGAGGATGCCGATCCGTTTAGTATTCACTCCAGAAAAGTAGTGATGAGTCAGTTGCATATACCGTATATCGGTCTGATTAATGTCTTCTCCGCGCATTTAAGTTGGTGGGAAGATGGCTTTCAAACGCAATTTAAACATCTACACGAATGGGCAGAGGCACATCAAACGGGGCACATTAAAGCCACGTTATTATGTGGCGACTTTAATATTACTGCCGGCTCGCAGGGTTATTATCAAGTTATTGATCAGCACGGTTACAATGATCAATATCTAACCGCTACTCGCGCTGTCTCTGAGCAAAACTATCGAATTAATGATCCTTACTGGCAACAGCAGCTTGCAGCCGACTACCGGATTGACTATATTTTTATTAACAAAGATGGTCTATTACAAGCCGTTTCAGCAAAAACGCTATTCACTGATCAAGATTACGGCAGAGTATCGGATCACAATGGTTATTTGATGGTGTTTGAACCCAAATAACCGGACTACTTCACTATATAACTATAAATTCACACACGAGGACGACACATGCAGCCAGCAGAACACTATGCGATGCCCAAACACGGCAATTTAGGCGGCTATTTTGAAAGAACCAACGATAACCGTGAAAGCTTCAATGTTCGCTGGGGAAAAATTGATTTTGATGTGCAGTATGGCATTCAAGCCAATGTTAAAGTCATTTTGAAAGTGTATCGTGAACACGGTGTCTGTGAGAGCTACATCGTTGATACCGATGCCTATCAAGTACAATGGAATTATCACAAACGCCGTACGCGAGATTTTTATATCTTGCCTCACTCCAGTCATTTTGGCTCAATTCTCTGCATTAAATTTTCTTTTTTAGTCCATATTGGTGAACATTCCATTCCTTCTCAGCACGAGTACATTTATATGGATGGACATCAGGCTCAGGATGGGCAACCGCAATACCGGGCAATTACTGGCGAGTGGTCAACTATTAGCACCTTTCGTGCTTACGAATTAAACCCCAAAGAATTGCAATGTGATACTGACTGGTTTAACCACCATTTTGAATCTTTACACTTGATTCCAAAATTTACCAAAGGTCAACAATATCACCCTTATCATCCCAAACGCTTTATTCATGATCATATTGATAAAGTCGTGTGCAGCAAATACGCCTCACCCGATCGACTCTGTACCATTAAAGTCAGCGTGGATTGTATTGATGACCGCGATTTTATTAATCATTTGGTTCATGCCAGTCATCATGGCGTATTAGTTCAGGTAATTGTTGATTGGCGTAAAATGACCTTAACCAACAGCCACAACTACGCTAGACTAAAACGCGCGAAAGTTGAATTGATTGGAGTATTCTGTACCCCACAGCATCATCTGATAGAAGTTGAACCGGACATGCACACTAAATTCATTATTTTTAATAATGAAGACTGCATTTTAGGTTCATTTAATATTACCTTTGATCGCTGGTGGGCAAATTGGGAATCCGGCATGACCTTTCATTCGCAGGGTGTTTGTCGTTTACTGGACAATATTTTTCAAAGTCAACGTGGCGGTGTTATTCAACGCTATGGTATTGATCCTTTAAGTCAATTTAATTTACTCTACACTTTCGGGCGGCATGTGATGCTGAATGGCAAATTATATCGCCCGCATCATGCCATTCTTGCGGAAATACACCGCGCCAGACATTCTATTAAATTATGCTTATTCTTAATCGGTGATTTAGTTGGCGATCATCATGACAGTGTGATTGATGCGTTGATACAGGCAAAACATCGGGGCGTAAACGTACATATCCTGTTTAATGGACATTTAGCCCGATTGGGTAAAGTAGGCGTTGAACGCCCGATGCACGAAGAATTAGAGCGTCCGCTGTTGCCGTCAGTACAGCGTCTTAAATCCAACGGCATCGCGGTGGGACTGGTCTATGGTCAAGATGACCATCCTGTGCCTTATTCACCCATTCATTCCAAATACTGCATCATTGATGAGTCCATTATCATCGAAGGCAGCTTTAATTGGTATAACACCTCAGTTTACTCACACGACTTGATTGTCGTTGCTAACAATTGGCAAGCTGCTCAACCTTATCTCTACGAGTTTGAACAAATTCAGCATGTCTTTCGAGTTTATTATTAAGCCTTCTGGGCAATTTGTTGGTTGATTGTAGTAAAGTGGATTGGCAACTAGACCTTAGAGGATTTAGGCTGATAACGCATTAACACTAACACCAGTACCATTGCGGGCAATCCGGCAGCCGTCGTATAGATAAAAAATAAGGGATAACCAAAATTCTCAACGACGATACCGGAAAAACCGCCGACCATTTGCGCTGGCAATGTCATTAAGGAGCTAAATAAAGCATATTGCGTGGCGGTATAAGACGTACTGGTCAAACTGGATAAATACGCAATAAATGCAGCGGTTGCCATGCCAGCACAAAAGCTATCGGCACTCACCACCGTCGCCAATCCCCACAAACTAGGCGTACTCATCGCTAATAAGGCAAATAATAAGTTCGTCAATGCCGTCGCAATTGCGCCGACAAATAATGGGCGAAGAATGCCAAACCTGGCAACTAATACGCCGCCGGTCGTCGCTCCGGCTATTGCCATAACAAAGCTAAATACTTTTGTCACTTGAGCTATTTCTGTTTTAGTAAAGCCCATATCCAAATAAAACGGATTTGCCATCACACCTAACATAATGTCACTCATTTTATACAGGCCAATGAGTAATAAAATCATTAAACCAAATTTACCATTGCGTTGAAAATACTCAACAAATGGACTTAATACAATATCAGAAAAACCAGCCACGAATCGCTGCCAAAAACTTACTTTCTTTGCGACACCCAATAAGTTTTCTAGTTTATTCTCCAGCTCATCAGCCTGTTGGCTTGATTGGTGTATCGGTTCTTTAATGAGCAAAATTGTAGTAATTCCAATCAACATCGCCACCGCCATGCTCAGATAGGCAATATGCCAATTAGTATATTCGGCAATATAAAGACAGCCTGCCGCACCCGTTAATAAAGAGATACGATAACCCGCCACATAAGCTGCCGCCATTACACCCTGAAACTCAGCACTCATGACTTCAATCCGATACGC
This sequence comes from uncultured Methylococcaceae bacterium, assembly GCA_903945375.1. Lineage (GTDB taxonomy): Bacteria > Pseudomonadota > Gammaproteobacteria > Methylococcales > Methylomonadaceae > Methylovulum. The sequence continues at coordinate 21,984 of CAJAVP010000071.1, read as the reverse complement.
ATCAATGGCTACATCTTGAGTTGCTGAACAAAATGCCACCCAAATAGCTAATAAGACCATTTGTGCTAATTGAGTTTGTGGATCAGAAAATGCCATACCCAGTAAACCTAAAGTTGCGCCTATTTGCGCTACAAACATCCAACTGCGTCGTTTTCCCATAACACGGGTCAATATGGGTAATGGCAAACGATCGACGATCATCGACCAAAAGACTTTAATTGAATAAGTCATTCCTATCCAACTAAAAAAACCAATCACCGAACGCTCAATACCGGCTTCGGTCAACCAAGCCGACAATGTGGAAAATACCAAAACATAAGGCAAGCCAGAGGCAAAGCCGAGAAAAACAATTGCTAGTACGGTAGGTTGTAAATAAACAGCAAACGCGGTTCGCCAACTTTCTGTCATTATGATTTACTCCTGTGCTATTTTTAGGTTATTTCCAGAAATTAATTTACCCATCAGCCGGGTGAGTCAGAGTATCCCATTTGGGCAGAATTGGGGTAACTTATTCAGCCCCTCCTTAGTACGTCATCTCGGCAGGGATTCGCTAACGCGGCCTGACAGCTCCGGCACTCGTTAGAGCGCGATAGCGAATCTCTAAGCCTGTCGAAATAAGCGGTTTTTATCAGATTTCAATAGTCCCATGTTTGGAATAGAGATTACTGTAATAGTTATTTGAATACTCGCTAAAAACCAATAAATTTCGACGGACTAGATTATTTGACTCCCTATTTTTCTCTAAATTTTAAAGTTTTTCTACTTTTTAAACACTATACAGACTATTGAACCATCAAATTACCAACTAAAAGCATAGAAATCAGGCTGACTCACGTATAATATGTGACATCCTGCTTAACTAGAGCGAATTTCCGGCATGTTTTTAGCCTCCCGATTAGTCATCATTGTTTTATTAGCCTTGTTGCAGCTCATTGCACCGCTGGTTCATGCTCATGCCAATAACCGTTTTGTTACAGAAATAACCCATGAACAAGCCAAGCTGCATATTCCCGGGCTTGAGTTATATCTCAAGCCTCGCCTTGAAATGTCTGCGGACGTGCTATGGCAAACCTGTCGTGTTGCACTTAACACCCCCACGGAAGGCATGGTGATTGGGGTAGACACCGGCATTAAGCAAAAACAACAACTTGATCTCTGTGATAGTGATAACGATTGTGGCATTCTAATAATCGCTTTGGTGTTTTTGATTCCATTCGTCGCAAAAAAGATTAGCCTGCCCGATTTTTTGCAACCAAAGCTGCCCAACTCCTTTATTCCCTCAGCTTACGCCCGTGCTCCGCCCTCCCTTTTTATAGTTTGAGCTAAAAAGCGCGTCAGCATTATTACGCGGCGCAAATCAGTTTCTATCTATTTACATGGTATCTGCCTCATTGTCGTTACTTTATCTAAAATGATGACCGTAGGTGAGAAACCTAGGAGTTTAACCTTTATGTATCTTTTGTTTGCCCGCGTATTACGCGAGTCTAAAAACCGATGTCGGTTAATGCTTATACTGGCTTTATACGGAATGATTCCGTTACCTAGTTTTGCCTTAAGCGATCAAACCAATGAGTCCTCATTAGTGGTGCAGCATCACGATCAAATCGTTACGGATAGCACCTTAAGTCTAGCCAAACTCATTGACTTAACCCTTGAAAAATATCCCGATAGCACGTGGCTCAGTGCGTTAGAAGACGAAGCACTTGCCTTGCAAAAACGTAGTGAAAGCTGGACGGCGGGCGCATCACAAGCCGGCTTGCGTTTTCAAGAGGCCACTAGCGGCACGTTGCATTATATTGATGGCACGGTGCAAGTGCCCTTGTGGAATCTCGGTCAACGCGAAGCTCAACGCGAAACCGGCGACAAAGCCGTCTTAAATGCCCAAATGCAAACAACGGCAACTAAGCTAAACATTGCAGGCCTAATTAGAATGGCTTTGTGGGATTTGAGCTTACAGAAAATTCGTTATGATCAAGCCTTAGCAGAAGTTGATATTTACGGACAATTATTGAACAAAGTCCGGCGACGGGTTGAGCTGGGCGATTTGCCTCGTGCAGATGAATTACTGGCACAATCTGAATTACTGCAAAAACGCGCCAGCTTAACTTTCGCTGAGGCCGAATTAATGCACGCCCGCAAACGCTATTCCAGTATTACGCAATCCAATAAAATACCGAGCATTTATGAAGAAAGTTTAGTGGCTTTAAAAGAAATCCAGCAGTCGCATCCGGCATTAATGGCAGTGAACAGCCAAATTGACCGTAAACAAGCCGAATTAAAAGCCCTCAAATTGACAGGATCTGGGCAAACCAACCTCTCCGTAGGTGTCAATAGTGATAGATTTACTAACGACACACGCAGTAATAAAACAGAAAGTTTTAACATTGGCGTCAATATTCCGTTTGGTGGCGACGCGCATTTACAACCCCAGCTTGCTGCAATTAACGTTGAATTAAACCGGCTTATCGCTGAGCGTGAATTATTACATCGGGCTTTAGACCAACTTCATCACGAAGCCGAGCATAATCTGGAAGTCAACCGTGCCGAGTTAGATATTGCCAATGAACTCAAGCAAGTGGCCGAAGAACATTTAAAAATGACACAACAAAGTTTTTCAGCCGGTGAAATTAATCTGATGGATTTGCTGAAAATTCAATCCAGAACACAACAAGCGATTTTAAATGCCAAAGAACGCGCCGTTATTTTGCAACGCGACCAAGCGCTTTATAACCAAGCCGTAGGGGTAACACCATGAGACTTTTTAACAAATCCTTGATGATTAACGCTACGGTTTTAGCCGTATTCATCCTAAGTCCCCTTCCCTGCCAAAGTGCTGTCAGTCAGGATGTTATTCAAATTTCCGAAGATCATCTCAATAACTTAGGCATTACACAGGGCAAACTGACCGCCGTATCTCAACTCCCAGTGCTTTATGCGCCAGCGCGTGTCGTCATTCCACCTACATCAGAGTATGTCATCAGCACCTCGCAAGCCGGTTTGATTACCCGTTTGAACGCGGCTATTGGCGACAAAGTAAAACAAGGCGAGCTGTTAGCCGTGCTAAACAGCCCTGACTTATTGTCGTTGCAACGCTCGTATTTAAAAGCCAATAGTGAATTAGAATTAGGCAAACTGGCCTATGACCGTGACAAAAAATTACTCGATGATGGCGCAATTGCGGAGCGACGCTGGCAAGAAACTCGGACATTTCATAGCACCTTAGCCTCAGAAGCCAACGAACGCCGTCAATTATTAGAAATTGCCGGCATGACTCGCGCAGAAATAGAGCAATTGCAAAAAAGTCATCACCTCTCAGGTTTGTTGAGTGTGCGCTCGCCGATTACTGGCGTGGTTATTGAGCGTATGGCGATTGCGGGTTCGCGTATCGATCCGCTGATGCCGTTGTATCGCATTGCTAATCTGGATGAGTTATGGCTAGAAATCAATATTCCTCAGGAACATATCGCGCAAATCAAAATAGGCGATAAAGTTTTATTGGAAAAACCACCCACCGAGGCAGAAACACCCCAATCTAACGCCGCGTCATTAACACCCGTTACAGCACAGATTACCTTACTGGGTCAATCGGTGAATCCCGAAAGCCAAACGATTCTGGCGAGAGCCTTGATAAAAGGCATCGACCCGAACGTTCGCCCAGGACAGCGCATTAACACCCAAATTATTCAACCGAAGGCGGGGAATACTTTTAGTGTGCCGAATACGGCCATCGCCCAACATGAGGGTAAATCCTTTATTTTTGTCCGCATAACCGAAGGCTTTAAAGCATCCCTCGTCACCATCATCGGCAAACAAGGTGATGATTCAATGATTACAGGAGAATTAACGGGCAAAGAAATGATTGCTACCAAAGGTGCGGTTTCCTTAAAAGCCAACTGGTTAGGCTTAGGGAGTGAAGACTAATGGGGGGGTTAATTAGTTTTGCCTTAAGCCAACGGCTATTAATGATGATAGCCATGCTGTTGCTCATTGGCGCCGGCTATTATGCATTTAACCAAATTCCTATTGATGCGTTTCCAGAGGTCTCACCTACCCAAGTAAAAATCATTGTCAAAGCACCTGGCATGACACCGGAAGAGGTCGAAGCGCGGATTACCGCACCGATTGAGATGGACTTATTGGGTATTCCACACCAAACCATGCTGCGTTCGATTGCCAAATATGCCCTGACGGATATCACGGTTGATTTTAAAGAAGGCACCGATATTTATTGGGCGCGTCAGCAAATTGCTGAACGACTCAATGGCTTATGGGGCAATTTGCCGGCTAGTGTGCAAGGAGGCATTGCGCCAATGACCACGCCGTTGGGTGAGATGTACATGTTCAGCATTGAAGGGGGTGATTTAAACCTGATGGAACGCCGTGATTTACTGGATTGGGTGATTCGCCCAGCGTTGCGAACTATACCCGGGGTTGCCGATGTCAACTCCTTGGGCGGTTTAGTGAGAAGTTTTGAAGTCATCCCCGATAATATTCGCTTATCGGCTCGGGGTATCGGCATGGATAAACTGATTCAAGCCTTGCAAACCAATAATCGTAATGATGGCGCCGGTCGTTTGAGTGATGGCGAAGAAGCCTTAATCGTGCGAGCGGAAGGACGAATTAAAACCCTTGACGATGTGCGGATTATTGTCGTCGATACCAAAAATGGCATTCCGGTGACTGTCGGCGATATCGCCGAGGTCAAAATTGGCGCATTAACCCGTTATGGCGCGGTCAGTAAAGACGGTCAAGGTGAATCGGTAACCGGCTTGGTGTTAAGTTTACGCGGTGCCAATGCCAGACAAACCATTGCCGGTATTGAAGAAAAATTAGCCCAAATCAGCAAAGGCTTTCCGCCTGGCGTTGAGGCGAAGGTTTTTTACAATCGTGGGGACTTAGTGAGCAAAGCGGTCAATACCGTCTTACATGCCTTGTTAGAAGCGATTGCTTTAGTGGTTATTCTGCTCCTGCTCTTTCTTGGCAATCTGCGTGCGGCGATAGTGGTCGCCTTGGCGTTACCTTTAGCTGCGCTGTTTACCTTTATCCTAATGCACTATATGGATATGTCGGCTAATTTAATGAGCTTGGGCGGACTCGCTATCGCGATTGGGATGCTGGTTGATGCGGCAGTGGTGGTCACTGAAAACTTAATTACCCACTTAGCACACACACAAACCGCACAGCGCTTGCCGCGTTTGCACGTCATTTATCGCGCCACCAGCGAAGTCGCCAGCTCGGTAACGTCGGGCATTTTGATTATTATCATCGTGTTTTTGCCTTTATTAACTTTACAAGGCTTAGAAGGCAAATTATTTACACCGGTCGCTTTAACCATCGTCTTTGCCTTAAGTGGCTCGTTAATTTTATCGCTGACCATAATCCCCGTGATTGCCTCGTATTTATTGAAAGAGGTCTCGCACGAAGAGCCGTGGTTACCTAGACATTTACAAGCCCTCTATAAGCCGTCATTGATTTGGTGTATTGATAACAGCAAAAAAGTGTTTATCGGTGCCGGAAGCTTATTAGTGATCACCGCGATGGTCTTCACTCAAATAGGCAGTACGTTTATGCCCACGATGGATGAAGGTGATTTGATTGTGCAATTAGAGAAATTACCTTCCATTACCTTGGCGCAATCTGTTGAGTTGGATGGACAGGTACAAAAAAACTTGCTCAAAAACATCCCCGAGATTGCCTCAGTGGTTTCCCGCGTCGGTGCGGATGAATTAGGCTTAGACCCTATGGGCTTAAATGAAACCGATACCTTCTTAGTGCTTAAGCCTAAGGAGCAATGGCATACTCAAGATAAAGAGCATCTTATCGAAGACATACGCAAAGTGATGGTGCAAACGCCGGGTATTGCGTTTGGCTTTACCCAACCGATTGAAATGCGCGTCTCTGAGATGTTAACCGGAACACGCGGCGACGTTGCCGTCAAACTATTTGGTTCAGACCTTGCCGTGCTGGATGAAAAAGCCAATGAAATTGCAGAAATACTCAAACATATTCAAGGCTCTAGCGATGTGTTCATTAAGCAAAATACCGGTATGCGTTTTCTGCAACTGACCTTAGATAAAACAGCTGCCGGGCGATTAGGTCTGGATAGCGATAGTATTGAGACTTTATTGAGAGCCCAAATTGAAGGCCTAAATCTGGGCATCGTTCAGCAAGGTATTAAACGCACGCCTTTGATTTTGCGTGGCAATAGCAACACCGCTAGTATTGATAATTTACAAATCACATTAGCCAACGGCAATCATGTCCCCGTGACGGCAGTGGCTAAACTTGAAAATGTCGATGGCGTGGTTTCCATTGGTCGCGAACAAGGTCAACGTTTTGCTGTTGTTCGCAGTAATGTGCAAGATCGAGATTTAGTGGGATTTGTTGATGAGGCGCGTAAAGCGGTCGCTGAGAAAGTCTCGTTGCCAACGGGTTATACCGTTCAATTTGGTGGACAATTTGAAAACCAACAACGGGCAGCAGCGACCTTATCCGTCGTAGTGCCGGTCTCTTTAGGCTTGATTTTCTTATTGCTATTTTCAACTTTTGGTTCTGTACGGCAAGCGGTGCTGGTGTTATCAAATATTCCCCTCGCTATGATTGGCGGCGTTTTTGCGTTATGGTTATCGGGTGAATATTTATCTGTACCGGCTTCCGTAGGCTTTATTGCCTTACTTGGGATTGCCGTGTTAAATGGTGTGGTAATGGTGAGTTATTTTAACCAATTGATTGCTACCGGCATGGATATCGCTAAAGTCGTGTTAATTGGTTCTTCCCGACGTTTACGTCCGGTGTTGATGACCGCCAGTATCGCGGCATTTGGTCTCATTCCCTTACTCTTTGCGACGGGTCCAGGTTCTGAAATTCAACGGCCTTTAGCCATTGTGGTGATTGGTGGACTGGTTTCCTCCACGTTTTTAACTTTATTTTTACTGCCTATGTTGTATCAAAAGTTTGGTCAGGAAAAATCTAACACTGTTGAGAAAATTGCATGATAACGCCACATCCCCATCAAGAATACCTACACCAGGAATTTCTAGTCACATTAAATGTGCCGCCCAGCTTGGAAGAACTGTTGGTTGACAGCTTATTGATGCTGGAAGCCCAATATGGTTTTAGCAGCTTTACGGTTAATGCCCATCATCATGAAAACAAAAATTTATCGCTTGCCGAGCAAGTCAGCGGGCGACAAAAAAAAATTCGCTTTCAAATGTATGTGGAAGCTAAAAGTTTGCCCAGCTTGTTAATCCATTTAAAACAGGAGTTTGTTGGCACAGGTATTCAATACTGGGTATTACCCGTCATTGAAAAAGGTATTTTTTAATTCACACACTTTAACTACCCTTCTGTAAAACAGGAAAAACTATGAATAACAAAAAAACAGTGCTGCACGTCGGTTGTGGTTATCCTAACCCCAATAAACTGCATAAAGCGTTTCGCGGTGAAGAATGGCAAGAAATCCGTCTGGATATTGATGCTGACGCCCAACCCGATGTGGTTGCGGATATGCGCGACCTATCTCAAATTGAGGCACATTCCATTGATGCCTTGTGGTCATCCCATAATGTTGAACACCTTTATCCGCACGACGTCATTCCGACTCTTGCCGGTTTTCGACGCATTTTAAAGCCCGATGGTATCGCTCTGATTACCTTACCGGATTTACAAGAAGTGGCTAAATTAATTGCCGAAGACAAGTTAGAAGATCCCGCCTATATCTCACCGGCTGGACCAATTGCGCCGTTGGATATTTTGTATGGCTTTCGCGCGTCAATGGCACAAGGTAATTTGTTTATGGCGCATAAAACCGGCTTTACAGCCAAAACCTTAGCGCAAGCTATTATCAATGCCGGGTTTGCTATGGTGACTGTGCAACGTGATACCCGTGCGTTTAATCTTTGGGCGATCGCATTTTGCAGTCAACCCTCACCTGAAGAAACGAGTTTAGCGCAACAAATGATGTTCCCATTACCGGTCAATCACTAACACGCGCAAAGTGGGCAAAAAATGTCGTCTAAATGCCGACGTCTAATGCCCACTTTCACCCGCTATAACTACCTGTAACCGTCTTTTTTCAACACCATCTGTCATGCGTATACTCTTCATTCACCAAAATTTTCCGGGGCAATTTAAAAACCTCGCGCCCGCTTTAGCCAAAGACCCTAAAAATGAGGTTGTGGTTTTAACCATCAACCAATGTCCCAACCAAGACCGTATTCGGGTTATCAACTATAAACCGACACGCGGCACAACACCCAATATGCACCCGTGGGTTTCCGATTTTGAAACACAAACCATACGCGGCGAGGCCGCTTTTCGAGCTGCTCTTAAGTTGAGAGATGAAGGCTTTACCCCCGACATCATTATTGCTCATCCGGGTTGGGGGGAAAGTATGTTTCTCAAAGATGTCTGGCCGAAGGCCAAATTAGGCATTTATTGCGAATTTTTCTATCATGCCGATGGCTATGATGTCGGCTTTGACCCCGAATTTCCAACCACCGATCCCGGTAATGTGTGTCGCTTACGGTTAAAAAATGTCAATAATCTGGTGCATTTTCAATCTGCCGATGCCGGTATCTCACCGACCCATTGGCAAGCCAGTACCTTTCCCAAAGCCTTTCGTCGCCATATTACCGTGATTCATGATGGTATTGACACGCAAGCGATACAACCCAATCCCAATGCGTCGTTGACCTTAAATAATAATCTGGTACTCAGTCGCCAAGACGAAATTGTCACCTTCGTCAATCGCAATCTTGAGCCCTACCGGGGTTATCACACCTTTGTCCGCGCCCTGCCCTCGCTACTTAAGCAACGCCCCAATGCCCGCGTGTTAATTGTGGGTGCTGATGACGTCAGCTATGGCAGTCGTCCGCCGCAAGGTAAAAAATGGCGAGATATTTTCTTTGATGAAGTAAAAGATCAAATTGATCTCAGTCGAGTGCATTTTGTTGGACACATCCCCTATCAGTATTTTATTCCGATGTTGCAATTATCAACTGTGCATGTCTATCTCACGTATCCTTTTGTGTTGTCGTGGAGCTTGTTGGAAGCAATGAGCGCGGGTTGTAGTATTGTAGCCAGCGACACACCGCCCTTACATGAAGCGATACGCCCTAATGAAACCGGACGATTAGTCAGCTTCTTTGATCCATTAGCACTCGCAAATGAAATTGCCGACTTATTGGCTAATCCTGAAGAGCGGCAACGTTTAGGAGCAAATGCTCGCGAATTTGCCATTAAAAATTACGATTTAAAAACCGTTTGCTTGCCACGGCAATTAGCCTGGGCAAAACAACTAAAAAATGGTCGAGCCTTTACTTGAGTCATTGAGAAACAATGCTCCTACAGATATCCATAATGTTAATGACGAATGTTAACCGCCTCTTTTCTAAGCCCTGCCTGAAAATAAACCAAGCCTTATGCTAAATTTTAAAAATATCGCCCTGCGCCGTGGCGCAAGAGTTTTATTCGCCAACTCGACATTCACCATTCACAAAGGGCAAAAAGTGGGCTTTACCGGTGCCAATGGCGCGGGTAAATCCAGTCTATTTGCGTTGTTAAGACATGAGCTGCACCTTGATGAAGGCGAATTTACCCGCCCACCTCAGCTTGAAATCGCCCATGTCGCCCAAGAAACACCGGCGGTGGCTTGCTCGGCGATTGATTATGTTATTGACGGAGATGCCGAATTAAGACGCTTACAACAACAAACCTTGCAGGCAGAACACGCGCATGATGGGATGAAAATCGCCGAATGTCATGCCAAACTTGAAACCATTGATGGCTATACCGCCAATGCCCGCGCCTCGCGCTTAATGAATGGCTTAGGCTTTACTGCTGATCAAGAACAACATCCGGTAAGTTCTTTTTCTGGTGGCTGGCGGATGCGCCTCAATTTAGCGCAAGCCTTGATGTGTCGCTCGGATTTACTGTTGTTGGATGAGCCCACCAACCATTTAGATTTAGATGCCGTGATTTGGCTACAAGATTGGCTTTGTAAATATCCGGGTACGCTGCTGCTGATTTCCCATGATCGCGATTTCCTCGATACCATCACTGACCATATTGTCCATATTGAACAAGGCAAAGCTGAAATCTATACCGGCAATTATTCTGCATTTGAGCGAATGCGGGCTGAAAAACTGGCGCAACAACAGGTTGCTTATCAAAAGCAGCAACGGGAAATCGCACATATCCAAAGTTTTGTTACTCGTTTTAAGGCCCAAGCCACCAAAGCAAGACAAGCGCAAAGTCGTATCAAAGCCCTAGAGCGGATGGAATTGATTGCTATGGCGCATGTCGATTCGCCGTTTGATTTTAGCTTTGTCAATCCCGGTAGAATGCCAAATCCCTTACTGATTCTGGAGAAAGCAGATATTGGTTACGAGACTAAAGTGGTCATCAAACAAGCCAATTTACGTATTGCTCCAGGCGACCGCATCGGCTTACTAGGCCCTAATGGCGCAGGAAAATCTAGCCTAATCAAAGTATTGGCAGGCGACATGACGGCATTGTCCGGTACCCGACAAGAGGCCGAAACCTTAAAAATTGGTTATTTTGCACAGCATCAACTGGAGCAACTGCGCCTTGATGAAAGTCCCTTATGGCATTTGCAACAACTCGACAAACAAGCGACGGAAAAAGACTTACGCAATTTTTTAGGCGGCTTTGATTTCCAAGGCGACAAAGTGTTAGACGTGGTTAAGCCTTTTTCTGGCGGCGAAAAAGCCCGTTTAGTCTTAGCCTTATTGGTCTATCAAAACCCCAATTTGTTATTACTGGACGAGCCGACTAACCACTTAGATTTAGAAATGCGCCATGCTTTAAGTGTCGCTTTGCAAGATTACCAAGGTGCCATCGTCGTGGTCTCGCATGATCGGCATTTATTACGCTCAGTCACCGATCAATTACTCTTAGTCGCAGGCGGCAAAGTACAAACCTTCGATGGCGACCTTGATGATTATCGCGTCTGGTTAAGCGATCAAAAAAAGACCGACGATAAAACACCCGATGATGTGAGTAACGTCTCGCGCAAAGATCAGCGCAAACTGGATGCTGAACGTCGGCAACGGATTAAACCGTTATTGGATGCACTCAAAAAAGCGGAACAAACTGTTGAAAAACTCCATCAAGAACAACGTCAGTTAGAGCTGCAATTAGCTGAACCCGCCATTTATGAAGAATCTGAAAAAGCGCAATTAAAAAAATTAATGGAGCGCAAGATCGTCGTCGATAAGGCACTGAGCGAAGCGGAAGCCGCTTGGCTAGAGGCTGAGGAGTACGTGGAATCCGCGCAATAATCGCGGCAAACTCATTCCAAATATAAAAATAGGTAGGGCGGATAAGCGATAGCGCCATCCGCCAATACCCTCTAGGGTACATAAGCGATAGCGTCATGCACCCTACGATTCTGAATGAGCCGAAAATCAGAATATTTTAAAAACACCCTTACGCATCCTAAAATAAAAATCTTCCATCACGTCAATAAATGAACTCTGCTTTTGCCAAAAGGCCGGAAAATCACCGCCTTTTTTGATCAACATCGCCGGTATGATAGCGGCTTGGGCGGGTTCTATGCTATGGGGTAGCGGCTGTTGACCTTGCCAGAAATGTTTAACGTCGATGGATTGAGGAAGATCAATAATAATGGGGCGGGTGTAATAACTCTCTACAGGAATGAGTCCCCCCTCCGAGCTACTTTTAGCCTCGCTTAAGACCTTACCCAAAGGCGATTTTGCCAATTCTTGCACCAATTTTTCAGACTCTAGTCCGCGCATTTCAAACAGTAAAAACGGGTCTTGATCAAACGCCCCCGCCAGGCGATAACAGACTCCAGCGATATGCTTGCACGGCACAGCATAATCAGGGCAATCGCAAGCCACTTTAAAATCTTTATAGTTATTCGGCAATAAATGTACGCCGGTCTCGGCAAACACGGTTTCGATGTTTTCGGGGATTTCGTTCAATAACAGTTTGGCGATAAAGCTCGCCCGTCGCGTGAGTTTTTCGATAATCGCTTGCCATTGTGCGGCACTCAAATGCGTCATTTGTACGCTGACTTGATAAGTCGGCTCTTTATACACACCAAAATAAGGATTGATGTTGCCACGCATTTTGGCTTCAACCTTTCCATCATGTACCAGCCACTGTTTGATACGGTTGTCGGTAGAATATGAACGCCCACGCTGCAAGCGTCCGCTGTCGGTAAATTCTTCTAGGGCGGCGATAAATTTTTGTCCCCACCAGGTTTTTGCGGATTTTCCCATGTCAGTCTTCCATAATGCTGCGTTTATTAAGGGCAATCAGTTCTTTAAATGCCTTATTGTCCAGTTTGGTCAGCCAGCTTTCGTCATTGCCGACGATACTGTCCGCCATTTTTTGTTTATCAGTGATCATTTGATCTATACGTTCTTCCAGCGTCCCTAAGGTGATGAATTTATGCACAAAGACATTTTTTTGCTGACCAATACGGAAGGCACGGTCAGTGGCTTGGTTTTCGACAGCGGGATTCCACCAGCGGTCAAAATGAAAAACATGGTTGGCTCGCGTCAAGGTAATACCTACCCCACCCGCTTTAAGTGACAGGATAAACACCGCAGGCTCGCTGTCGGGATTTTGGAAGTCAGTAATCATCTGTTCACGTTTGTTACGTTGCGTACCACCATGCAGATAATAGGTTTTATAGTGTTTTTCGCGATTCAGGTAACGGTTAAGATGCTCGCCGATTTCGGTAAATTGGGTGAACACCAAGACGCTATCGCCTTGTGCCATCGCCTCTTCCAGCATGTCGCCGATGCGCTCCAACTTATGCGAACGCTCCGACGTAAACGCGCTGCCATCTTGTAAAAACTGCATGGGATGGTTGCAGATTTGTTTCAGCTTCATCAAGGTGGACAGCATCAAGCCTTGACGTTGTATACCTTCGCTTTCTTCCAATTGTTTGACCACATCCTGAACCACGACTTCGTATAAGGCAGCCTGTTCTTTGCTGAGGTTACAATAAATCTTATTGTCGATTTTGTCGGGCAAATCTTTGATGATGTTTTTGTCAGTTTTTAAACGCCGTAAAATAAACGGTTGGATCAGCCGTTTCAGCACCGCCGATTGGATAGGGTCGTTGTCACGCTGCACGGGCAATTCATACACTTTGCGGAACTGCGCTTGTTTACCCAAATAACCGGGATTTAGGAAATTGAAAATCGACCATAAATCCATCAGGCGGTTTTCTACAGGTGTCCCCGTTAAGGCCAAACGCGATTTAGCAGGCAGTTTTAAGATGGCCTTGGTTTGGGCGGCAGTAGGGTTTTTGATATTTTGCGCTTCATCTAGGACAATTCGCCGCCAGTTCTGTGCTTCCAGCAGCTTAGTATCTTTGCGAGCCAAAGTGTACGAAGTGATTAGCACATCATGTTGACCACACTGTGCCGTAAAAGCGGCGATATTTTGTTCGCGGCGGCTACCGTGGTGGATCAGCGCAGTTAACTGCGGGGCAAATTTTTCCAGCTCTTTTTGCCAATTGCCGATTACCGAGGTGGGGGCGATCAGCAACGTCGGAGCAGGCTTATCCTGCTCTTGTTCACGCTCTAACAGCAATAAACTAATGACCTGCATGGTTTTACCCAAACCCATGTCATCCGCTAAACAGCCATTCAGCCCTAAACGCTCCAGATAGCGTAACCAAGCCACGCCGCGCTTTTGATAATCGCGTAACTGGGCGTTGAGCGTTGCCGGATTGTCGATTAACTCCAACTGGCTGCTGTCGGATAATTTCGCCAACATTTGCGCCAAGCTATCGTGGACATCTAATTCGAAACTATCACCCTCTTCCGCCAATTTTTTGAGCAAATCCTGTATAGCCCAATCCTGTCTGTCCTGAGGTTGCTGCATAAACGCCAGCATCTCCTGCATGACATCACGATCTAATTGCATCCATTGACCACGAAAATACACCAGCGGCGCTTTGGTCTCGACCAATTGTCGCCATTCTTCGGGGCTTAAGCTCTCATCACCTAAGGCCAGTTCGTAATGGTAGTCGGTCAGGGTCTCCATGGAAAAATAGCCCTTTGCCGAGGCGAGTTTACCCATGCTTTTACCCGTACGCAGCCGAATCTTGGCGCGACGGCGGCCTTTGGGCGTGAGCCAAGCTGGAATAATGACTTTAAATCCGGCATCTTCCAGTAGCCACGCGCTTTCTTGCAGAAATTCAAAGGCTTCATCTAAACTCAGTTGTACGCCGTCCGGTTCGCTGTCTTCCATGCCTTGCCAAAGTTTAGGATAAATGCGGGCGGCTTGCGCTAAATTGATCAAAATCTGTTGTTCAATCATTGCCCCGGAGGCTTGTTGCAATAATTGGCAAAAATGGCTTTTATCAGTCCAAAAATCCGCCAAATCGATTTTTAACGACGGGTCTTGTTGTGATGTCAAAAAGAACACTAACCCCCATTGATCAACGTGTTCGGCGTTTGCCTCCACTAATTGCAAACCTAACTGCAAGCTGTTGTGTGATGGCGTCCCTAGCAGTTTTTGTTGCCATTGCCGCCAAGCCGTAAACTCAACCGGTACTTGCGGGCACGATCTGATGCTACCCTCGGTTAGTTTGTGAAACAATATCGTTTCCAAAAAGTCATCGCGGACTTTTTTCACAAACACTTCCGGCATGTCTTTAGAGGCTGTCGCCAACAACTCGTCAACCAGCACCTCGGCAAAATGCCGCAACACCGATTCGGCTTGGTAGTGCTGGCTGCAAACCAGCGGCATGGAAGCGAGCGCCCTTTTAATCAGGCTTTCGTAACCGCTGGACACGATTTGCCAACGCCGATAAAAGCTGATGTTCTTACCCGATTGTTGGCTCAGCAACATCGGCAGGTATTGGTCTTTAGCCAGAAATTGTTTCAGGGACTGGCTAAACCAATACCAAAACAAAAAATCACTACCGAGCCGAACATGGCTGACTTGGTAACACGACAAGAAATGGATGTTGTTGATAGTCTTAAGCGGGTTAGGCAAGGGATAGGCGTAGACCTGCCAGGTTTGCAAACTGACCTCGCCATCACTATCGACAGTTTGCAACTCAGGTGAAGGCAAGGGCTTACCGGCGTAAGTCGGCAATAATAACGGCACCATCGCCCCCAGTTCTGGTTTGATGCCAGCCACCGCCAATTCGGTTGTCAAATAGTCCAGGCAGGCTTTTTCGTTTAAATGCTGCGGATGTACGGTATCGTGGACTTTGGTGAGAACTCCGTCGCTTTCTATCCACAGATAAAAGTCGCCCGATTGAATAAAGTCTTTGGTAATGTGTGGTCGCCAAATTCCATGGATGATGTTCATATAAGATAATAGATTAGGTTGTTGATTTAAAAAATTTAGAGTTGTGTCCACACGTTCAACAGCCATTCTAGTTATGGCAGAGAACAGCCGTCCACTGATGTAGGAATGCGCATAAAATAAAGTGAACAACTGTATACGGCTGGCGTGCAAGCTTCGCTTACATTGCAGACACCAACAGTAGGCGCTTTAGGCGAAGCCTGGACGCCGACTATGGGTCACTTGCTTAAGTTATTCCATGCTCATTCCTAAATTAAAGCCTGGTACAGGATTGCTGGTTTTGTTGCGAAAGTGTATCAAAAATAAAATCCTCGTAGCGCCTTTTAAAGTCTGGGTCATCAAGAAATTTTCTATATATCTCAGTTTGCGTAAACAAATACTGCTGCATCACTTCATCCAGTTTTTTGTTAGATAAATCTTTTGCATTATCTTTGTCTGAATAAATTATATTATCTATAAGCCGTTGATCCTTTTTCATATTATCAGGAATTTGCTGGATCAATATTTCGTTTACTTTATCTTTATCCGTCCATTCAATATCGCCAAAACGCTGATTAAAGGCGGCAAGGATAGTTTCTAGCGTAGCTAATTCAGGTTCACTTATACCACTGCCCACGCCCACGGGAATAGGGTAAACAATGCCTGTTTCATCAGCCAAGCTGATTTTATCGGTGTTTTGTTTAGAGGGACGGTAACTGTCCATGTCAACAGCATCAATAATGCCTTGGGCAAGGTCTTCGTCGTTCTCAATGATGAGCTTGGGTAACACATATTTTAAATACTGCCACAACTGTTCCCAGTACACGTTATTAAAAGCAAGTAACCTTGCCAAGTAACTGTAAACCCTTAAAAAAGACTTGGCTTTAGATTTAAAATCTATTTGTTCATCGAGCGATAACTCATTAAACAGTATCGAGGACGCATCAACAATGGGGTCCAAAATATCCCTTATGGCATTACTTGAATAGTGTGCAAAAAAATCCTTAACGGTTTCTTCATCGTAAAGTTCAAAGCCCGCTAAAGCATCCACCAAATCATTGAGTTTATTCGGGTCGGTTTCTTCACTCAAATAAGTCGCCGTAAAATACGGATCGAAGGCTTTTTTTATTTCCTCAGCCGTATTATAAAAATCCAACACAAACGTATCTTTTTTGTACGGTTTAAATGCCCTATTCAAGCGTGACAGCGTTTGCACCGCCTGAACCTCTCGCAATTTTTTATCCACATACATCGTATGCAACAACGGCTGGTCAAAGCCTGTTTGGTATTTATTGGCGACAATCAAAAAGCGATACTCGTTTTTCTTAAAGTTTTTAGGAATATCGTTTTTATGGCTGTCAAAATTGTTCATCGACACCTCATCGTATTTAATGCCCTCAAATTCGGCTTCTTTTTCCTTATTACCTTTGTATTCGGTACTGCCAGAAAAGGCGACAATAGCCTTATAGGGCGATTTCATTTCTTTTAAATAAGCATCAAAAGCCTGTTTGTATTTAATAGCAGCGGCAATGCTTTTAGTAACAACCATAGCTTTGGCTTCGCCATTGATTAAGTGTCTTACGTCACGGTGAAAATGGTCGATCATTATTTTGGCTTTCTCGCCAATAGCAAATTCATGGCCTTCAACATGCGTTTTCAATTTTCTTTGCGCTTGCTGGGTTTCAAACACTGGATTTTCTTGCACCGATTTAATCAGCTTATAAAACGACCGATACGTGGTGTAATTTTGCAAAACATCCAAGATAAACTCTTCTTCAATGGCTTGTTTCATGGCATATAAATGAAACGCATCGAAAGCAGTTTTGGTTTCACCGTCTTGCACATAAGACCTTGGCACACCAAAGGTTTCCAAAGTTTTATTTTTTGGCGTGGCGGTAAAGGCGAAGTAAGAGCCGTTTGTTATCATTTTGCGGCTTTTAATCAGGTCGTTGATTTTGTCTTCTAAGGTTTGCTCTTCCTCGTCTTCCTCATTGTCGTGCTTGTCTGCCAATACCGCATTCATTTTTCCTGAGGTATCACCGCTTTGGCTGCTGTGCGCTTCATCGATGACAATGGCGAATTTCAACGCGCCTAAATCATCCATTTCTTTCAGCAAATGGGGAAAGGTTTGGATCGTGCAAATAATGACTTTCTTTTTATTGGCAATGGCTTCGCGCAAATTATTGGTTTTGCTGCCGCCTGTGCTGGTAATCGCTGTTACGATGCTTTTCGGATACGCAAATTGAGCAATTTCTTCGCTCAGTTGCCTGTCTAAAACCGTGCGGTCAGTGACGACAAGCACCGAATCAAACACATGCTTTTCGCCCGTCAGGTCAAATAAACCGTGCAATTGATGGGCAAGCCAAGCGATGGATTTTGATTTGCCCGAACCTGCCGAATGCTGGATTAAATACTTTTGCCCTAAGCCATGCTGCTTGGCATGAGCCAAAATTTTCCTGACCGCCGTTAATTGATGGTAACGCGGGAATACCATTTTTTTGGTTTTTTTGCCCGTGTCCTCGTTGGTCTCTTCAATCACTTGGGCAAACTTATCAATAATCGTGCTTAAGGACTCTTTGCTTAACACCGTTTCCCACAAATAATGGGTTTTAAGGCCATTGGGGTTGAGCGGATTGCCCGCGCCAAACGGCGGCAAAGGCTTGCCATCGTTTAAACCTTTGTTGAAGGGAATGAAAAACGACGCCTTGCCTTTTAGCTCCGAACACATAAACACCTGCTCAGTATCGGCGGCAAAATGCACCATGCACCGGGCAAAAGACAACAGCTTGTCTTTTGGGTCACGATCCTTTTGGTATTGCTCAATGCCTTTTTTAACCGTTTGCCCGCTTAAGGGATTTTTTAATTCACAAGTTAAAACGGGAATGCCATTGACTGACACCGCTAAATCCAAGCGTTTTTCGTGGTTTGGGCTGTATTTTAATTCCTGCGTCACCGAAAACAGATTGGCGGCATAATGTTCAGCATCCTTGGCATTAAAGACCGAGGCAGGTTTGTGGAAAAACAAATCAACGGTTTTATCCAAATGTTTAACGCCCTTTCGCAAGACCTCAATCACGCCCAAAGTTTTGATTTTTTCATCCAAACGCACCAGAAACGCCCGCTCACCTTTGGTTTGGATCATGGCATAAGCCTCTGGCTGAGTGGCGGCGATAAACGCTAAAAGCTGCGTTGGATTCAGGCAAAATTCACGGTCAAATTCAGTGGGGCTGGTTTCAATAAAGTGCTGATCGTTGACCAAATAACGAGTGATGAATTGTTGGAAGCCTTTTTCTGAGGTATCGGTAAATTTCATAGTTATTTATCCAAGTGTTGGGCTAACAGCCTTTGCAAGTCTTCTTTGCTTGGCAAAACGGTTTGGTAACGGCTGGCAAAAATGTGTTGATTGTCTTCGGGTAAGGTAATCTCCACCAAGGTCTCGCTTTTATCTTGGCACAGCACAATGCCAATGGTTTTATTTTCCTCGTCCAACTTGATAAAACGGTCGTAATAATTAACGTACATTTGCATTTGCCCTAAATCTTGGTGTTTAAGGTCGCCAATTTTTAAATCTATCAGCACAAAACAGCGCAACAAACGGTTATAAAACACCAAATCAATATAAAAATGCCGCTCATCAAAACTGATCCGTTTTTGGCGACCCACAAAGGTAAAACCCTTGCCCAATTCCAACAAAAAATGCTCCAACTTGTCTATCAAAGCGTTTTCTACATGGCTTTCCGAGTAACGATAGTGTTCTGTCAGATGCAGAAATTCCAAAATATAAGGGTCTTTTACGGCATCTTGGGGCGACTCCATTACTTGCCCATCTTGCCCTAACTGTTTAATGCCCGCCTTATCGCTACTCAGCGCAAGGCGCAAATACAACGCACTGTCAAACTGCCTTTTAAGCTCACGCAAGCTCCATTTATTTTGCGCGGCTTCTATTTCATAAAAAGCCCGCTCCTCTAGGTTTTCAATACGCAACAGCATTTGGTAGTGCGACCAACTTAAGCGGAAATCAGGCACGCCCAATTCCGCAGACAGTGTCTGCGAAATTGGGTATTGCAGATAAAAAGCCCGCATATTTTCAAGGTTGCGCTCCGAAAACCCCTTACCAAATTCCTGTTGCAAGGCCACCGAAAGCGTTTTAATCACACCCTTGCCATACGCCGCTTTGCTTATCCCCTGCTGCTCTTCTTCCACAATGCGCCTGCCCACCCGCCAATACGCCTGCACCATCGCCTGATTGATGCTGCGGTAAGCATTTTCCTGGGCTTGCCTGACGATGTGCTGTATGTCGCTGACGATTTGCATAGTTAAATTTATGGCTGCGGAAGGCAACGGTTGTCATCGATTTTGAATGTAACCAGTAATAGCACAATTCAACCTCTTTTTATTTATTAATCGAATAAAGCTAACGGCTTAATTTGTTTTAGGCTATTACATATTATCCGCGCACGGTCGTAAACAAACTGGTGACCTCAATAGCAAGTTCTGGGAATAAAAAAGGTACGGCGTGGTCATCATCGGTGAACATGGCGTTAAGTTCATAAACCCCTTGGGCATTCAACACAAATTGATGGATGGCGCGTTGTTCAGGATAAACCAGCCAATATTCGGTTACGCCGCATTCTTCATACAAGGCATATTTGGTTTTTAGTTCCCGCTTGGAATTGCCTTTGGATAATATCTCCACAATCCAATCGGGCGCACCGTTACAGCCTTGGGCATCCAACAATTCAGGCCGACAAATGACGCATAAATCCGGTTGCACAACGGTATGAATGTCTTGGCTAGCCAATAAGGATTTTTTCCGGTCATAAAGCCGCACATCAAAAGGTGCGGGAAACACCTCGCAGCTTTTATGTTGCAAATAGCCGCCAATCGCCAACAACAATTTCCGTTCAATACGTTGGTGTTCAACGCTGGGCGCAGGCGACATCAGCATGATTTTGCCTTTGATTAACTCCACCGCGTCGGTAAATTGCCAAGTGATATAGTCGGCGTAAGAGTAATTTTTCGTTAAATCCAGTTGATCCAAGTGCGTAATGTTAGGCATGGTCTATTTTGGGATTGATGGAGGAAGGCAGCGTTTGCCTGTGACCAAATCGGTGATTAAGGCTTCGCGGTATTCTTTTATGGCGGTGATTTCTTGTTGGGCTTTGGAAATGGCAAGATTAATAACTTGATGTTCTTTGTTAATAAACTCAACTATCTGCTTTTGTTCTTCTATTGACGATGGATAAGGCATTGTTACATCACGCAGTTTAGAACCATAAGTGTGGACTATGATTTCACCTTTTGCAGAATTATATTTTTGATATTTCGCCATAAAACTGTTCTGGGAATAACTAATGAAGTGGCTATCAAAAATTGTTTGTTTAAAAATAATAACATCGCCTCCAGCGTAAGTTTTTTGATCGCTGTTGAATAAAACGCACTTGCCAATATCTTCTTTTGTTTCGCCAGAACCAGTAAACAGTAAATCCCCATTTTTCAGTTGTACTGAATATGACGCTGTTTTTGTTGAAATTTTATTAACGATATTGTCGGCAACAATATCGTACTTAGTATAAATGTCGCCATACAAAACCGCGCTAACATCTGCAATTGAATTATCTACAGTGGTTAGTTCTGAGCGGGATATATTCCCGCCTTTTGAAAACCTTCCTATTGTCCCTAATCGTCTAATTTCCCAGTGTTCTGGTATTTGCCCTAACTCAGTTTCTTTGAGTTTTACGTTCTTATCTAATCCAAGTGTTACACATTGGTTAATAATTTCTTTTTTTTTCTCTTCCAGCAACGCAATCAACCTTTCCTTGTTCCGAATAAATCGGTCTATTTCGTTATTCTTTTTGTCCAAGTATTCTGCAATTGCCTTTTGCTCTTCAATTGGCGGAAAAGGCAGAAATTCATTTTTAAAGGTTGGATAATCAATATTCTGCCCCTCTCTAATACCTTTTACGCAAAGAGTCATCAACGATATAAAAGGTGGTGATTTAAAGAGATTTTTAAAATATCGCTTATCAATTGATTTTGTTTCTTTTAAAACGGTATAAGCAGGGCTGATTATTCCCCTTTGGTGCGCTAACTCGATCCCGCCCTGAAAACTTCTCAAACTGATTACAAAATCTCCTTGTTCAACAAGTTTCAAATTATGCAAATCTTTGGTCGCCTCTACGGTTCTTTTGCCATAAGTATCTTTTGAAACAACGCCATGTTCTTGTGATGCAACTAAAAGCGTTTCATGCGGAAAACCCTTTTTAGTGCTTTCCTTAAATAAATGACGAACTTTCACTATTTCCCAATATTCAGGAATTTGTGTTAACCAAATAACATCTATCTTTTTTAGTTTATTAAAAGCTAAATTCGCCATTTCAGTCACTCTCACCCACATTTAAACTTTGCAAAATCTCTTCCCATTTGTGTTGTAACAAGGCTTTGTTGGGCAGTTTGGTTTCGTAATCGGCTACCAGTGTCGGCGATAAGCTGCGGCTAAGGGCGTATTCCACCACGGTGTCATCCTTGCTTTTGCATAATAAAATACCGATTGAGGGGTTTTCGGTGACGGTTTTTATGTCGCGGTCTAGGGCTTCCAGATAAAAATTTAGCTGGCCTAGGTGTTCGGGTTTAAAGCGTTCAATTTTTAATTCTATCGCCACTAAGCAAGTGAGTTTG
>CAJAVP010000070.1 GCA_903945375.1 uncultured Methylococcaceae bacterium | reverse complement strand
GAGGTTCATGCCCGCATCGCTGCCATGAATGTCATGACCTATCTCGGTATGCCGGTTTCCGTCCGGGTAGGGACAACTGCGTCTTAATAAAAAAGGGGATAGGGGTAGAATAACCTTCTGATTGTTTATACACCAACGCCGTATTCAATCGCCAAGCCAGATTATTAAAGACACCATTAGCTTTAAAAAACATGATCGCGGTGTTGGAAAAAGAGTGTTTAGCCAAAGGCGAAGCCTTCTCTCAGATAGGTTTTGTGCATTGAGTGCTTAACTAAGCGCAATACTTAAAAAATTATCCCCTTCTTGTCGCCAAGAAGGGGATTTCTATACCTTACAAAAAGTCGGCACTAAATACTTGCTGAAAAGGCGCAAGAAATCGACGTTCAGCTGACCAATCAGTAATAGCAAAGACGATATCAGAAAAAGCCCCATTGCCCTCTGATGCTATCGCTGCTCGGAAATCACACGCCGTCTGATACGCATCATTACCAAAAGCACCGCAACCCCACGCCCCCAAAACCAATGCAGAGTATCGATAAGCACGCGCAATTGCTAACACCCGAAGAATACGTCGCCGCAATAGTGTCGCAGATTGTTCTCTGCCAACCTTAGGCGCATAAGGAGCGGCACAGGTTAGTACGCTCAACAACCAAGGTTGAGCCAGTGCAGCGCCTTCGTCATTGCGAAATACAGGGACATTCGGAGTAAGAATTGCCCAGTCTGTCGAATCCGGCAAAGGTCGCTTAGCGTGTGCTGCGTACATAGGATCATCCCGTAATGCTTCATACAGCGCACTGCAACGACAAAGTGATTCTTCTTGGGCGCGTGCGCCTCTAAGAAAGCCACCACCGGGTTCTATACCATTGGCAAAGTTTAACGTGAGCGGTTGTAAACCGGCATCTGTAAGTCGCCGTGCTGCCATTAAGCTAGTTTCATTACTCACTTGAATGCGTGTTTCTTGATGGTTGATATAGGCATCGTCAGGCAGTATATCCGTGGGCGAAATACTACATTTTTGTAAGCGCATGGCCTGTACTTGAGTATGCCAATCTACTGCAATACCTTCTGCATTGATATACTGTCCTGAACGTATCGCGTTAAGCGCAGATTGCCCCAATGTAGCGGCCGTTGCACGAGAAATATCCAGTGTTTGTCGTAGGTATTGCGCTCTTTCTGGAGCATCAAGGCAAGACAAGTATTTAAATTTATTTGTTTTTAAGGAAGGCATGATTTTAAATCTCGGTTAGGATTGATGGGATAAAATTCGCTATCATGGTGTTAAAACCGAAGGTCGTGATGGTGGTGATCTCGTTCCAAGAGTGCGGTATCAATTGGGAAAAAGCTTAATGGCTTCCACGATTCATTAGTCCAGCCTCGATATAAAATTGAAAGATTTTCATTAAATTGCTCATTGCTTAACAGACCGGGAAGTGTTTCAACGCGATAGGCACGAACCCGATAACCGCTCCAATCCAGTGGCACACCGATGGCTTGTAATCGGTAATCTTGATGCTGGATGTGGTGATCTAACGCAATCTGATGATGCGTTTCTAAACGATAATGGACTTCGGAATCGACTAATAAATACTTGACACGCAGAGTGCCTAATAAGCCATAAAAGACCGAGATACATTTTCGGCAACCACCAAAGCCACAGCCCTGCCGAACTTTGACAAAATGCGATATCGCCAGCTTTTTTTTCAAAATCACTTCTTCGAGAAAGTTGTAGTTGCCAAAAATGAAATAAAAAACATGGGCATAAAATGTACCTAAACTATCTGATTTTATTTTCAATTTAAGTAAAAAAATCATAGGTGATAATTTATGGTTAAATTTAACGGTATGTTCTCTACGAATTTGATGACGGATATCGTTAGATGTAAAAGCCAACGGATATTTAGCGATAACGCGAATTAAGGTACGTGCGTGTTTGTGTACGGTAATCCAGCGGGTTTGCTGGTCTAGTTTTGTCCATCGGTACATGTAATCCGTGTGGCAAATAATATTGGCAGCCTCGGGAATTTGATGCAGTGCTAATCTCTCAGGCCGCATTTCCATAACATCACGATAATCACATCCTGCACTGGGATACCAGAGAATACGTTCTTCTTTAATGTTGGCGAAGAAATCATCCAGTGCGTGTTGGGCTTGTTGGGTTTTGCCTTGCAATAAGTCTTTAAATTTCATGTACTTCCCTGTTTTTAGTGGTCAATAGAGGCTTGAGTTGATTTAGCCTCTTTGCGAGAAACCGCAGGCTTACTTGTCAAACAAGCCGTCGGTTAACTCCATCAATACAGGTTAGTGAGTTGGCCTCACTAATGGGAAATCACACCACAAAACATCTGATTGTTGATACGATGCGGAGATATAACACTCGTTTTTTACATCAAATAATGTCAAACCATAACCCCGGCCATTTAGGTTAGAGCGAGACTTGATCGTCAAGTATGCTCCCGTATCCACACAAACATGTGACAGGACTTGTCGGGGTTTAGGGGCATAGGTATGACCACAAAATGTAAATGAAAGCCCTGCTTGCAATGCCGGCAGTCGTTTTTTAGAAGATTGGCTCATCAGTGTTCGTGACCAATAAATACCCTCTTCTGTTTCACTGGGGATAATGTGTTGTGCCAACCATTGATCAATATCGCTATCTAACCATACCTGCGTTTTAGTGTAATTAAACTCAGGTTTTAACAATTCGGCATGAATGACGTGAAAACGCTGCTCACCCTCTCCAATAATCCACATTAGAGGCAAATCAGCTACCAACAACAAGCTCTGATCAAACTCCAGTGTCATACTGTGTTGATCGAGCATAAAATAGCGTTCAACCCAATCACCACCATTCCAGATAAAATTGGTGTCATTAACGTCATCCAAGTTGTCCAAGTAATGATTTTGCAAATATGGCAAGAAGAAATTAAGCAACATGCTTTCATGATTGCCTTGAACGGCATAACACCACGGCTTAGTCAGCAGCTGTAAGCAAGCCAAAGAATCAGGGCCACGATCGATTAAATCACCGACCGAAAATAACCGATCCCGCTCTGGATTAAATTGCACTTCATCGAGCAACCGCTCTAATAAGTCTATACAGCCATGCAAATCACCGACGATATAGTCTTTGCCTAAGACGTTAGTGGGGAGTTTTCGGATTGTCGTATTCATAGTCATTTCTGTCACCTTGGTGTTTGATAATAAAAACTAACAGTCATCAATTGCAGGCACTGGTGCTTACAATCCTTACTGTTCGATGAAATCGATGATACCGAATACAAGCGTCAATTTAAGACGTTTACTTTTTGGAAAAATTGAATGCTTACGTGTGAAACATATACACCCGAAAGCCATTTTAAGGATAGGCAGTTGGGCGGAAACACCATTCCGCCGTTGCCTGATGTGATTCGGGCAAGCTACCTGTGGGTAATGAGAAGTTACTTATTCTGGCAACTGGAACACCGATTATGGAAATGTCCAAAAGTGTTCAAGTTGAGCCAGACAGAATATGCGCCAAAGCCGCCTTTTTCTGGCAAACAATGGTTAATTAGTGATGGTCGCAACCGTGACCATGAATATGACCATGTGAAATTTCTTCAGGCGTAGCCGGTCTAACCTCGACAATCTCAACGGCAAATGTCAACGGCACACCGGCCAGTGGATGATTGCCATCAATCGTAATGTCATCGCCCTCTATGTGAGTGACCGTGATAACCCCTGGCCCTGAACTGACATCGGCCTGAAACTGCATACCGACTTCAATTTCGTCAACGCCTTCAAACATATCGCGTGAAATGACTTGCACCGCTTCTTCCATAAACTCGCCATATGCATGTTCTGCCGCAATCCGTACCGTAAATTTTTCACCGGCCGCTTTGCCATGAAGCGCCTCTTCAAGACCAGAAATAATATTGCCGTTACCGTGCAGATACACCAAAGGTTCACTATCAATCGAACTGTCGATGATTTCATTATCATCATTAGTCAGCGTATAGTGAATAGAAACAGCCATATTCTCAGCAATTTGCATGTTAAAACCTTCTTTTGAGATGAATAAAGGCGGCTATGATATAGATTTACTGCCCAGTTGTCCCAAAATATTAAGCAAATAGCGACATAAAAAAACGGGATATCGGTCGTTACCCAAACAGGCAATAATGAATTAAGAAAATCTCAGTTGATTTAAATGCCGAGTGTCGATAATATTTTTGCAAGTCAAGCCACTGACTCGCTTGATTGCAAAAGTTTTTATATAGAAAGAGGTTAACTAATGAGTAAAACATCCACTAAATCATCCGCAAAGGCTACTCCACCAACCGTAGCCACTGAGCCTGATCATGATGACGATGATCTTTTTGATGGTGGCGATTATGTCCCACTAACCGATGGTTTGGAAAAAGAAACGATCAAACGTGATGCCCGTAGAAAAATTGAAATCTACTGGGAAAAAAAGCTATTGAAAGAACAATTTGAGGACTTTGACGAGTCTGAATTTGGTTTTTAGTCAGCATCCCATAACCTGCTTATCTTCTTAGGCATTCTTCAACGGCACACTGAACCGTTTGCCCTCTAATCTGATGCCTATCGCCAACAAAATATTTTTTGATAGCGACAGCCTCTTGATGTTTGCGTTGCCACGCCAGCCATACCGTTCCCACGGGATGCGCTGGTGTGCCACCCTCTGGCCCGGCAATACCACTCACGGCAACCGCCAAGCTGGCATGACTGTGTGTTAAAGCCCCTCTCACCATTTCGACTACCGTTTGCTCGCTGACCGCGCCATACTGACGCAAGGTGTCAGGATTCACGCCCAACATTTCTATTTTGGCACTATTACTATATGTCACAAATCCGCGATCAAACCAGGCAGAACTGCCCGCAACTTCAGTAACCAGTTCCGCAATCCAACCTCCCGTACACGATTCAGCCGTCACGAGAACGTCCCCTTTATGGTTTAATACCTGACCTAATTGCTCTGCTAATTTGAACAAATCTTGATTCATGAAAAAATGCCGTCCTAACAATGATTGAATAAGGAATTTAAAAAAAGCTTCAATGAATGAGCGAGTGTCTCACAATGCGCTTTCGTCTTTATCATCCTCTGCCATTTCAGAAATTTCTTTTAGCCTAGAGATCGCTTTAAAATTGATGCTCATCTCAGGATAATTACCCTCTGGATCGGCAACACCTGCGGTTTGCCCGGTCAATAATTCCAATGCTTCATCCACACTCGCCACCGCATAGACCGAAAACAGTCCCGCACTCACCGCATCAATGACTTCTTGTTTTAACATCAGATTGCGCTTATTGGCCGCCGGAATGATAACGCCATGCTGTCCGTTGAGTCCCCTCGCCTTGCATAAGCGAAAAAAGCCTTCAATCTTTTCATTCACGCCGCCAATCGCTTGTACCTCGCCGTACTGATTGATTGATCCGGTAATGGCAAACGTCTGCTGAATAGGCAATCGTGTTAATGCCGAAATCAGGCAGCACAACTCCGCTAAGGCGGCGCTATCGCCATCAATAGGACTGTACGATTGCTCGATTGCAATGCTGGCGGAAATAGCCAAAGGAAATTGCTGGGCATAAAAATGTCCCAAATAACCCGTTAATATCATCACGCCTTTGGAATGTATGGCTTGCCCCAACTCGGCTTCTCGCTCAATATCCACAATGCCTCTGGAGCCAGGATAAACCGTTGTGGTAATGCGTGCCGGCGCACCAAAACAACTGCCGCCAATTTCCAACACCGTCAAGCCATTGATCTTGCCAATAGCCTCGCCATCGGTATCAATCAAAATCGTGCCATCCAACATTTCTTCGAGGATATTTTGAGACATCCGACCATTACGGTACTCACGCGCGGACAGCGCTTGATCTACATGTATCCGGTCAATAGTTGATGCCTCAGCTTGGCTCGCATACAAACTGGCTTCGCCAATAATTTCTAAGGTATCACGTACGCTAGCAGAAAATTGGTGCTGATTTTCAGCCAAACGACAACTGTGTTCCAATAAACCTTCTAAAGCGGACGTTGTTAAGGATTTAAAACCTGAATCGTTAGCATGTCTTATTAACAAACGAGAAAATTGATTTAACGAATCTGGCGAAATAGGAATGTAATGATCAAAATCTGCCAGAACTTTAAATATCTCATTAAATTCGTTATCTAACTCTTCCAATAAGTAATAAGTGTCTCGGCTGCCAACTAAAATGACTTTAAGATTTAAGGGAATCACTTCAGGCTTTAAGGTAATCGTTGCATTGACACCTAAATCAGAATAAGGCGACTCAATTTCAATGCACCCCGATTGCAATGCTCGTTTTAAGCCTTCCCAAACAAAGGGGTAATTTAACAACTTCTCCGCATCGAGAATCAAATAACCGCCGTTGGCTTTGTGCAAAGAGCCGGCACAAATGCGCCGATAATGGGTCAGCAACGATCCTTGTTCATTGCTGTACTCAATACGTCCGAACAAATTTTGATAAATAGGATGTGGCTCATAAACGATGGGGGCACCACTCTCCAGCACATGATCCATTAGGATATTAGGCAAAAACTGGTCACTGAATAGCTGTCGCTTAACACTCCCGCCTTCTAACTCACCTCGACCCAGCATTAAATGATCTCTAATGCTGGTTTCTAGCGGTTGTGTAATATCTGATAGGTAAGCCACAATGTCTTCGATATCGCCATATTTTTCTGCTAAATCGGCCAATAAGGGCGCAAGGACGTGGTGAATGGTTTCATGATCTAATTGCCGGATTTTTTCAACAACGGTTCGACGATATTGAGGCAGCTCTAATAAAGCCTCGCTCATGCCATCTTCTAGGATTTCCACTTGCTTATAGAATTTGTCGCGTTCAAGTTGTGGCAATTGACTGAGTTGCTCATTACTTAATACCTTCTTTTTCTTAATCAACGCAAAAGCCACCGACTCGCTTTCTCGTATCAACGCAATGCCTTGGCTTTGCGCTTGTTTTTCTACACAATCCAATGCCGCATCGTAAGCTTGATTAAACTGCCGCTCTATCACGTTTTTCTTTTGTTGATACGCAGGACTTTCAAATACTGCCGGAAAATTCGCCAAAAGCGTGTCAATCAGCTGTTCAATATCCTTACAAAATGGCTGACCATAACCTGGCGGCAAACACAAGGCTCGTGGATGTCTTGCATTGTCAAAATTATCGACATAAACATAGGTCGGCGGTGTTGGTGAGTTTTTTGACAGCGTATCAAGATGGTTAGCAATTAGGGTAAGTCGTCCCAAACCTGCCTCTCCCATGACAAAAACATTATAACCAAAGGCAGGCATTGCGACCCCGAATGCCAAAGCAGACTGCGCCCTCGCTTGTCCTAAAATAGGGGGATGATTAGAAGAATGTGTGTCTTTAGAATCAACAAATTCGGTTAAATCAACATGGAGTTTAAGCGCAGACGCAGGCAGCTTTAAGGTAGTGGACATGGACAAATAACAAGAGGTTAATTAAACCGGACATTTTAACATTGTTACAGCGTTTTCAATCTCTGTTGATGATAACTAATTTGGAGTAAAACAACTTGTGCTGTTTTAGTTCAACAAAAGGTTATTGACGCAAT
Source organism: uncultured Methylococcaceae bacterium (assembly GCA_903945375.1). Lineage (GTDB taxonomy): Bacteria > Pseudomonadota > Gammaproteobacteria > Methylococcales > Methylomonadaceae > Methylovulum. The sequence goes on along the minus strand of CAJAVP010000070.1, from coordinate 36,127 downwards.
CTGAATGCGTTTGCCCTGAAAAGCGATCACTTCAACCAACGTCGAGATTAAATTATACTGTACACGCATCACATTCTTCTGACGCTAGTTTTAGAAAACAAAGCGTTTTATTCAATTACCTGGTAAATCCTATGTTTAAATTATCTCAACGCCTATTGTTATCTCTTGTTCTATCAACCAGTGCCGTGCAAGCCGCCCCCGCGACAATGCCTTTATTGAAAATAATTGCTAGATCGCCCACGACCCCAACCAATAGTTACCTTGACAGCTGTACGCTAAATATAAAAGGACAATTATTAATTGAACACTCGGTTTATTTATTTCCATCTGGACCTAGTTTAATCAGTAAAGAAACTCGCCTTATTCAACTTAACACGAAAGATATAAAATCAGTGATCGACCAAGCGGCAAATGGCTCTGTCACCGGCATGGATTTAATTGGCGGCGCAACCTACAAATATTATGCGTATCAAAAACAAGCCGATGGTTCTGTTAAAGAAATATTTTTAGCCAATCAAAATGGCATCGGTCGTGTTAATGACTCACCATCAGTTGAGCCACTCAGCCGATTTATCGACCGTTTATGCGGCACGTTAGTCACCCCAACGCAACCCTAATTGAATCATCCATTTGGATTCCACAGGGACGACTGTTAGCAAAACAAGTAGAGATTCAGCGGATTTAGGTCACAACGTCTAAATCGCTTATCTCTCACTTGCTTTTAAAGCGTATTCTTAGCCAAATCCCAGAGATACCCAGCAATAATACCGCTAAAGGCCACCAAACAGGCTGATTCCACGCATTACGTTTTTGTTCGCGTTCGATGGTATTTAAGCGAATGTATTTAAGCTGATTATTCGCCATCAAATTGGGTTTAATGTGTTGATACCAATGGTGATAAAGCGAAAACGTTTTAGGATGAAAACCAAAAATCCACGGTGTATCAAAACGGATTTGCGCTTGTAATTGTTGAATAATGGCATAACGCTCCGGCGTATTGTCCATGTTACGCATGTGTTCAAACAAGTCATCTGCGCGTGGGTTTTGATAATTACTGGCATTCTCGCCGCCAAATTTAACTTTTGAATTTGCGCCATACAATAAGAAAAAAAAGTTTTCAGGATCGGGATAATCGGCATTCCAACCCCACGTAAAAATCTGGGCATTACCTTGGCGCATTTTTTCTTGGAAGCGATTATAGTCTGTCGCTCGTATCACCAATTCAATGCCTAATTTCTCAAATTGCTTACGATACCAGTTCATCATAGGGCGATCATCGATGCTCGCTGACATGGTATCAAAATACAAAATCAAGGGTTGTTTGGTCTTTGGATCAAGACCATTGGCATAACCGGCTTCGCTCATCAATTGCCGCGCAACATCCAACGATTTACGCTGAGCTTTGCCATTAACCCATTCGTACACAAAAGGATTGATGCCCTCACGACCCTCCGCATAACCCGATATACCCGGCGGAATAACACCCTGTGCGGCTAAACCGCGTCCATTTCTAAAAATAGCAACAAACTCCTCAAAATCAACAGCAATCGCTAGTGCTTGACGCAGTTTTCTAGCCGCATCACTATCGCCACCCACTGTTGCATCCAGCATGTTAAAACCCATGTAAAAGTTTGATGTTTCTACGGCGGTTTGCAGCTGTATCCCTTTTTCACGCATCGTATCAGTCAGCATCACGCCACCACTACCGGTAAATTGAATCGCCTGATCAAAGCTGTCTGACGCAATCCCTGACGCATCATAATAACCTTGTAAAAACTTAGTCCAATACGGAATTGTTTCTTTTTCCAAGGTAAAGACCACTTTATCCACAAATGGCAACCGCTTACCGGCATCGGCTAACAATCCTTTGCTGGCATCATCTGCCTCACCTTCGGCAGGATAAGTCTCGACATGAAAATTAGGATTTCTCAGCAAGGTCATACGCCGATTCGGATTATTTTCGGCTAAAAAATACGCGCCTGTACCCAAGGGATACCAATCCAAGGTGATATTTTTATCACTCAAGCCCGCTTGTCCATAAAAAACATCCGCTTCCCACGGCATTGGCGAGAAAAAAGGCATGGCTAACCAGTAGATAAATTGCGGATATTTGCCTTTGATTCTAATGCGGTATTGATAGGGACTTTGAACCTGCACCCCCCTCATGTCGATATTTTTAATCGCCGTTTTAGGTTGATGATTCACTTGTTCAGCAAACTCCGTAAAGCCAACGATGTAGTTTTTCATCATTTCGGCAATCGGCGATTGTTGCTTAGGATGCGCGAGACGCTTGATTTGATAAACATAATCCTCCGCCAATAACTCGCGTGTACCCGTTTCCGTAAAATCGTTTAAACGGCTCACTGCGGCAATCTGAGCGGCACTTAATTGATGGTAGCGATAATCGCCTTGTGCCGTTTTTGCCAGAGCAGGATGCGGTTGATACTGAATGTGTGGCTGAATATCAATAAGGTAATCAGTAAAAGCAATCTCAGATTCCGATGCTGTTGTGGGTAAACGCTCCCCTTGCTGATTAAGATAAATCACCTCCGGCATTTTGCTGGCTGTCAAAGGCGTTAATTGATAAGGCCGTTTTAAGTAATGGTATTGGAAGGGCGGTTCATAAATTTGTGCCACAAACGTGTATTCATTCGAGCTATACGCCGAGGCAGGATCTAAATGTTTGGGACGTTCCGAAAATGAACTGTACAGTACCATCTGCTGATTATTTGCATCGGTGTAGGGATTATTCAGCGTGCTCATATCACACGCGCTTAGGCAAAGACTTAACCCTATAAAAAAAATCACACAACTGATAGGGTTAAGCTGTTTCCAAGCGCAGCTTAGGGAGGTCATCAGCATACGCATTATAGACTCTGATGCAATGCTCGTTCTTCACGCATGGTATAGCTCGAACGCAGCTCATGCAGTAAGCTTGTTGTATCTAGCGGCTTTAAATCACCCACACCACCTTCGTGGCTACTTTCAAGATAAACCGGAAATAAAGCTATACTGTCACGTGCATGACTTAACGACTGACTGATACGATCTTGAAACTGAAATAACTCGAGCGACATACCGATTTCCATTTTGATGCCGTTTGCAGATTCCCCGATATTATCAGACGTTGTTTTTAACTCACTAAAAACACCCCGTAAATCTAGCAACACCTTACGAATTTCATCATTGGCTTGAAAAATCATATTGGCATCATTGACCGAATTTTGCTCGGCAATAACAAATGCTTCAGTGATGGCCTCGCTGACTTGCTCGACTTTTTCGGTAATATTCTTACCCATTGCACCGGAAATACGCGACAGCTTACGCACCTCATCAGCCACTACCGCAAAACCTCGCCCCGCATCGCCAGCTCTTGCCGCTTCAATCGCGGCATTTAATGCTAGTAGGTTGGTCTGATGTGCTATCGACGTGACTTGTAACGCCATATCTTTCATTTCGTCGATAAAACGCAGTAAATTGCGCGTCTCCTCCAGCATGTGCTGCTTGTCTTTCAACTCTAAATCCAAATTGGTGATGATTTTGCCAAGCCGTTCTTGGCTCTGCTCAAAAACACCGCTATCGCCTTTCGCTAAAGCGGCCTGTGATGCTTTCAATAAACTATCCAGATTATCCACAATACCTTCAAAACGCCCTGTCAATCCAGTAATGGCGGTTTCCATTTGTTGGCGAGAAGATTCTATCAGCGATGCCCACACCGGCGTAACGTCTTGACCAAATAAACGCATACCATCTAAATAACACTCAACACTCTGGTTAATACTATCTGTTTGTAACGACACTTCGGATATTTGTACCGCTTGATATTGGCGATCAACGTCATCCACTCGCTGTGTTAATTCGGCTATTTCAGTATCGATAAGCTTTTGAGATTCCTTGATTTTTGCTAATAACTCCGCCGTAATTTGCTCAGCTAATTGATCTTGATCTAAATCGATACCTTGTCTTGTTGTTGATTTTTTGTCATATCGACGCTGGCTATTTTTTGATGCTAACCACCAACTAAACAAACCTGAAATCAGGGCGGTTAACAGTAATTCATATAAATGTGTGTCCATTAATGCTCCTCTGAAAAATAACGTGTCACTTTAGTCCGTTTTCTAAAATTTAGAATGCAGTTACTCGCGCTCAATAAGGCATTTACACAAGTGAGCTGTCTTATTAAGAGATGAGTATGGAATAACTTAGGCAAGTTGCCAATAGTTGGAGTACAGGCATTGCCTACACTGCAAGCACCAACAGGTAAGCGCTTTAGGCGAAAAAAAGCACTCCAGCCGCACACACAGTTGTTCACTTTAATTTTATGCTCGCGCCTAAGTAGTCGTGCAATAGTTTTTTTACAAAAGTGGGAACGGCTTTAACCGCGATTGTCACGGCTAAAGCCGATCCCACAGATATTCATCATGTTAAAAAACTGATGTCCTCCTACTTACAAGCCACCTAAACCCGCCCTCAAACCAATTTCAAATGGGCGTAAGTTCTGCGTAAGTTTTTTAAAATAATCGCTGTCATAGCTTCGCTATCGGTAATTGGACAGTTTTGAAATTGACTCATGCCGTCCTGTGCCAACGCCTTAATCATTTGTTCCGCAACTCGCCGGCTCAGACTATAAGCCAATTCAGGCTTTTGTAAAAAAAGTTTTTCAATACCGGCATAATCAATTTCATACAGCAACACATCGGTTTTAGCGCGTATAGTCGCCGGACAATTACCTCCGGCTAACATCGCCACGCTGTTGACTAAACAACCCGGGCCTAAAATACTATCACTGGACGAGGTCTTGCCCATTTTTTTGCGCCACTCTTCAGATACTAACAGCCCCTCGACTACCAACATCATAAAATTAGCCATATCGCCACCCGATACCACAATAGTCTCCGCTGACCACTGCTGCTTGTTTGCGACATCCGCCAGCAACAGTAGCTCGGGCTCTTGTAAATCTTGAAATAATGGTGTTGAACCCAGCAAATACGCTAAATGAAGCCGCGCTTGTTGGTCATTATCTTGGCAATTACCCACGTCAAATTGGTCACATTTTTCACGAGCCGGCATTAAGCCAGCATAATGTAAATGTCGCAGTACCTGTTGCTGAACAAAGTTTTTACTCCGTGTACGCGTTTTAAACGTTGGAAAAAAAATTATCTGATATTCAACACCTTGCAAAGTAATTGCGCGGACTCGTACCGCAGGTGGCGGCGCGTTGGCAGGGGAAAATAAAGGCATCGCCTCACTGGCGGCGACAGTTAAAATATGTAAAACACGTTCAACCGGAATGCTGACATCTAAGGTCAGGACAATTTCTGTTTCAAAATACGGAACTGGTGCGGAATAGTTGGTGACTACACTAGAAGACATTTGGTTATTTGGGACAATAATTAAATTTCCTTTTGAGTCAATAATTTGAGTTGTCCTCCAACTAATTTCTTTAACCTCACCTTCAATGTTTTGTGATCTATTGATGCAAATAAAATCGCCAATATTGATAGAGCGATCTAAGTTAATGGTCAGTCCAGCAAATAAATCGCGAATCATGCCTTGCAGTGCCAAACCAATCACAATACTTGCACCGCCGAAAGTCGCCATCACAACGGTCAAATCTTTTTTAAAGACCACACCCACAATCGCCGCGATTGCCAAGGTGTAAATAATCACGGAAGACATTTGCGAAAGCAAACGCGGTACCGGAGCACCTAAGGCTTTAGCAATTAATCGATCGAGAATAATCAGCTGAACAATGCGCTGTACTAAAACGGCAAGCACCAAAAATTCAGCGATACCTAGGGCATAACCAAAAATGACAATGGTATTTTGTAAAGCCGCCAAGCCCATGATTTGATAGGCTTCATTACCATAAAAAATAAAGCTACCAAAAATAATACTTAGGACAAATGGAATGAGCAGCCGCCTAAGTATGGACGCCTGAATAGCAGGCGATTCCCCCTTCATATTATTTCTCAATTAACTTAAAGCGCTTCGCAAACATTGCTGTTTCGCGGACGGTTTCGGCTAAATGAATCATCGTGGTACTAATTTCTTCAGAAGCCGACGCACTTGCTTCACTGCTAGCGCGTATTTCACCCAAACGCTCAGTTAAGTGTTTAACCGCAGCCGATTGCTGCTCAATGGCAACGGAAATATATTCAACATTGCTTTCACTGGACAACGCATCTTTTGCAATCTGCTCCATCGCGGCTTGGGTTTCTTGAGTGGCATGGACGCCTAAACGAATTTTTTGCCCAGAACTACTGATAACCGCGCCAATATCACGCGCAGACAGACTCACCTCCTCCGCTAGCAGCCCGATTTGCTGAGCCACAAATCCAAATCCCAAACCATGATCGCCAGCTCGCATCGCCTCCAAACCTGCATTTAGGGACAGCAAATGGGTTTTGTCGGCAATGCGTGTTATTTCATCGGTTATTTTTTCAATTCGGATGTACTCGGCATCAATATACTGTATCAAGTCAATCAGCTTATTTAATTGCACCTGACCCACTTGAGCGGAGCTAACATTTGCATCTGCTAACGCACGGCTTTCATGAGCCTTTAAAGCAATTTGATGTACAGATTGTGCGGTTTCGGCGAGGGTTTTAAATACCTGTTCAATCGCCGACAATTGCCGTGCAGACTCTTCAGCGACATATTTTGATGACTCTGACGTTTGGGTAATCGCCACCGCAGATTGCGAGGTGCTATCAATAATTTGTGTCAGCATCACAACCAACTGTTCTAATGATTGATTGATGTTGGCTTTCAGCACTGAAAACTCGCCCTGATAATTTCCTTCTAAGGTTTGTGTTAGATCCGCCTGCGCCATATGCTGCATAGAACGACCTAGCTCTGTCAATAAGCTGACTAAGGCATCGAGACTCCGATTGACATTGGTTTTTAAAATACGCAATTCGCCGTCATAATCCCCTTGCATCCGCCCATCTAAATCGCCTAAAGCTAAGTTCTGCATCAGCTGAGCGACTTCTCCCAACGGCTCACTGAGTACGCCTATCAATGAATTCATGCCGGCTAAAATCCGACCATATTCCCCAGGATGTCGCTGTTCGTCAACACGCGCGGTCAGAATACCCGCTTGTGCCGCCTCAATCAGCTCGAGAGAGTCGCCCGTCAAGGTTTTTAACGTTTGCTTGACGACCGCTAAAGCATCCGCCATTTGGCCAATTTCATCCTTCCTTTGTTTGAAGTGACGCGAGTCATCGTCCATGTCACCCGCCGCTAAGCGCAATAATTGAGCCGTTAATCGTTGCAATGCAACCGAGATATTTTTATCAAAAATAATCATGAACAAAATAGCATTCATAAAAATAGCCAACACGACCGCAAAAATGGTTTGTTGCGCTTCGGTAAAAATAAACTTACTTATGTGCGCGGTCTCCATACCGGCATAAGAATTTAAATCGACTAATTTACGCAAGTCAGTACTCATTGCGTAAAAAATAACACGGTTTTGTTGCAACTCAGCTGAAGCAGTTAGATTGTTTTTACGGGAAAGCCCCAACATTTTTTCGCTTTTCGTTCGATAAATTTCAAATTTTTCTGAGAAGTTCTCATAACTATTACGCTCTTCTGGCATGAGCAAGGATTCGTAATACAGTCGCGATTTAGCTATTTTATCGAGCAAACGATTAATTTTTTTATCCCAAATTAATTTACCTGCATCGCTATCAGCCAGAACATGCTGCGATTCTGCAACTCGATAATCAAATATTAAGGCATTGATTGCATTGATAACGATAATACTGGGTACCCAATTCTTTTCCAGCTCTGTGGTTTTATCATTCATAGTTTGCATTAAGCCGTTAATCAGCAGGCTAAATAGCACAACCGTGGCAACCATGCCCAAGAAGGCCATACGCAGTTTCATTTTAATCGTCAGCGCCATTCCTGATGAACGACCAACGGATTTATCCAGTGGTTCATCCAACAACCACGATTGAATTAGTTGAGCAGAAATAGCCAATAAAAATAAAATGAAAACGCTGCCACCTAAGGTAATAATTTTCAAAGTTTGTAAAGCAGCATTCACCGTCAAACTACTTTGCAAACCGCCCTGCTGGTTAATGTCAAGTAAATCTGCAATAACCGAACGAAAATCACTAAACAAAATGCCATTTTGTTTTAACTGAATAATGGCCTTAGGAAAGTCTTTATGCTGAACAAAATTTAATGTTTGTTGACTCACCGACAGGTATTCTTCAAAACCTACGCTAAATTCTTCATAAAGATTACGTTCGTCCTCAGACGAAATTAACACTTTATATTGATTACGCAATTCACTTATCGAGCTAGCATGAGCATTGAATCGTTGCGCCATTAATGACAGATCATCTTCCGTATTCGCCATAACAAGTAATGCTTCTGTAACACGATAGTCACTGATTTTCGTATTAAGCGCATTAACAGCAATAATACTTGGCATCCAATTGCTATTCAATTCAATAAGTTGACTATTAACTCGCGATAATTGCTGGTAAAACAAACCGCCAAACACCAAAAAAAATAGAATGATTACCGTGAACGTCAGTGAAATTTTTCGTCGAATGCCATGACTTACAGATTTTTCATAGCGACTTAAGTCGGTCTGATTAAAAAGCCAACACAAACCCATTAGTAAAATAACCGTTATGGCGCTACCAACCAGAATAACCAGTTTAACTTGAGCAAAAACCTTCCCACCTTGCTCAGCAGCGTGTTGACTCCCTGAACTGTTCAATTCCACTTCTTTGTTTAACTCACTGCTTAACGCGTTAAACGAACTGCGATTATTTCTAAACTGAGCGGCCGCTTTGTCAGTCTCATTATTTTGAGAAAAAACAATCGCTTGTTTACTCGCCGCTAAATAAGTTTGGTAAGTGTTTAGGGCTTTTTCATATAACGTACGATCGTTCTCTGAGACGATGTTTTTTTCGTATTTTATTTGCCACTGCCCGATATCATCAGTGAACTGAAGCATGTTTTGTTCTATCTCTGCTTTTTCAGCTAATGAGCTAGAATTGACATGTAAAGCAACAGTTGAGCGATAATCACTGACCGCCGTATTAATCGCATTGATGGCAATGATATTCGGTAACCAATGGCTCTCGATTTCGTCACTAAAATGCTTGATGCTCAGGCCTTGATTGAGTAATAAAAAACCAAATAGCAGAAAAAAACCGGCTATACCGGCAAAAATTGAATAAATTTTATGTTTATCATTCAGATTCATAGGTTTTAGATTATCTAGTCAGTGAATTGGATTATTAGACTTCGCCATTACAGCTTTCAATCTCTGTTGATGATGATAACCTAAGCTGGAGGAAAACAGCTTTAGCTATTTTATTTCAATATAAAGCGACTGACCTCCAACAAAAAATGACTAACACTAGCTGAAATCGCGGTAAGTTAACACCATCCTTGTATGGCTTTTGCCAAGGTTTTTTTAATTTGCCAAGGCAACACAGCAAAATGGATTGAAAGTCTTAATCGCAATATCCATTTTTTTGTCAGTTCATCGTAATAAGCCGCATCAAAGAAAAAAGCTAACGGGTCAGGGAAATTAAAATTAACCCAGCGTTCATCAATAAATTTGGCTTGCGATAATAGCACACGGTCAACAGCAAGCATCAGTTTCACATCATCCGCCAAACGCAGCACTAATATGCAGCTGGACGCTGTTTGTTGCACACCGAACAGTAGGCCGCTATCAAGTTTTGGGGTTTGATTAGAGCGATGTGTCTTAGCACAAACCGGACGAGTTCTTGCCATATTCTTGTTATATTGAGCCTCTAACACACCATCAACCATGGTCAACGGAACAAAATAACTCTCCGTTCCACAAAAAAACTGCAAACCTAGCGTGACTTGCTGCTTGCTAATCGGTGCGCTGGCATTCTGTGTATGGGACATTAAAATACTCACTGAATGCGGGTGATAATGCCCTTCCAGCAAATGCTCAATATTCAGTAATTCACGGAGCGACCCCGTATGCGTTGTATACCAATAACGCAGCTGGGGCTGCTCACTAAACCCAACTAAATTGTCATAGGTCATACGTTCAATAACACGCTCAACTGGCACGAGCTGCCATGTACTATGCGGCTCAGCGCTAGACACATAAATTTGCTCGATAGTTTCAAGACCTTGCAAATGCTCGACACATAATGCCCAAGGTCTTTCCTTGCCTTTAATAATAACCGCGTAAACCTCGAGCCCTGTCGTTTGCAAAGCCAGTAATTGACCTAAAGAATGAGCCGGTATCAGTTGATCGTCCAGTTTAATCAAAACATCGCCGTCGCATGTTTTGGGCAAAGGATCAATACGTCGAATAGAATCAATTTGATGACTGGATAAGGCGAGTGTTTTATCACCAGAGACTAACACTAATACCGATAAACTGGCCTGTGGAGCATAGTGGATTTGAGTCGGTTTAATCAGCGCCGATCTTACTTGTAGCGGAAGGCGTTTTTTTAGCTCCAAAAGCGTTAAAATCGACGGCAAATTATTTTGCACCGAGTTTTTTTTAGTACGCAATACCTCATCCACTCGAAATGCAAAATCCATATGTTTGTAATGTATAAAAATACACTTGCAAGATAAAGCAGAGCGTTGCTCTAAACCAAGTACATCAAAAGCATCAATAAGTAGGATAGGCAAGCCGTTGAAATAGACTAAACCTTCTATCCACGACGGCATCATGGGCAACACAGTCAGGCTATCAACACAGCCAATATGCCTAACCTGCTTACTGGGCAGTGAATACAAATGATCACCAAGTCTGATAGATAACATGCTTTATCTTACATAAAAACAAAAGAGGAAAAGTTTGACAGGCATTGTGTCACTATTTGATGATTCAGGGCAGCGTTAACGCATTTTGCTATAAATCAAAATTCGTAAAACGTAGGATTCATCGAAGGGTTCATCCAAGTTTTTTATCGATCCGTTAACTTTTTCATGGTAATCACCTGCTTTAAAAGCAAGGTGATTTCAATGGACGCAAACCGTTGGAAATTTAGTCTTCCAGGTTTTCCTGAACACCCTCATCGGATTTGCAATCGACCTGGGATGCTGGAGCTAGATTAGCGTCGTTGTTAAGCAATAACCGTGTCAAGGCATTCATTTTCTCCACACTAACCCGCTTGGCTTTATACTCAAATTTTAATAAGCTTACAAAAGGAAACAAGGCTTCATTAATTTTAATGGTCGGCTGCGGTGGCTTCTTTTGATCTATTGGTAGCGCCTTACGACCTCGTTTTTCTTTTTTCTTGGTCATCTACTTAACCCGTTTGTTCTTATTAAAATTCGCTTAAGACCTCGCCTTTCAAGGTGAGGATGTAAGGCGACTGCGGCAATAGGCTAACGTTTACGTTAGCCTATTGTTTAGCGCAGCTATCTTAACTTAGCTCAATATTAATTCCGTTGTTTGTATTTTTTGCCATAACCTATTTATTATTCCAATAGTTATTACAGCAATCTCTATTTTAAAAAACGGGATATTGAAATTAGATAAAGGTCACTTATTCCGACAGTCTAGGCTAATACGGCTTTGAGCTGTAGGCACGAATGAATCTCATACCCGCCTAACTGTCGGACACGCTGTAATATAAGCATTATCCAAATCGTTTAACATAAAGCCTGACAAATACCGTGGCAGAAATCGTTTCATCTAAAAATCGAACGTACAATCTCTCGATATCACTGCATGTCAAAAAAGCATAAACGCCAAACCCCTTAGCGCAAGTAAATTCAGCGCTCAAGATTTCAATAAAATCAGTTTTTTCAACAGTGCTTAACTGTTGGATGCTTGTAGTATTCATGATCTATTCCTCTGCAATTATTTGACGAACATAAAAATTAAAGCATCTTTAGTGCCATATTAATGCGTCAAATAAATGCCGGATCAATTACCACGATAATAGCCCCCAGGTGATCCTTGGCGATTTACGTGCAATGACTTCGTCTGCACCGACACCGATTTATTTGGCGGCAGCTTGACCAGTGCCGATTTTTTGTCAGGCACTTTGGCAGATTTGGCAGACTTAGCTGTCAATTTGGCATCTATTGGTTTAGCGGGTTTAGGCGGCAATTTAGCATTCGACACGGTAGGTTTAACTGGACTGATCGCTAAAGATTTACGCGGTGCGGAAATTGATTTTGGTAAAACCGCAGGCGTAGTCGCGATAACAGGCGGATGAGACAGTATCGGAGCGGGTGCGGTCGCTGCATCGTCTAATGGCGGTAAACGTTCATAAATGGCAACGGGATCGCCGTCTAGTTTATTCAGGACGTCATTAAGTATCGCCTGATCAAAATCCGGCAATTCATGATTATTCGCGCTTTGAATCAAACTTAAAGCCAATCCATAACGCTGATCTTTAGTCATTTCCTCCCCTTCTAAATCAGGATGTGCCTCGATATAGAGGGCATTATCGAGCCAACCCACCTTAACTGGCTGTTTAACAATATAAACCGGTGTCCCTACGGCAACGGATTGATAAAGTTGTGCGATATCCTCAGGATACATACGCACACAGCCGTGCGTAATTTGCATACCTATGCCGTAAATCTTATCGATATCCGTTCCATGAATACGATATTCACCCGGAAGGTTTAAATGCAAGGCATAAGCACCTAGCGGATTATGTGGGCCCGGCGGCACAATTTCAGGTAAGGGGTCACCATTAGCGGCGTGTTCGCGACGAATTGATTCAGGTGGATGCCAAGCGGGATCTTTAACTTTACGCGCGACACTGGTTTTACCTAACGGGGTTTTCCAATCCTGACGCCCTACACCATGAGCAAACGACATCACCGTTCCAGACTGATTGTCGGGATAATAATACATACGATACTCGGAAATATTTAAGGTGATTCCGACATGTGGCGTGTCTGGCAAAATCCGTTTATTAGATAAGCGCACCACTTCCCCTTTTTTAATATGCCAACGATCTAAATCTTGGTTTAAACGTACAATTTCTGTTTGTCCTAACAAAAAACGTCTGGCAACATCTAATAAGGTTTCATCTTGTTCAACCCGTGTCAACGGCACATCATCATGATATTGCGTAACCACCGTATCACCACTATTCGGTGGTAACGAGTAAAGGGTGGCAAAAGCATTGCCTGCACCGGCAGCCAATACTAGCGAAACGGTCAGTAAAGCGGGGATTTTCATTAAGAGGTTCTCTAGAGCAATAATGGCAAATATAAGGCGCTGTTAACGCATAAACTACGTCATTATCTTATCATGTCAGTCAAGATTAAGCCACGCTAGCCAATGCAGAAGCGCCACCTCGCTCAATAAAAATCCACCGGATCCACATCAACTGACCAACGTAGCGTTTTATTCGACTTTAACGTTGCTATTTTAGGTATCAATTGCGTCAGCAAAGCTTGCAATACAGAACGCTTAGTCTGTTGCAACAGCACTTGATAATGGTAAAAACCCGTACGGCGTGCCATTGGTGCCGGTACGGGACCTAAAATCAGTGTGTCTCGGTGATTTAACGATTGTGCTAGCTCACAAACCGACTGCAAAAAACTCTGCACCAACATTTCATCCGGTGCGTATGCCCGCAACATGGCCTGATAGGTATAAGGGGGTAAATAGGCTTGCTGTCGTTCTGCTAAGGCGGTTTTAGCAAATTGGTGATAACCTTGACGAATCAACGTGGTCAGCAAGGGATGATCGGGGCTGCGGGTTTGTAAAATCACTTTACCCGCTTTTAGCTCACGACCGGCACGCCCTGCGACTTGCACAACCAACTGCGCTAGTCGCTCAGACGCATGAAAATCAATACTGAACAAGCCACTGTCGACATCCAGTATCGCCACCAATGTGACTTGCGGAAAATGATGACCTTTGGCAAGCATTTGCGTACCTAAAATAATATCCACCTGACCTTGGTTGATTTTAGCGAGATAGTCTTCCAAAGTGCCTTTACGCTGGGTCGAATCTCGATCTAGGCGCACAATAGTTTTATCGACAAACAGGTGTCGCAACCTATTTTCTACCCGTTCAGTCCCTAATCCTAGCGCGGTTAGCTCCTTAGAATGACAACACGGACATTGGCTCATTAACATCTGTTCTTGATTGCAATGATGACACCGTAGGCGACGTTCATGATGGTGAATCACTAAATTGGCATCACAGTGTAGACAACGCGCCACCCAGCCACAGCCATGACAAATCAACGTAGGCGCAAACCCGCGTCGATTTAAAAATAATAAAACTTGTTCTTTTCTTTCAAGTGTTTGAGTGATTTCCGTGAGTAATAACTCGGATAAGCCTTCCTGCATTTTTTTATTTCTGATATCCAGCAATTGCAGCTCTGGAGCAACCGCTTGCCCTGCTCGCTCCGGCAAGGTCAACCACCCGTATCGGTGCGTGATCGCATTGAGCAAGCTTTCTAATGAAGGCGTGGCCGACCCTAATAGCACGGGGACATTCAATAATTTCCCCCGCACTACCGCTACATCACGCGCCGAAAATCGACAAGCATCCTGCTGTTTAAATGACGCATCATGTTCCTCGTCGAGAATAATCAAACCTAACTGTTTGAACGGCGTAAACAAGGCGGAGCGCGTTCCCAATAAAATAGCGCAATGACCTTGCTGTATTTGCAACCATGCCTGGCAACGCTGTTTATCAGTCAACTTGGAATGGGAAATAGCTATTCCAACAGAAAAACGTTGTCGAAAACGTGATTCTAACTGTGGAGTCAAAGTAATTTCAGGCACCAGCACCAACACCTGCTGCCCACGCTGTAATACCGTGCGGATAATTTGCATATACACTTCGGTTTTACCACTACCCGTCACGCCTTCCAGCAAAAACACTCCAAACGCGCCCAAGCTTTTGCAGACCGCTTCAATAGCCACCTGTTGCGCTGAACTACAAACAACTTCTTCGTTGACATCTATCTCGTTGGGTAATTGCTCTAGCATCGGCGCGGGTACTATCTGAACGAATTGCTTAGCCAATAAGGACTTAATCGTCACTCGCCATTGTTTATCCCATTGCGACAATAGCAAACACGACAAGGCTTGGGGTGTGGCTTGAAACTTTTCTAACAAAGCGTATTGCTTGGGTGCACGTAATAGTGTCTGAGGAGACAATGTGCGTCCCAACTCAGTCAGACCGTAGTGGCTTTCGACTGGCTCAAGCACGTTTTTTTGTCGTCTTAATAACACAGGGAAAGCGAGACTCATCACTTCGCCTAATGGATGATGATAATAACGACTCACCCAGTGTAATAAGGCTAAATCGTGCTCTGATAATAAAGATTGCTCATCTAACAATCGCACAATCGGTTTTAGCTTGGTCATGGGTAAAGAGCTACTTTGACTGATACCTACTAAATAACCTATTTTTTTATGCGGGCCAAAAGGCACTTCTACCCGGCTTCCCAAAGGCACTTGCTGCGCCCCTTCTGGTGCTAAATAATCAAATAGTTGATAACAGGGAATGGGTAGTGCGACATTGAAAATTAACACGCCACTACTGTGCAAGTTAGCCATAGTTTTTAAATTTCTTTTGATAAGATGCCGCTAACTGCTTGCTTGATTTAAATAAATACAGTTACCCACAAAACCTGTGGATAAGTCTGTGGACAATGACTTTATAGAGAGGCTTACTTACGGTTTTTATTGCCTTTTTATCAAATTGACTAATTTTTAAGCAGAGATATTTAACCTATTAAAAACATAGACTTAAGATTAACTTTAAAGACAAAATCGAAATACTTGTAAGTGATTGATTCGCGCTATTTCCAAGCAATTAACTTGTGAATTAGTCATTTTTCCACAGCTGAAACTATTGGACAATTGAGTCAATACATTATTGAAGCAAGCGACCGCCCACTCAAGTTCACTACCATTAAGTTAAGACATGTCGGCGTGAGGCTTTGCCTGCACTGCAAACACCAACAGTAGGCGCTTTAGGCGAAAAAAAGCACTCCAGCCGCACACCGTTGTTCATGCTCGCGCCTAAACTACATGCCGCGTAACAAATCCCTTTTAATATCATCGAGATGTTCTAAACCGACGGAAATACGCACTAAGCCCTCTTTGATGCCGGCAGCTGCTCTAACTTCAGGCGTCAACCGTCCATGCGTGGTACTGGCAGGATGCGTTATGGTGCTTTTAACATCACCCAAATTGGCGGTAATTGAAATCATTTCGGTGGCATCAATCAATCGCCAAGCGGCTTCTTTGCCATCCGTCAACTCAAAACTAACAATACCACCAAAATGCGTTTGCTGAGATTTTGCCAAATCATGCTGCGCGTGATCGCTTAGCCCTGGATAGTGAACTTTGGCAACCGCCGATTGTTGATTTAACCACTGCGCCAAAGCTAAGGCATTGTCACAATGCGCTTTCATTCTTAGTGCCAAAGTTTCAAGACCTGATAAAAACACCCAAGCATTAAATGGACTCATGGTCGCGCCGCCTGTTCTTAAATAAGGATAGATGTGCTTCTCTATGATGTCCTCATTGGCAACTACCGCACCGCCTACACACCGTCCATGCCCATCAATATATTTAGTGGCCGAATGCACAACGATATCCGCGCCCAGAGTCAAGGGTTTTTGCAAGGCAGGGGTACAAAAACAATTATCGACAATCAACAAACAACCGTGCTGATGAGCGATATCAGCAAGAGCCGCAATATCTGCGATTTCTGTCAATGGATTAGACGGTGTTTCGAGAAACAAAAAACGTGTATTGGGCTGAATGGCTGCCGCCCATGCGGCTGTATCCGTTAGGTCAACAAAGTCTGTCGTCACCCCGAATTTACCAAAATAATTTTGGAACATTAACACGGTGTTACCAAAAACCCCTCGCGAACAAACCACATGATCGCCAGCTTTTAACAAGCCCATACCAACCGCCATGATGGCCGCCATACCAGACGCAAACGCCAAACACCGCTCACCTTGTTCCATTAACGCTAAGCGTTGTTGAAAAGCACTCACTGTGGGATTAGTAAAACGCGAATAAATGTTACCGGATTTTTGACCGGTAAAACGTAATGCAGCATCTTCGGCATTTTTGAATACATAGCTAGACGTTGTAAAAATCGGGATACTATGTTCATCTTCCTGTGTGCGCTGATGACCTGCACGAATGGCTTGGGTTTCTAATGAATAATCTTGCCAGTTAATATCGCTCATAAAAATCTCATATTATCAGTGGGTTAGTCGCAATTCTGCATTTCAATGATAAAGTTCCCAGAGTCATGGGTGCTACGTGCCGAATCATTACGCAAAGCCTCGACATGCTCCAAATATGCTTCATCAATATCGCCAGTTATGTATTCATGACTAAAGCAAGAGGTGTCAAACTGTTCGATTGAGGGATTGCCTTTCCGAACAGCGGCAATTAAGTCTTCTAAATCTTGATAAATTAGATAATCCGCTCCAATTTCAATACGCACTTCCTCTTCGGTTCGACCGTGTGCAATCAATTCATGAGCGGCTGGCATATCAATGCCATACACATTGGGATAACGGACTGGCGGCGCTGCCGACGCAAAATAAACCTTCTTTGCACCTGCATCTCGTGCCATTTGAATAATTTGCGCTGATGTTGTGCCTCTGACAATGGAGTCATCGACCAGCAATACGTTTTTGCCTTCAAATTCTAAGCCGATAGCATTGAGTTTTTGGCGGACAGATTTTTCACGCATTTTCTGACCTGGCATAATAAACGTCCGACCGATATAGCGGTTTTTCATAAACCCTTCACTAAACTTGACGCCTAATATCGTCGCCATTTGCAAAGCGGCGGTACGGCTGGTATCGGGAATAGGAATAACGACATCAATATCGTTATCCGGCCATTCTCGTTGCATCTTCTCGGCCAACTTAGTGCCCATACGCAATCTTGCTTTATAAACGGAAATATCATCAATGATGGAATCTGGACGGGCAAAATAAACATATTCAAAAATACAAGGACAATGTTTAACGTATTCAGCACATTGTTTACTGTGCAAGCGCCCTGATTCCTCAATAAAGATCGCTTCACCCGGCAAGATATCTCGAATCACATCAAACCCTAAAACATCCAAGGCAACGCTTTCTGACGCAATCATAACATCATGACCGGACTCGGTAATGCGATCACCAAATACAACGGGGCGAATGCCGTGTGGATCACGAAAACCTAAAATGCCAAATCCAGCAATCATGATGACCACGGCGTAAGCACCACGGCAACGTCGATGCACACCTGATACGGCTTGAAAGACATCTTCTACGCTTAAATGCAACTTACCCAAGCTCTGTAATTCATGTGCAAAAACATTTAACAATACCTCAGAATCAGAATCGGTATTGATATGCCGCTGATCTTGAACAAAAAGGGCTTCTTTTAATTCTTCGGTATTGGTTAAATTACCGTTATGCGCCAAGGTTAAGCCAAAAGGTGAATTCACATAAAATGGCTGCGCTTCTGCCGAACTGGTACAGCCAGCGGTGGGATAACGCACATGAGCGATTCCCATATTACCGCGTAATTTCATCATTTGTGCATTAGTGAACACATCACGAGTCAAGCCATTATCTTTACGTAAATGTAAACGTCCGTTTTCGCACGTCACAATGCCGGCCGCATCCTGTCCGCGATGTTGTAGAACGGTCAAAGCATCATAAAGCTCTTGATTAACCGCTTGATGGGAAACTATAGCTGCAATACCACACATGGTTTTACCTTAATATTTAACGATAATTAACGTTCTTAGTTAATTCTGATGGCATATGATGCTGTAACCAAACAACCGCCGATTGAAAAGGAGGAATGAATTTAGATTTTTTCCACCAAGGCGAATGGGGCAACACCGATAAACCCGCCAGCATAACCAATAAAATGACAAACACAATGCCATGAACAAACCCCAAACAGAGTCCGCCCAGACGCTCAATAACTGTGAATCGGGATTTTTTAATTTGCTCGCCTAGTAGCAGAAGAATTAAACCGCCAACCGTCAATGTGATGATACATAAACTAGCAAACGATGCGGCAAGCAAAACGACAGGCTCATCAATAGAGGATTTTAGTAACTTGGCAAAATCAGGACTAAAACTTAAGCCAATCAGTATGGCTAATAACCAACAGATTAATGAATAAGCCTGACGACTTGAGCCATTGAATACACCAACAAGTAAGGTGATGCTCAATATGCCGCAAATGGCAAAGTCAACCCAGATCATAAACCGTAGTGCGGCTTATTCGCCGACTAAAATACTTTGAATGTTTTGTTGATCGAGCTTCGCTTTCATTTGTGACGCTCGTTTTTTGTCCAATTCCGGCCCTACTTTTAAGCGATAAAACGTGCCTTTACCGGCGACTTGAATCGTTTCTAACAAAACCGGCATCCCTTGTTTACGCAAACTATCAGAGAGCGACATCGCATTTTCTTTTTTACTAAAACTACCCGCTTGAATGTACCAGCGTGATGGTTCGGGATTTATTTTAGTTGTAGGTTCATTTTTTTCGCTTGATGAGACATCAATCGCTTTTTCATTAGCAATCGGTTTAGCTTTAACGGTTTTAGCCGGCGTAATCACGTCAGTTTTTAATACCGTTGGTTTTTGTATCGCTTTTTGTACCGGTTTACTGCTAGCGGTTACCACGGGTTCGTCGGCTTGTTCATCGACAATACCAGTATCCAAGGTTGCGCCTGATTTGCCATTAGCTTTACTGCCTTTAGTAGTGACAGGGCGCTCTACAACGGGCTCTTGCTCTTCTTCGCCAGGCGCTTCGGCTTCCAACTCATCCGTAGATAAGACATCATTGCCAGTCTGTTCGGTGGCATTAGGCTCTTCCAGAGAATTAGTTTGAGACTCAGCTAAAGCGGCAACATTACTCACATCGTCGGGTAATTTTTTATCATTGTCATCTACAGATACCATCGGTTCTTGAGGAATGCCTAGCTCACTGACAACCTGGATCTTCTCTTCAACCGGATCATCAAATAACATTGGAATAAAAATAGCCGCTAACGCTGTAACCACCACAGCA
Source organism: uncultured Methylococcaceae bacterium (assembly GCA_903945375.1). GTDB lineage: Bacteria > Pseudomonadota > Gammaproteobacteria > Methylococcales > Methylomonadaceae > Methylovulum. Next base: position 16,093 of record CAJAVP010000070.1, on the reverse strand, counting down.
CCAATTAACCGCTGCCTAAGTTCTTGATTCATTTTATCAACTCTCTATGCTCAAATTCATTTAAACAATCAGACACCAAAAAGAAGGAGCCGAAAACAATTATTAAATCAACTGGTTGCGCTTGATTTCTCGCAGCATCAAACGCCTCAGCAAAACCAGTATAGCCAAAAAATACATTGGGGATAGCCGCTTGTAAAAAAAACTCTTGCATTGCCGAGTCTGTCGTCGCCCGAGAATTAGCCAAAGGCGCAAAAAACCAGTTCTGAACCATAGGCTTCATAATACGGAGAACACTGACAATATCTTTGTCCTTCATCATTGAAAAAACCGCATGAATACACTTATCAGGGAAATAGGTGGACAAATAATCCACCAAGGTCAACACCGCTTCAGGATTATGTCCCACATCCAATAGCACCGGAATCTCGCCCTCAATTAACTGAAAACGCCCCGCCAATTGCACATGCGTTAAGCCATAAGCAATAGCCGAGGAGTCAACTGGCAATCGGTGTTGTAAACATTGAATAGCTAGGATAATCGAAGCGGCATTGCGATACTGATGCTCACCTTTTAAAGCGAGCATCGGTAACTGATTGAACGCCTGCTGACCGGCATACCAATCCCAATGATCGGCATATTTGTAATAGCCAAAATCGTTACCAAGACAAAAGAGCTGGGCATTTTTTTCAGCTGCCGTTTCTAATACTGTCGATGGTGGATACGGATCACCCACAATAGCCGGCACACCGGCACGAAAAATCCCCGCTTTCTCTCGTCCTATGGCATCACGGGAATCGCCAAGCCAAGCCACATGATCGATACCGATACTGCTAACCAACGCCACATCAGGCTCAACCACGTTCACGACATCCAAACGCCCTCCCAGCCCGACTTCCAGTAGTTGAATATCTAAATCCGCCCGCCAAAACAAATCAAGTGCCGCAAGCGTACCAAATTCAAAATAACTTAACGAGTGATCGGCTCGCACCGCTTCAATTCTTGCAAACGCCTCACAAATCGCCGCATCGCTAACAGGCTGACCATTAATTTTAATGCGCTCGTTATATTTTAAGATATGAGGAGAGGTATAAGCCCCTACGCGATAACCTTGTGCTAAGTAAATCGCCTCAAGATAGGCAACACAAGAACCCTTACCATTGGTTCCTGCAACGGTAATCGTCAGCGGTTTGATTTTATGGGGATTAAGTGCAGTAAACACATGATCCGCTCGCTCTAAACCCAAATCTATTGCCAACGGATGAAAGCCTTCTTGCCAGCTTAACCAATCCTGTAAAGTATCAAAATACATTAGTAACTCTCAACCTCCTCATCTCATTATCAATGCACAAGCTTTGGTAAAAATGGCAATCAGCGTTGAACAACGAGCCAAGTTTACAAAACATTGTGACCAAGAAGCTAAAGGTTACAGACCATCATGTCCATTGTTAGCATCGCGTCCATCAACCTGCGTCATTGATATCATCAATAATCACCGGCTCTAAAATTGCCAACTCATCACTCGTCATTTTGCCAACCGATAGCATAGCTAACACATTGGCAATTTTGTCGCGCATTTGTCGACGGTCAACAATCATATCGATCGCACCATGTTCTTGTAAAAACTCACTGCGCTGAAAACCCTCAGGCAGTTTTTCGCGAACCGTTTGTTCAATAACACGCGGGCCGGCAAAACCAATTAAGGCATTAGGCTCAGCAACATTAATATCGCCTAACATCGCCAAACTAGCCGAAACGCCGCCCATCGTCGGGTCGGTCATAATAGAAATGTATGGGACTCCGGCATCAGACAAGCGCGTCAATGCCGCGCTTGTCTTTGCCATTTGGAATAATGAATACAGCGATTCTTGCATTCTAGCACCACCGCTGGCAGTAAACGTCACAAAGGGAATGCCCAGCATTAGACTTTTGTTGATTCCGCGTACAAAACGCTCTCCCACCACCGAGCCCATCGAGCCACCCATAAAATTAAAGTCAAATGCCGCAACAACCAGCTCTTGACCTTTTAAGCGACCCTTCATTACCACCAACGCATCGGTTTCCTTGGTTTGTTTTTGCGCCGTCGCCAGTCGTTCTTTGTATTTTTTGATATCTTTAAATTTTAGAGGATCAAGTGGCTTGATATTTTTGCCAATTTCTTCACGCTCACCGTCATCCAAAAACAAATCCAATCGCGCTCTTGCTGAAATACGCAAATGATGCTCACATTTTGGACAGACGCTAAAATTTTTTTCTAATTCAGAATTGTATAAAATCGCACTACATTCAGGACATTTACTCCATAAGCCTTCTGGTACGGTATTTTTTTTGACTGATGCTTCCGTACGAATCGTTGATGGTCGCAATTTTTCAAACCAACTCATTATTTAACACTCCCTTCATCCAACGCACATCGCATGGATGCCAATAATTCACAAATTTCATGTTTTGCCCGATCGCAGTTGTCTAAGTTGGCTTCAATTTTACTGATTAAAGCACTACCGACCACAACCCCATCACCTAATGCACCAATCGTTCTAGCGGTTTCAGCATCTTTAACCCCAAAACCAATCCCAATCGGCAACGAAGTATTGGCACGGATTTGTTTAAGTTTGCTTTCCACATCGGCACTATTTAAATGCCCTGCCCCCGTCACTCCTTTCAAAGAAACGTAGTAGATGTAACCACTGCCAATATTATCCATCATGCGGATACGCTCATCACTGCTATTAGGGGCTAGTAAGAAAATAGGATCAACACCACGTGCTTTTAACAACTCACGGCATTCCAACCCTTCTTCGGGCGGCAAGTCGACCGTCAAAACACCATCGACTTCAGCGCGTTGCGCGGCATTGGCAAATGCTTCATAGCCCATTGCTTCAATTGGATTGAGATAGCCCATTAACACCACAGGGGTATGCTGATTGGTGTTACGAAATTCCACCACCATCGCCAAGGTGCGTTTTAAGCTCATCTTATGCGCTAATGCCCGCTCACTGGCACGTTGAATAACCGGCCCATCAGCCATAGGATCAGAGAAGGGTACTCCCAACTCGATGACATCCACGCCAACCGCAACCATCGCGTGCATCATGGATACGGTAAAGTCGGGATGCGGATCACCTGCCGTAATAAACGGAATTAATGCTTTACGTCCAGACTGAGCAAGCTGCTCAAATGTAACCGCTAATCGACTCATAACTCTATTCCTTCACGTTTTGCCATCGTTTGCATGTCTTTATCGCCACGTCCCGACAGATTTACGATGATAATCTGCTCTTTATCCATCGTAGGTGCCAATTTCATTGTATAAGCCATGGCATGACTGGATTCTAAAGCGGGAATAATGCCTTCCATACGCGTGAGCGCGTAAAAACCGTCTAAGGCTTCATTATCCGTAATATTGACATACTCCGCACGCCCCGTATCTTTAAGCCAAGCATGTTCAGGGCCTACACCGGGATAATCTAATCCAGCTGAAATTGAATGCGTTTCGATAATCTCGCCGTCATCATCTGCCATCAAATAGGTTCGATTACCGTGCAAAACACCCGGACGACCGGCACACAAAGGCGCGGAATGCCGACCTGTAGCCACGCCATCTCCCGCCGCTTCTACGCCAATTAATTTAACCGAGTGGTCATCAATAAAGGGATAGAACAAACCGATCGCATTAGAACCGCCACCCACACAAGCGACTAAGGCATCCGGTAAACGTCCGGTTGCGTCCAAACATTGCTGTTTGGCTTCACGCCCAATAATTGCCTGAAAATCTCTAACCATTGCCGGATAAGGATGTGGCCCTGCAACTGTACCAATGATGTAGAACGTATTATCGACATGAGTCACCCAATCGCGTAAGGCTTCATTTAAGGCATCCTTCAAGGTCTTAGAGCCAGATTCAACCGCCACCACCGTTGCCCCTAATAATTTCATGCGATACACATTCAAAGATTGCCGAGCCACATCGACAGCCCCCATGTAAACCACACATTCCAATCCCAATCGTGCCGCCACTGTTGCCGTTGCCACGCCGTGTTGACCTGCACCGGTTTCCGCAATAATGCGCGTTTTACCCATGCGTTTGGCTAACAACGCTTGTCCAACGGTATTATTGATTTTGTGTGAACCGGTATGGTTAAGGTCTTCTCGCTTTAAATAGATTTGCGCCCCGCCCAGTTCACGACTCCAGCGCTCCGCATAGTACAACGGCGAGGGGCGACCCACGTAATATTGTAAATCGGCATCTAATTCCGCGATAAACTCAGGATCTGCCAAATAGCGCTGGTAAGCTGCATTGAGTTCTTGAATGGGTGGCATCAAGGTTTCCGCCACAAACATCCCCCCGTAAGGGCCAAAGTGCCCGCGTTCATCGGGCTTATTATAATTTTCTGTCATAGGATTCATGGTCTGCTCTAACTTCCTTCTCTGTCATTGACAGCGCGAATAAACGCCGCCATTTTTTCGGTATCTTTAATACCTTTTGCTTGTTCTACACCACTACTGACATCCAGCGCATAAGGTCGCACAGACTGGATCGCAGCACGGGCGTTGCTTGCCTCTAAACCACCTGCCAAAACGATAGGCAATGGGCATTCTTTGGGTATTAAACCCCAATCAAATTGCTGCCCCGTCCCGCCTTTTGCATCGGCATGATACGCATCTAGCAACAACCCAGACGCATCGTGGTAGTCGTCAACCACCGCGTCCAAATCAACATCGGCATTCATTCTTATGGCCTTAATGTAGCGTTTACCATAAAGTCGACAAGCCTCTGGCGATTCATCGCCATGAAACTGAAGACAATCAATAGCCACTCGCGCTAACACCTCGCGTATTTGCGCTTCATTGGCATCAACAAACAAACCAACCACCGTCGTAAATGTCGGTAAAGCATTAACTATTTCAATGGCCTGTTGAATTTCTATATATCGGGGACTGGGCGGATAAAAAACCAAGCCAATCGCATCGACCCCCAAACGCGCTGCGGCGACAGCATCGGTCGTTTGGGTAAAGCCGCAAATTTTAACGCGGGTACGCATAAATAGGGATATGACGGGTAGCTGTTGATGATGTGATTAGCATAACATAAAACACGGCTGTTAAATGTCCACAAATAAGACTTATGTACCTATTGCTTTTAGCTGGACAAAATAACCTAAAGAGAACTATCGAAAATTGAGTGATAACTCATTTCGTGCAACACATCAGTACCTAACGTAAGTCGGCAATCGAACGCGCTTTAGGTTTGTTAATCTATGGCAATAAATTCATGTATAATCGCCACCAACGTGAACAATGATGTTGATGGCTATTTGCTTATCAGTCTCCACGCCCCCTCAATCCTCGATGTTGCAACACATTAATTAACAATAGTTTTTCTTGAGACTCCATAACGAATGCCATTTTCTAAATTAGGTTTATCTGATCCTTTACTACGTGCTATTGCCGAAGCCGGTTATACCACGCCTTCCCCCATACAATCCGAAGCTATCCCCGCTGTTTTAAAAGGTCATGATCTACTAGCCGCCGCGCAAACAGGCACAGGTAAAACCGCCGGGTTTACTTTGCCACTGTTACACCGCTTATCGCAGTATTCATTCAGTGCTAATCGACCCGTAAGAGTGCTGATTTTAACGCCAACCCGCGAACTAGCCGCGCAAGTGGGTGAGTCAGTCAATAAATACGGAGCTTATTTACATCCTCGCTTAAAAACGGAAGTAGTGTTTGGTGGCGTTAAAATTAATCCTCAAATGATGCGCTTGCGTGGTGGCGTGGATGTCTTAGTCGCAACGCCTGGCCGTTTATTGGATTTGCTTAGTCAGAACGCTGTCAAATTGGACAAAGTAGAAACATTGGTACTGGATGAAGCGGATCGCATGCTGGACATGGGCTTTATTCGTGATATTCGCAAAATTATTGCATTGCTGCCTAAAAAACGCCAAAACCTATTATTTTCAGCGACTTTTTCTGAAGATATTCGCAAACTAACGACCGGCTTGTTAGTTAATCCTATTAAAATCGAAGTCGCTCCGCGTAATCAAGCCGCAGAAACGGTTGAGCAAATTGCTTACCTTTGTAATAAGGCAGACAAAACCACCTTGCTTTGCCATTTAATCAAAACGAATAATTGGCAACAGGCGTTGGTGTTTACCAGCACCAAACACGGTGCAAACCGCTTGACCGAAAAACTTAACAAAGAAAACATTAATGCGGCGGCGATTCACGGCAATAAAAGTCAGGGCGCGAGAACCAGTGCTTTAGCGGGATTTAAGTCTGGAGAAATCAGGGTGTTGGTCGCAACTGATGTCGCTGCACGAGGCATTGATATTGCCTTATTACCGCATGTAGTAAACTATGAATTACCTCGCTCACCAGCGGATTATGTCCATCGGATTGGTCGAACCGGACGGGCGGGCGAAGAAGGACAAGCCATTTCTCTGGTATCTCATGACGAGCTTGGCGCGTTAAAAGTCATCGACAAATTGATCGGAAAACCGATTAAACGTGAACAAGTCCCCGGATTTGAAGCCAGTGCCACACCACCACCTCAAGTGGCTGAGCCGGCTCGTACACCCGCCCCTAATCGTCGGAGCAATCCCACCCGCAACACCAGCACCACACCTAGAAATCCAGCTAAATCAGGGCGACGTGGTTAAACGACATTAAAGCTCATGGCACGTGTTGATCCCTGCATGACTCAGCTTGCCCTGCAAATCAAGCAATGGGGGCAAGCCTTGGGTTTTCAGCAAGTTGGCATTACTGATACGGAGTTATCCGCTGCTGAAACGCACTTAAATGCTTGGCTGGCGCGAGGCTTACACGGCGATATGGCGTATATGCAGCGTCACGGGACAAAACGCAGTCGCCCCAATGAATTGCACGAAGGCACGCGCCGCATTATCTCGGTACGCATGGATTATCTACCAGAACCCCATGCGGCGATGTGGTCGCTGCTAGAGACCCCCGATGCGGCTTATGTTTCGCGCTACGCCTTAGGTCGGGACTATCACAAATTGATGCGTAATCGTTTGCAAAAATTGGTCGATCAAATTCACGCCACGCTAACAGACACGGATTTTCCCATGTCAATGCGAGCTTTTGTGGACAGTGCGCCCGTTTTAGAAAAAGCCATTGCAGAAAAAGCGGGCTTAGGCTGGATCGGTAAACATTCTAACCTCATCAATCGCAAAGCGGGATCGTGGTTTTTCTTAGGCGAGATTTATACCAGTTTGCCACTGCCTATTGACGCGCCTGCTACCGCACATTGTGGCGATTGCAGTGCGTGTCTTGCAATTTGTCCGACGCAAGCGATTATTGCGCCGTATCAGGTCGATGCACGGCGTTGTGTGTCTTATTTGACCATTGAGCTGCATGGCGCGATTCCTGAACCTTTACGCCCCTTGTTGGGCAACCGTATTTATGGTTGTGATGATTGCCAGCTAATTTGCCCCTGGAATCGGTTTGCCCATTTAACAGATAACACAGACTTTCATCCACGCCATCGTTTAAACACCCAGCACTTATTAGACGTGTTTGCTTGGGACGAGGCCACTTTTTTAAAACGTACAGAAGGTTCAGCAATACGGCGCATAGGTCATGAGCGGTGGCTGAGAAATATCGCAGTGGCTTTAGGTAATGCTTCGGCATCTGCATTAATTGTTGAGGCACTGAGTGACAAGAGCAATCATCCTTCCGAATTAGTCAGAGAGCATGTGCAATGGGCGTTACAAAGCCAATTGGCAAAAAAGGCTGTTCTGCCCGAACCAAAACAAAATTCAGAAAAAATGATTTTGTAGACTATTCTGCGACAATCTGTCGCATTTGCAAGACAGTACCGAATCGCATACACTGTACGCAACTCTACTGCTGACTTCTTTTACTGAGCATTTGAGTTGTTTAAGTCGATGGGTTGCAGCTTGTTGTCAAGCTTCTTCGCGATTGACTTTTTAATCCTCCTCCTTGATGCGGCCTGATGTTTGACCGCATTTTTTTAACCTGAACCAAGGTTAATCATGAAACGCAATTACCAAACTGAATCGGCAGCTCTGATTGATCCTCATGATTTAATAAAGCAAATTGCTTTTCATGAAGCAGGTCATGCAGCGGGCATTTATCTTTACAATAAGCAAAAACAACTACCCTCGGTATTTTTTCAAATAAACCAATCATTAAAATTACCGGATCCATGTTTACAAGACTGTTATGTCGCCAGTGTTGAAGGTGGTTATCTCATTGATAATCTTCCCTTAACCTTGATAGAAAGTGCGGATTATTTTTCAACTAATTCTCAAGACGCACTACAAACCGCTTTTGAAGCCGATATGATTAATTTGCTAGTTGGCGCATTAGCCGAAGCTAAATACGTGGCTTTGCGCGAAGGCGAGCATTTTGATAATAAACGTGCAGCAATTAACACCCTGCATTTTTATGGCGGATCGTCTGATTTACTCAAAGTCAATGGCTATTTAGAACGATTTATTGCCTGTGCCAAAAAACGAGAGCAAAAAATGATCGACTTACTAGCTAACGCCTTTGAGTTTATTGATCGTTTGGCACATTGGGAAGCGATTGAGCGTTTAGCCGACTATATTCTTACCAGTAAAAAGAGCAGTATCAGCAGTGAAGATGCCATTGAGGTACTTGAAAATAGCGTTGCCTAGTGTAATCAACGGACTCAATAAACCACTTCTTCGCTAAATTGATACTATTTAAACCTAGATATTAAAACTGGAAAGCAAAATAGTCGCTCTATATTCATACGAAAATTGCTGCGACTATCCAGTACGATTCACATCGAGCCAGATAATCAGTTATAATCGCCGGCCTTACCGTAGTCAGTAGCTAATTAAAGCATGTCAGAAACACTCCAAGAACTTGAACGTCGGCGCACTTTCGCCATTATCTCCCATCCCGATGCGGGAAAAACCACGATTACCGAAAAACTGCTGTTGTTTGGCGGGGCGATTCAGCTTGCCGGTTCGGTAAAAGGCCGCAAAGCGGCACGCCATGCCACCTCGGACTGGATGGAAATGGAAAAAGAACGGGGAATTTCGGTGACCACCTCGGTGATGCAATTTGAACATAACAATTGCATTATCAATCTACTGGACACCCCGGGTCATGAAGATTTCTCTGAGGATACGTATCGCACCTTAACAGCGGTCGATTCGGCGTTGATGGTAATTGACGTCGCCAAAGGCGTTGAAGAACGCACCATCAATCTAATGGAAGTCTGTCGTCTGCGCACTACACCCATTTTAACCTTCATTAACAAACTCGACCGCGAAGGACGAGAGCCTATCGAACTGCTGGATGAAGTTGAAAATGTCTTAAAAATCAAATGTGCGCCTATGACCTGGCCGATTGGCATGGGCAAACGTTTTAAAGGCGTTTACCATTTGTATAAAGACGAAATCCACTTATTTAGCGCACAACACGGCGGCAAAATTGCCGCAGCTGAAGTTATCAAGGGCCTGAATAACCACAAATTAGACGACTTAATCGGCGATCAAGCCCAAGAACTGCGCGATGAGATTGATTTAGTCAAAGGTGCAAGTCATGAATTTGATTTAGATGAGTATCTTTCTGGCAAACTCACGCCCGTCTTTTTTGGTTCTGCAATCAATAACTTTGGTATTCTTGAATTGCTCGATGCCTTTGCTGAATATGCGCCCTCCCCTAGAGCGCGTGAAGCTGAGCAACGCAGTGTACAACCGGCGGAAGATAAATTTTCAGGTTTTGTATTTAAAGTACAAGCCAATATGGATCCAGCGCACCGCGACCGCGTTGCCTTTTTACGTGTCTGTTCCGGTAAATTTGATAAAGGCATGAAGATTTACCACGTCCGTTTAGGCAAACAAGTACAAGTCGCCAATGCCATTACCTTTCAAGCCGACACACGCAAAAGTGTTGAAGAAGCTTATCCGGGTGATATTATCGGTCTACATAATCATGGCACGATTCAAGTCGGCGACACCTTCTCGCAAGGTGAAACCTTAAAATATGGTGGTATCCCGTATTTTGCACCCGAATTATTCCGCCGTGTGATACTCAAAGATCCATTACGCGCGAAAGCCTTACAAAAAGGCTTGATACAGCTCACCGAAGAAGGCGCAACCCAGTTATTTAGACCACTGAAAAACAATGACCTCATCTTAGGTGCCGTAGGTGTGTTACAGTTTGATGTGACTGCGTTCCGTTTAAAGGGCGAATACAATGTCGAATGCGTTTACGATGCCGTACCGATTTCCACCGTGCGCTGGGTCAGTGCCGAAAATCCTATTAAATTAGAAGAATTTAAGAAAAAAGCCTTTGATAATTTAGCGGAAGACGGCGGTGGCTATTTGGTTTATGTCGCTAACAGCCGCGTTAATTTACAATTGACGGAAGAACGTTGGCCTGATATTAAATTTAGCGCGACGCGCGAGTTATAAGTCCACGCTGACGCTACTCAACTTTATTGCTATAACCACCATCCACTATGTCAGAAGCACAAAGCACCACACAAATCGCATTAGCTAACTTAAAAGAATTTATAAACCAACATGTTATTGGTCAGGACGTGTTGGTTGAGCGCATGTTAATTGGTCTCTTAGCCGACGGGCATCTGTTAGTTGAAGGCGCACCCGGTCTTGCCAAAACCCGGGCAATCAACGTCTTAAGCAAAGGCATTCAAGCCGATTTTCATCGGGTACAATTTACACCAGACTTACTACCCGCCGACTTGACCGGCACTGAAATCTACCGCCCACAAGCCGGTACGTTTGAATTTCAACAAGGCCCCTTGTTTCATAATTTAATTTTAGCCGATGAAATCAACCGCTCGCCCGCCAAAGTGCAAGCCGCATTACTTGAGGCAATGGCAGAACGGCAAATTACCGTAGGTCAAGCAACCTATCCACTACCACAGCTCTTTATGGTAATGGCAACCCAAAACCCGATTGAGCAAGAAGGCACTTACCCTTTGCCAGAAGCACAACTGGATCGTTTCTTATTGCACGTAAAAGTAGATTATCCCAATGCCGTGCATGAAAAAACCATTTTGCACTTAGTCCGCGCTGAGGCTCGACACGCATCGTCCGCTCCCATAACCCAACACTTTACGCCCATTAGCCAAGAGACACTGTTTACAGCACGTAATGAAGTGCTGGATATTTACATGGCCGAAGCACTGGAAGACTACTTATTACAAATTATTTTGGCAACCCGCAATCCATCGGCTTACAGTCCGGACTTAGCGAGTTGGCTACAATATGGCGCAAGCCCTCGCGCCAGTATTGCCTTAGATCGCTGCGCTCGTGCCAAAGCGTGGTTATCACAACGGGATTTTGTAACCCCAGATGATATTCAAGAGCTGGCTTTTGATGTCCTGCGTCATCGTTTGATTCTGTCTTATGAAGCCGAAGCCGAAGGCATTAACACCGATTATTTTATTAAAGAATTGATCGCCCGCGTGCCAGTACCTTAATGCTTACCCAACCTAGCCACCCACTTGCGCCTAACGAACGCATTGCTGTCACGCTAAAATCGCTGATTGATTTAGCAAAACCCGCCGCCAGCTTATCGCTGAATCACAAAAAGCTTCGTGCCGCACAAAGCGGCGCTTATACGTCTCGCTTTAAAGGACGCGGCATGGAGTTTGATGAAGCGCGGCTGTATCAAGCCGGCGATGATGTTCGCAGTATCGATTGGCGTGTTACCGCACGAACGGGCAAACCACATACCAAAGTTTTTCGAGAAGAACGAGAAAGACCGGTTTTTATTTCGGTAGACCATCGTGAGGCCATGCATTTTGCCACCCGAGGCGTATTCAAATCGGTATTAGCGGCGCAAATAGCGGCGTTATTGGCGTGGACGGCTCACCATCATGGCGACCGTATTGGTGGACAATTATTTTCCGAATTGGACTGTCTCGAATTAAAACCTCGAAACGGCAAACAAGCGGTACTGCGCTTTTTAAATGCCCTCGCAAAACCTGTTAATGAGGGAATCGAGCCGTTTACCCTAGAACACGTTTTAGCAAGACTCGTACATCACGCACATCCGGGAAGCTTGGTTTATCTTATTAGTGATTTTCGCAGTTTTAATGACAAGGCTCAAAATCATTTGATTAAGCTATCTCGGCATTGTGATGTCGTGCTGGTCTTTATTTATGACCCTTTAGAGTGCGCGTTGCCAAACAAAGGTCGCTTTCGTTTTGCACATAACGAACAGGAAGTTGTTATTGATAGCAGCGAAACACAACGCTTACACAACTACCAACAACGTTTTCTCAATCGACAAGATACCTTACAAACCATCGTCAAAAAAACGGGTATCGCACTCATGCCATGCAGCACTGTCGACAACCCATTAATTTTTTTGCAATGACACTCTTATGTTTGGAATGGTCGAAATGAATCCAGTTGAACAACTTTACAACGACCTGTACTTGCTATGTTTTACAAAATAGCCAATAATAGCCTTAACCAATTATTCCGAATTTATTGAAAAATGCCAGCTACTCCCCTGCCCTTAAAAGACATCCATCTGCCCGAAGCCATCGGCTGGTGGCCTTTGGCACCGGGCTGGTGGATTCTGTTATTACTCATTGGCCTACTCATTTTTGCCGTCGTGATCTGGTTACGTCGTCTGGCTCGTCAAGCATTCGTAAAACATGCTCAGAAAATCCTGCTAAGTCTCAAAACCACATCTGAAAAAGATAATTACCAAAAACTCTGTGAGCTGTCGGTATTATTGAGACGAGTGGCGATTACCGTGTCGCCAGAAGAAGAAGTCGCCAGCTTAACCGGTAGCGCGTGGTTGGCATATCTCGACAACTCCGTTGATGAACTCCCGTTTAGCAAGGGCATCGGTGCCTGTCTAGCCGAAGACCCTTATCGCCAACCCCATTGGCAACTGCCGCTCGCGGAAAGTGAAATAGCCGCGCTGTTCCATCTATGTGAACAATGGCTTAAATCCCAAAAAAAATCCCGCACGAAGAACAAATCCCTTTACAAAAAGAAACCCCACACCCTGTTATCCCCTAATTCAGACTTTCCCCCAAGACGATGATCCATTTTGCGTGGCCTTGGCTATTACTGGCATTGCCCTTGCCTTTTTTGGCAAGAAAGTTTCTGGCAGCATCTCAATCGGCGCAACAAGCCGCATTAAAAGTGCCTTTCATTGAAGATTTTATGGATACTGAACCGCTGTCAACGCGCTCCGGTTCACAATGGCCATTCCTGTTAGCCCTCCTCGCGTGGTTATTTTTGGTCATTGCCAGTATGCGCCCGCAATGGCTAGGTGAGCCCATCGAACAAGCAGTCAGTGGACGTGATTTAATGCTGGCCGTGGATTTATCGGGCAGTATGGAAGCACAAGATTTTAAACTCAAAGACCAGCCCGTTGACCGCTTGACCGCCGCAAAATGGGTTGCCAGCGATTTTATCAACCGGCGAGTCGGTGATCGAATTGGCCTAATTTTGTTCGGCTCAGAAGCGTACTTGCAAACCCCGCTGACGTTTGATCGACAAACGGTCATGACATTATTAAATGAATCCGCACTGGGCTTGGCGGGCGAGAATACCGCCATTGGTGATGCCATCGGCTTAGCGGTTAAACGCTTAGGTGAACAAAAGGCCAACACTCGTGTGTTGATTTTAATGACCGATGGCGCTAACACCGCCGGTGAAATCGCACCACTCAAAGCCGCCGAGTTGGCAGCGGCTAAACAATTGAAAATCTACACCATCGGCATCGGCGCAGATGAAATGATCGTACGCAGTTTGTTTGGCAAGCGTAAGGTCAATCCCTCCACCGATCTGGATGAAAAAACCTTAATTAAAATCGCCGAAAGCACGGGCGGTTATTATTATCGGGCTAGAAATGCCGAAGAATTAGAAAATATTTATAAACGACTGGACGAATTAGAACCCACCGAATCAGACAAACACTATTTTAGACCACGTAAGGAATTGTTTTATTGGCCTTTAACAATAGCATTAGTGCTTTCTGGCCTAATTGGCATAAAACATTGGGGGACATTATGAGCTTAGCGGATTTTCACTTTATCAGACCCTTCTGGCTGTTGGCTTTATTACCGACACTGGGACTATGGATTTGGCTACGCCGCCGTAAACTCAGCCAAGGCGTGTGGCACACCGTGTGTGATGCCGAATTGTTACCCTATCTCTTACAAGACAGCCACGCCAAACAAAGCCAAGGACGCTTAGCACTCGGCGCTTGCCTGACTTTTCTTGCCATTGTTGCTTTAGCTGGCCCCACGTGGCAACGCATTCCCATGCCGGTATTTAGAAACGCATCCGCTTGGGTCATTGTGCTGGATTTATCAGCCTCTATGGATGCCGAAGACCTTAAACCCAACCGCCTAACCCTCGCCCGCTACAAAATCGCGGATATATTAAAGCAACGCAAGGACGGACAAACGGCACTCATTGTCTATGCAGGCGATGCATTTACCGTCACACCTTTAACGGATGACACTGAAACGATTGCCAACCAGCTATCGGCATTAAACACCGATATCATGCCCGAAGCGGGCAGTAATAGTGCCCAAGCCCTAGCCAAAGCAGCGGCATTATTTAAACAAGCCGGACTGCAAAAAGGTCAAATTATTCTAGTGACCGACGGCGTGGATGAACACGGCTTGGAGGCCGCCAAAGCTTTAGATGCCTACACTGTTTCAGTTTTAGGCGTAGGCACACCTGACGGCGCACCGATTCCCTTGCCAGAAGGGGGATTTATGAAGGATTCACAAGGGGCGATTGTCGTGCCCAAATTAAACCTCGATGAATTAAAATACGTAGCCGAAGCGGGGCATGGTTTTTTTCAATTGCTTACTCGTGATGATAGCGATATTCACAACCTATTTGCTCAACTCGACCATCCAGATGCCCCACTTGCAACCGATGCCAAGCTGCCAGAAATTTTATTAGATCAATGGGAAGACACCGGCCCTTGGCTGTTATTACTGATATTGCCCCTAAGTGCGCTACTGTTTAGAAAAGGCGTTCTCAGCCTTGCTCTGCTCGTCTTATTGCCATTACCCAAAAACAGCTATGCACTGGAATGGCAAGATTTATGGCGAACCAAAGATCAGCAAGCACAACATGCCTTCGACCATCAAAATTACGAACTAGCGACAAAATTATTCGATAATCCTGACTGGAAAGCGGCCGCTTATTACAAAAATGGCGACTACACCAAAGCCTTAGAAGCGCCCTCTTCGCAAACTAGCGACGGTTTTTATAATCAAGGCAATGCGTTAGCACAATCTGGACAATACGAACAAGCCATAGCCGCCTATAATCAAGCGTTGGTCTTAGATCCCAATAATGCCGATGCTAAAGCAAATAAAGAGTTGCTAGAACAAAAGCAAAAACAAGAAAAAAAAAAGCAACCCCAGAAGCGCCAGCCAAACTCCTCTCAAAACACCGACTCATCACAAAATCAAAATAAGCCCAATGAGTCAGAAAATAAAAATGTAGATGAATCAGGTAAGCCAGAACAAACACCCGAACACACGACCAAAGACATGCCACAATCCAAACCCCAGCCCGATCAGCAGCAAAATGCCAGTCAAGCCAAAGACGATCAACAAAAACAAGACGCTCAACCGTCTACTGTAAATCCCAAAAATCCGCAAGATAGCGAAAAACAACAAGCGGATGCCCAATGGCTAAAAAGAATTCCCGATGACCCTGCTGGATTATTAAAACGTAAATTTAAATATCAATACGGACAACGCCAACACAGTTCAAATAATCGTGGTGCAGCTTGGTAAATAGCGAATAATTACTGCTGAACAAACAGAATGGATTGCACTCAAACAACTTGCGTTAGTTCAAAATCCATAGTAACTCAAGTATAATCGGAATATCTCATAACAAGCTGCTGCACACGCTTAATACCTATGGCTCAATACCCACATACCCGCCCGTTCAAACAGACTAAGGACAGCCGCAACCCATGAAAACCGCTCTACGCCCTTGGGGCTTACTGCAACGCCATAAAATAACCGGCACGGCGTTGATTGCTATCGTATTGTCATTGCTTTACTGGGGCGTTATTGCTTCAGATCGCTACGTCTCCG
>CAJAVP010000069.1 GCA_903945375.1 uncultured Methylococcaceae bacterium | reverse complement strand
TCAATGCTGATCCAATGAGTCTAGCTCCGTAATATCAAGTCCGGTCATTTGCGCTATGTCTTGCATCGAAAAATTCTTTTTCAGTAATTGCCTGGCAATCATTAAAGCTTTTTTTCTTTCACCTGCGACAATGCCTTTTTCTTGCCCCATCATAAAGCTGGGCAGCTTTTCTATTTCTATTTGTAACATTTCAAACTCCTGCTTTATGTCGAAATTAATATCACGATTACTGGCTAAAATTTCTTGTTCAAGAGCGAATGAATGAAAGCGCGGTTAATCTTTGTTAATGATGACCTAAGCTGGCGTAAAACAGCTTTAACTTTTTTATGTCAATAGCTAAGCTATTCAACTTCACTGAGAAGTTGGGCAATAATTGCCAGTTTTAATTGTTTGTCGACCTGTTTAAAATCGTGCTGATTGTTAACTATCGTTCTCGCTTGATCTCTAAGTTGTAGAGTTAAATACGCCACTTGATCTGTTTCTCCATCTTGGTTGACTACCCTAAATACAGTGACTTGGGTGTCTGCATTAACGTGTAATTGATGCGCATGCACTACGGCTAATTGCTCTAAGCGTCCACTCAGGTCAATTAGACGATATTCTGCGTCCAAGCTATTATTTTGCAGCCATTTATCAGGTGGCATTTTGCCCAAAAAAGCTGCAACCGATTCTAGCCAAGCCTCATCAGTTTCTTTGTTATTTTGCAACCGTAAGATAAACGCTTTAAGTCCCTGTAAATCAACTGTGTATTTTTCTAAGCCGACATATTTTTTGGTTATGGTTGCTCTGAGTTCGGCAAGACTTAATTCGGTCGATTCTTTAAGTGCTACGGCGAGCTGATTTTTAAAACTTTTAAGGAGATTTGGATAAGCTCGATTTAGACTATTTAAATGTCTAACCAATTCGTTTAAAAATTCATTGGGATTACCGTTTACCAAGTCTGCTCCAATATACGATTGATAACCGCACGCTAAAGGCAAGGTTTCAAATAAAAGCTTCATAGGACTTTGCGTATTCTGAAACGCATCACGCACGGCAATGGTTTGTGTATCCAGAGATTTTGTTGCAAGCGTGTATTGAGGTAATTGGCCAATAAACTTCGCTAAGGGCTTGACGATATCGAGCAAGGTAGTTTCTTCAGGTACTTTTCCAATCAGTTTTTCTAGGTAGCTATTAAACAGGTCTGCTCTTATGCCGGTAAAGTCAAACGCTTCAACAGAAAATAGTTCTGGTCGTTTAGCTAAAATCTCAAAAAGCTCTTGAGTCACCAGTGGACAAAAGACACCGCTCTCATAGAGCGCCAGTGACCGTTGATTGGCCAAATAGTAGGCGATAAAAATTAATGACGACACGCCTTTTTGAACACCATAAGGCGGCTTTTCCATCAGTGCATAAATAGTTGTCAGCGACGTTGGCGCAGAACTGTCTGCCAATACTGTTCTGATACAATCCCAAACTTTTGCAAATTGATATTTATTGTCATCAGACGGGTTAACTAGCTGCCAGACATCGTTCTTTTTTATGTGTATGCCCGGTTCTTTAAACACGGCACGATAGATGGTTTTCTCAGCGGGATATTTGCTACTATCAAAACCAAGATCTTCTAAATGGCTTTTGGTTAATAATGCCGCTATCAGTTTATTTTTAGCGCCATTCGCTTGTCCTGACACTTTGTTGCGATTTACCAGTTCATTTTTAATCCAGGGTGCTTGGTCATACACCGTTTCTAACACGGTGGATAGCTGATGTTGTAATGCGCGTCGCGTAGCTAACTCTAAACGCTTGCCTTGCCAAAACCATTGATTCACTTCGGGTTGCTCAAGATATTGATTCAGCAATTCCAATTCGGTTTGTTTGATAGTGGCTAAACGATCTTTCAATTCTCTTTGTGCAACCGGATCAGATTTAATCTCTGCGCGTTCTGATTGAATGTTTTCTAAAGCAATAGCCTCAGTAACAATAGCTTTAAGTTGAGCTGCGTTATCGCATAAAACATAAATATTTAATGGATTGCTGTGTTCTTTAACAAGTCTCTCAAAATTGACAATATCATCTTGGCTCTCTGATAAGAAGAAGAGAATTCTAGGATGATCAGTATTGCTGTAAAAACTCTGCTTGGTTGCGGAGTCGATGTAAAAAGGACTAAATACCCGCAATGTGGCGTTTTGAATCGAATATTTTCTGGCAACTATGGGTGGCAATTTGTTTCGATGCGTGAGTGTTTCTACTAAATTAAAACGCCCTAACTGTTGAATGGTTTCTTGCAAGACCACTTCTAGGTCAAAATCACTGCCTTCCCATATCCGGTATTCGGAGCTAAATTGTCGATAGTTGATGATGGACTTGTTTTGTAGGTTAGTCAGGTATTGATCAACATCAACGGACAATGGAAAGCACAGTGTTAATAATTCTTTACTTGCCTTAAGCCCCGCCTGACTGCCTATAATATTAAATAGGCCGATGGTTTTTACCAGTTGGTTTTCTAAATCGTTTGCATCACCTAAGCGTTCTAAAGCGGTAATAACCTCGGCCCAGCGTCTGTGGGTCAGATGATCGGTCGTTGATGAGGGTTGATTTTGGATGAAGTATTCAAAAATCTCCCAAGGTAAAACCCAATCGCCTACGTCTTTTAATCGTTGTACGCCGTGTTTAAATCCAAAGTATTCCTGACTGCCCAGATAACTAAACAAGGTTCTTTCGTTTTGAGCTACTTTTTGACAGAGTGTCGGTAAGATCAATGCTGCCATAGGATGTAACGGATAACATTGACTTAGAATCTCTATGGCAGGCTCAACATTTAGTCCAGGTAATAATGCATTTTGCTGGCCTAAAACTTCAACTATGACTGCTGTATGGTGTTTTATCTCTTGTTGCTGTATTGCCGTCAGCTGGTTACGAAACGCAGCGGCAATAACGCGTAAAGTTTGTTCTGCTGACTCAAGGAAGGGGACGCTCTCAAATCGACCTTGTACTTTGACCCATTCGTTTTTCAGATTGGCTCCCAAGCCTTTTGAATACTGCTCAAAAGCTTGATGCATCAACACCAACAAGAGAATGTTGGCTTCTCCACCGTCATAAGCCACTTCGGCAAGCGCTTGCAGTAAGAAAATATCGTTTGCCCCTAAGTGTCGGGCTTCGTACTCCAAAAATTTGCCTAATTCATCAATAATGATGAGTATGCCTTTACCTGATTGCTCACTAACTGCCAGTTGTAATTTCTTCAGCAATACTATGATGATGGAGGTTGTTAATGGCTCCTGCCGCGCTTGCTCAATTTCTTCAATAATTACAGACGTTTTTTTTCCTGTCCAATATCGAAGCGCCGCTTGATAGAGTGCATCAATAAAACGCTTGCTTAAAGATTCAGGACTACCTGTTAACAATACGATGCAGTAGGCATTAGAACCCTTTGTATGTGCAGTGATTTTTTCTGCAACCGCCGGGTTATAGCGTTGCAAAATAGTTTCTGCCTTTAGATTTGTATCAAGCTTTCGGTTTTCTAATAAATGTGACAAAAAAATAGCGAAAGAAGATTTTCCCGACCCATACGGGCCTACTAGCGACCACGCTCTTGGCGTAGATTTTTTAGTGAAGGTTTCTGCAATCTTGTCCAGCGTCTGTATGGCTCGTGAAGTTGGAATATAGGCGTTAAGGATGTCAGTCGAATCTGCATCTCTTTCCAAATTAATAGAGCGTGTGTAATGGGTATCCAGTTGAATTAGTTTATCCATGTTGTAAGCCTTCATTCCGTTGCTTGATAATGATCACTTAAGAAATCTAACGATGAAACGCTGTTATCAATTCTAAATAATTGGTTAATGCCTGCTGTTTCGTTGATTTGGAAAACTTTTGGATACGCTGCAACCAGATTTTCTAATTTTGCCAACAGCGCGTTTTCTGTCAGTCTAAACACGCCGCCGATAGCAATACCGTGAGCTTGTCCATACATCAGATCATTAATGGGAAGCGTTTCAACACGTCGTTGATTTAACACTTCATTCGTTGCGTAGCCAATCAAACTTATCGGCAGGTTAGGTTGTGTGCTTGCATAGGAGCGATATAGATGTGATCCCTCAGCCGCCATAACCAAATTTAATGATGTTAAAGGTGCATCTAAACCCTCTTCAAGCTGGGATTTTGCAGTTAACTTGGGTGGACAGTACATTCTTAACATCATTGCAATTTCTTGTTTGACAGTTTTTTCTGAATGTTTGCCTGATAAATTGATTCTGACAAAATCAGCCAATGCTTCTGAGGCTTCTTCATTAGTAAATTCTGATTTATGAAAACAGTTAAAAAACCAATACCACGCGGTCGCTAATTCGGAATTAGTAGCCAGTAACCAGTGAATTAGCCAAATAGTCGCTTCGTCTTCAAGATAAGGATCCCAACCATCCTCGGAAAAAATTGCCTTTCCTATTGGTGTTGCAAGCAAACCATCAGCCGTGTCGGTGAGTAGGGTAGTTGCTCGCAACCAATATTTGATTGCGTTAACCATGTTTTTACCGACCCCTAAGTCAATAGTGGCTTCATCTGATGAAAAAATAGCATGATTTTGTATAAATGCTTGGTAGCCTTTAGTTAGCCAAGAGTAACGTAGCGTAAAAGTCTCATGACGACCAAACGAAGCTTTTTGCGGGGAAAATGGTTTGAGCAGACTTTCCATCTTTCGAATCGTTGTTATTTAATGTAGTTTAATTTGATTGGCAAAACTAAATTTTCCGCATTCTAACACTTATTATCAATGAGATTTAATTTGTTGTGATATGACAGCAATTTTCATTAGGACATTCACCGCAAATTAAAGGAGTGAAGGCTTTGCCTGCAAGTCAACACAGGCAAGCAGAGCTTGCATTACTTTTCATAATGAGAATTGCTGGTGATATGACAGCGTTGTCAATCTCTGTTGATGATAAGCTAATATGGAGTAAACAGCTAAAGCTGTCTATTGCCATGTGAAGCTTGAGCTTCGCATACTGCATTCTCAAGCTAAGTAGTGGTTTATAAATTTATTAACATTATGATCCCACTGTTGTTAAAAAATTTTTGCACGACTACTTAGTAGCATAGGCATGAGTGGATAGGGAGGGATGACCTTTACAAATAAATGAGGATTAAACGATTACGTTCGTTGCTACGTAATTTGTACTTTATTCACTCAGAGCCTGAATACGGTACACAGCTGCAATGATGGAGGTTACTGCCTGAGTTATTTCGTTCACTGAATGATGACGGCTAAAGCTTATACGTACCGCACCATATAACGCATCGCCTTCTATACCCATGGCTCTAAGCACATAGGAAGGCTCTATGGTTCCTGATGAACAGGCTGAGCCTGAAGAAATGGCAATTTCATTCAAAAGTTGATTAATTAGTGCATCGCTACTAATACCCGCTAGCGAAATATTCATAATGTAAGGTGAGCTATGCTCTATGTCTCCATTAACTTGAATGGGCAATTTTGATCTTAGTTGTGCAAGAAAGAACAGCTTAAGTTTTGTTACGTGAGCTAAATCATGCTCTCGGTTATTAGCGGCTATGCGTAAGGCTTCACTAAAACCTACAATTTGATGCGTGGCTAACGTGCCTGATCGCAGGTTAAATTCTTGACCACCACCATAAATGAGCGGCTTCATATGTAACCGTCGGCGATTCCGAACAATTAAACACCCGGCGCCTTTAGGCCCATGAAATTTGTGAGCCGACACTGAAAGCATATCAATGGGTATTTCATCTAAATCAAGTAAAAATTTACCCGCAGCTTGGGCAGCATCAACGTGAAAAAGTATACCCGCTTCAGTTAATATCTCGGCTATGGCAGGTATTGGCTGTTGCACCCCTGTTTCATTATTGGTGTGCATGAGTGAAACCATTAGGGTATCCGGTCGCAAGACCTGTTTAACTGATTCTGCGTCAATCCAACCAGCGGAATTGGGCGTAAGATAAGTAATTTCAAATCCTTCTCGCTCTAACGCGTGACAGCATTCAAGTACAGATTTATGCTCTATAGCAGACGTAACAATATGACCTCCCCGAGATGAGTACGCACGCGCAATACCCAGTAAAGCCATATTGTTAGCCTCTGTTGCTCCGGAAGTGAATATGATTTCATCCGATTTACACCGAAATTCGGCGGCGACAGTTTTTCGAGCCACAGCTATCGCAGATGCCGCCTCTTGACCTAATCGATGAGCTGTAGAGGATGGGTTGGCGTAACAACCCTCAACACCTAAAAAGGACATCATTTTTGATACCACAAACGAATCAACTGGTGTTGTTGATGCGGTATCAAGATAAATTGGAGTTTTTATTGGCATAATTAAATCCTATTATCACAATGATCTGATGAACCGCAGAAATAGGTATTGTTTTTTTTGAAAAAATGACATTTAAAATTAATCAAAATAAACGCAATATCCTATTTTCTTATTATGGAAAGAAGCAACAATTTCAGCGAAGGAATCTCAGCTCATATCAGTATTCTCTCCCTTCTTAGAATCAGTATAACGACCATTGTTTAAGCGATAAAAGGTATAACCCTCTTCAGATTTAATTTTAGTGGGTTCATTCATTCGAAAATCTCGTTTTTGTATTTGCTTGGAATCTCTACAAATCAATGCAATTACAAAAAAAGAGCAAGCTAACTTGCTCGTCAGTATTCAATCCCGCTTTTTTAAAGGGGGATTGAATGCTTACACTTGCTCTTTTGTTAATCTTTGTTGCGTTTTTAGCGGCGGAAATTATGACCGTAAAAAATCTCAGTGACTTCGCGGTGTAATTTCTTTTCGATCTCTGCCTTCTTGCTGGCTGTCAAATTGCTTTCTTTTTCAAACAAATATTTTTCCACTTCCGTTTCTTTCAACATCATTTTGGTGTGGAAAATATTTTCTTGATAAACATTAACATCAATCATCTGATAGCTTTGTTGCGTATCTTTGGCGATATAGTTTTGAATAGACGTGATGTTATGGTCAATAAAATGTTTTTTACCCGAAATGTCACGGGTAAAACCGCGTACTCGATAATCCATAATCACGACATCTGATTCAAAGCTGTGAATCAAATAATTCAATGCTTTTAATGGTGAAATACGGCCGCAGGTCGATACGTCAATATCTGCACGGAACGTGCTAATCCCGTTATCTGGATGGCTTTCTGGATAGGTATGGACGGTAATATGACTTTTATCTAAATGCGCTAACACCGTTTCAGGCAAAGGCCCCGGCGATTGGCTATTCATGCTAGATGGCGGCGGCATATCACCTTCAGAAATCAGCATGGTGACACTCGCGCCTTGTGGGTCATAATCCTGATGAGCAATATTCAGAATTTGTGCGCCAATAATATCGGCGACATCCTTGAGAATTTGCGTTAAGCGGGTAGCGTTATACGCTTCGTCAATATAATGGATATAGGCTTGTTGCTGTTCAGCAGGTGCGTAGCAAATATCGTAAATATTAAAACTCAGCGACTTTGTTAAATTGTTAAAACCGTGTAATTGCAGCTTGTTCAATTTTTAAACCTCGATAACTTGAAAATCATGGGTGATTTCCACCGATTTGCCTAGCATGATGGTGGCGGAACAATATTTTTCCGCAGATAACTTCACCGCACGCTCAACAGCCGATGCTTTTAAATCATGACCGGTGACAATAAAATGCAAATGAATTTTGCTAAACACGCTAGGAATGGCATCAACGCGCTCAGCGGTAACTTCAGTTGTGCAGTTTACAATATTATTCCTACCTTTTTGTAAAATTTGCACGACATCGAAAGATGAGCAACCGCCCACTCCCAATAACATCATCTCCATGGGACGTATGCCCATATTACGCCCTCCGTGATCAGGTGGCCCGTCCATTACAACAGCGTGACCGCTGCCAGTTTCACCGACAAACATCACGCCGTCAACCCATTTGACTGTTGCTTGCATTTAATCTACCCTAACAAAAAAGCGCGTAGAATAACATAACATTGAGCTGTCGTATTGTATTGTTAAATTCTAGAAGTGCGTCTTTCTTATTTGTTTAATGGATTGTTCTTTGGGATAAATCAATATCCTTCTACGTAGGGGTTCATACGTTTATTGACATTATGGATATCCGTGGGAGCGGCTTTAGCCGTGACAATCGCAGCTAAAGCCGCTCCCACTTTTGTTAAAAAACTTTTGCACGACTACTTATTATACAAACGCTTTGGTGGGATTAATTTTCGCCTTATTCGTAAACCTCGTTCAAATCATTTCCCTCACTGCCGATTAGCAATAGTTTGTGCGGGATTTTATAGACGCTTAACTTATCGCTATCGGAAATTTTTCTTATGACTGTCTGTTTCAAAAATGAGCAATACCATGAAGCGTTAGAACATTTATTACAAATTTGTCAGAAAAGAGTTTTTCCGGCGAGAACTTGCTTGTTTAGACCGGGTGACAAGGACGACAAATTATATTTTGTGATTGAAGGCTCGGTCAGTGTTAGCACAGAAGACACTGAAACGCGTCAAGAGTTAATCTTGGCTCATTTGAATAAGCACGAATTTATCGGAGAAATTGGTGTTTTTCACAGTGCCAAAGAAATCCGTCAAGTTACGATTAGAACCCGCTGTGAATGTATACTCGCAGAAATTGGCTATGAAAAATTTCGATTAGCGTTAAAACATGAGTTATTAGCTTATGCGCCAGACTTGCTTTTTTTATTGGGCTGTCAATTATCAACGCGTCTTTTGTTGGCCAGCCGTAAATTTACGGACTTAGCCTTTATGGATGTTGAAGGTCGAATTGCGCGTATCCTGCTGGATCTTTGTAAAGAACCGGATGCTATCACCCATCCCGATGGCATGCAATTGCATATTTCCCGTCAAGAAATTAGTCGAATGGTTGGTTGCTCCAGAGAAATGGCGGGGCGGGTGATCAAAGAACTGGAAAATAAAAAACTGCTTACTGCACACGGTAAAACCATTGTGGTTTTTGTGGGGCGTTAACGATGAAGAAAAAACAAGCTCATCGTAAGGGGGCAACCTTGTCAGTACGACGAAAACATTGATAATCCGCCAGCACCAATGCATGATCAAAAGCCAATTTCTCAGGCAAGGTATCCATACTAAACACACCACATAATTTGGCATCATCAGCCGCTACCGGAGTTCCTGTCGCCTCTGCCACATACACTGCGGTGACAGTATGATTGCGCGGGTCACGTTGGGGATTGGAATAGAGGCCTAATAAGGTGATCAGTGTTACGTTTAGTCCGGTTTCTTCTTGAGCTTCTCGAATGGCCGCTTGTTCGAGGGTTTCTCCGACATCAACAAAGCCTCCAGGTATCGCCCAACCATAAGGTGGGTTGGCGCGTTCAATTAAGACAAAGGGGCGGCCAGGCAAATCAGCGAGTTCAATAATTGTATCGGCGGCAAGTAGGGGTGTTACGGGTTTGTACATAGTTGCTCCAAATTTAAGTTATTTTACACTCGACCTAACTTAAGCTTGCGTCAAGCGCGTCTCGGCTTCACGGTATTTAGCCGCACAAAATTCCGCAACCTCAGCCGGTAAACGAGGCCCAGGTGCCTTTTTATCCCAATCGAGTGTTTCTAAGTAATCACGGACATATTGTTTATCGAAACTCGGTGGACTAATCCCTACTTGATATTGATCGGCTGGCCAAAATCGTGAAGAATCAGGTGTGAGCACTTCATCAATTAAATAAAGCGTATTGTCCTCATCTAAGCCAAATTCAAATTTAGTATCGGCAATGATAATTCCGCGCTCTTTTGCATAAGCGGCGGCGGTTGTGTACAAGCGCAGGCTCGCGTCGCGGACTTGCTCAGCTAAAGAATCACCCATTAATTTAACCGTTTGTTCAAAGTTGACGTTTTCATCATGCAAACCCGCCTCTGCTTTCGTCGAAGGTGTGTAAATCGCGTGTGGGAGTTGCTCGGCTTGTTGTAAACCTTTGGGTAACGGAATACCGCAGATTGAGCCGCTTGCTTGGTAATCTTTCCAACCTGAGCCGATTAAATAGCCGCGCACAATCGCTTCAACCGGCAAGGGGCGCAGTTTTTTAACCACAGAGGCTCGACCCTCTATAGGCTCGCGTTCTGTTGCATCAGGAAGAATTTGCGCCAAAGGTATGTCAGACAAATGATTGGGGATAATGTGTTGTAATTGCTTAAACCAAAAATTAGCAACATGGGTCAAAACTCGCCCTTTGCCGGGAATGGGGTCAGGTAAGATGACATCAAACGCAGACAGACGATCTGTCGTTACGATTAATAAAGTTTGCCCGTCAACATCATAAATATCGCGGACTTTGCCGCGTGCCAGCAATGGTAAGGAAGTCAGTGACGATTGATAAAGGGCTTCGGGTGCGTTCATATAGGGAGTCCTAGCGTTAATCAGTTTGTTAAACCAAGGATTTGGGAGTTAATACCACGCCGTCAAAAATAATACCTTTCCAACCATCGCGTAGAAAATTTCTGATATTCGGATGGCTGCTGCCATTTGGATCAGCTAAAACATCTTGGCGATAAAAATCGCCAAATAGATTTAAGGTTTGTTCTTCATTTAAACCATGCCACTGAGCAAAAGCAAAAATTCGGCATGAACCCTCATTAGTCCCTGCTTTGTTGTACAAGACAGGTTCAGTCAAGCCATTTTTAAAATCCGTCGGCTGGTAATGATAATGATCGTTAATCATCGCGATCGTCTCATCAAAACTAACCGGCTTATTGTTCGTTACTTGGTTAAGAAAGATAGTGAGCGACATAAAGCACAACACCCCAATGATTATGATTTACGGAGCAAGCTTGAAATGGGCTTGAATTCGAGATGAGCCGAGTTTTTTAGCCATTCAAATAATACCGACTCATGGTTAGTAATCGTCACACCTTGCTGTTGCATCCGTTGCAGTGCGTAATGCTTGTGTTCTGCAAAACGAGAGCAAAGTGCATCTTCAACGACCTGAACGTGATAGCCTAGTTGCAATAGCTCCAGTGCGGTTTGTAAGACACAAACATGTGCTTCTAAGCCCACTAAAACGATTTGCTTACGCCGACTAAATGCTAAGGCATCCATAAAGCCGCTGGCGGCGCAACAGGAAAAACTTGTTTTATCAAAAACTTGAAATGTAACCGGCAATTTTTGGATGATAGCGGTGTCGGTTACACCCAATCCTTTTGAATATTGCTCAGTTAATAAGAGCGGAATTTTTAAGCGTCCTGCCGCTTCTACCAAAATGCCAGTATTAGCGAGCAAAAGTTCAGCCGATTTTTCTGGCATAGCAGCAAGTAATTTACTCTGAACATCAATAACAACTAATAAGCTGTGTTCAGTATCCAATAAATTGGGGTGTGTACTCATGTAAGAACCTCTAGCCTTTTTTCATAATACGGGCTTTTTCTCGCTGCCAATCACGATCTTTGTTGGCCGCACGTTTATCATGTAACTGCTTACCTTTTGCTAGGCCGATTTCCAGTTTGGCGCGACCATTTTTCCAATACATGGACAGTGGCATGATGGTATAGCCTTTGCGCTCGACAGAACCAATGAGCTTATGCAGCTCACGCTGATGCAGAAGTAATTTTTTGGGACGGACTGCTTCAGGATTGACATGCGTGGAGGCAGATAATAAGGGCGAAACATGTGCGCCTAATAGCCAAGCTTCACCTCGCTTTAAGCCAACATAGCTTTCTTTCAACTGAATACGCCCATCTCTAAGGCTTTTGACCTCCCAGCCTTCTAGGACGAGACCCGCTTCAAAGCGTTCTTCGATAAAATATTCATGCGTTGCCTGACGGTTAACTGCGATGTTGGCGTTTTGTTTAGCAGCTGCTTTTTTGGACTTTTTATCGGCCATGATCTAAGGAAATGATTTTATAACTGACGTAACTGAATAATTTTGCTATTTTACGCGAAAAAATAATTTACGTGGGTTTTTAACGCGCCTCGATGAAATAAGGTAGACAGACATGACAGACACAAAGAAATCGATACATGGCGAATGGTCATCACGTTCGGCATTTATTTTAGCGGCAACCGGTTCGGCTGTCGGTTTGGGAAATATTTGGAAATTTCCATATATCACCGGCGAACACGGCGGCGGTGCGTTTGTGATCGTTTATCTGTTGTGTGTCGCGCTTATTGGCATTCCGATCATGATTGCGGAAACCTTACTGGGTCGACGTGGCCGCGAAAATCCTGTCAATACCATGCAATTGCTCAGCGCAGAAGCCGAGCAGGATCCACGTTGGCAATATGTCGGCTGGGTGGGCATGGCGGCGGGCTTGTTGATTTTATCGTATTACAGCGTAATCGCAGGCTGGGCATCGGCTTATGTCTTCAAAGCATTTACGGGCAGTTTTTTTAATGCCGATGCCGCAGCGATTAAGCAGCTATTTAGCGATTTTATTGGTAGTCCACTGCAGTTGATTTTCTGGCATACGCTATTTATGGCCGCCACTTTATTTATCGTTGCCCGTGGCGTTGATAAAGGCTTAGAAAAATCCGTACGAATTTTGATGCCGGGCTTGTTTATTCTGTTAATTTTGTTGGTCATGTATGCCATGACGACCAGCGGCTATTTTCAGGGTATCCATTTCTTATTCAGTTTTGATTTTAGTAAATTAACCGGTAATGCCATTCTCATTGCTATGGGGCAGGCATTTTTTAGTTTAGGTTTAGGTATGGGTTGCGTCATGGCTTACGGGGCGTATTTACCTAACGATATTTCTATTGCCAAAACATCGATAATCATCGCCGCCGTGGATACTTTAGTTGCGTTACTCGCCGGTATTATTATTTTCCCTATTGTTTTTACCTATCAATTAAACCCTGGCTCTGGCCCTGGTTTGATTTTTGAAACGCTACCGATAGCCTTTGGCACCATGACCGGCGGGTGGCTGTTTGGTGTACTATTTTTTATTATTTTAGTATTTGCCGCGTTATCTTCGGCGATTGCCTTAATTGAGCCGACTGTCAGTTGGTTAGTCGAAAACCGTGGCATCAGTCGTCAACGCGCGTCTTTACAAGCGGGTGGCATAGCGTGGCTCATTGGCTTAGCGACGGTCTTCTCTTTTAATGCTTGGGCAGCGTTTAAGCCTTTTGGTTTGACGTTATTTGACTTAATCGATTACGTGACAGCCAATTTAATGTTGCCCTTGGGGGGATTAGCAATCGCGATTTTTGTGGGTTGGAAGATGAAACAACAGCACAGCGCACAAGAATTGAACATCGTTGACCCTGAATATTTTAAATTATGGCTTATGTTGACTAAATACTTAGCGCCCGCTGCGGTATTTTTAGTCTTCCTGCACGTCGTAGGAGTGCTGTAACCATGACTATTGTTCAAAAAAGTGCATTAGTCAAATATTCGGCACAGCAAATGTTTGATTTGGTTAACGATATCGAATCCTATCCCCAATTTCTGCCTTGGTGTAGTGGCAGTCGAATCATTAAGCGCGTGGATGATATCGTCGAAGCCGAGCTGCAAATTTCCAAAGGTGGGTTTAAAAAAGCCTTTTCTACCCGTAATAGAATTGACCTAGGTGGCAAAATATCCGTCTCGCTATTAGACGGCCCTTTTTCCTATCTGGAAGGCGTTTGGAGTTTTATGCCATTGCGCGAGGATGCCAGTAAAATCTCGCTGGACTTGGAATTTGAGATGTCTGGAAAATTAGCGAGTCTGGCTTTTGGCGCAGTGTTTAATCAAATTTGCAACACAATGGTCAGCTCTTTCACACATCGCGCCAAAGAAATTTATGTCTGAAGGGATTATTGCGGTTGAAGTGGCTTATGCCTTGCCAAAGCGGCAAAAACTGGTGGTGGTGCAATTACCCGAATCAGCGACTGTTTCAGCCGCTATTGATGCCTCGAACGTGTTAAAAGACTTTCCTGATATTCCCAAACAGGGCTTGACGGTGGGTATTTTTGGTCATGTTTGTTCAATGACACACGTCTTAAAATCCGGTGATCGCGTAGAAATTTATCGCCCTCTTGTGTACGACCCCAAAGAAGCGCGTCGGCAACGCGCGGCAAAGTAGTCGGTATTCTCAAAAAGCGTCTTTATTGCCGTGCAAGCGAATTAGCAGCGCGGCCTCGTCATGGCTAAGACCGGAGCTTTGCATCAGTTCCTGAATATTCGCACCACTACGCACGCGCTGA
Organism: uncultured Methylococcaceae bacterium; assembly: GCA_903945375.1. Taxonomy (GTDB): domain Bacteria; phylum Pseudomonadota; class Gammaproteobacteria; order Methylococcales; family Methylomonadaceae; genus Methylovulum. Next base: position 47,952 of record CAJAVP010000069.1, on the reverse strand, counting down.
ATGGCTAAGCGGTAAGGATGTTCTGATTGCTCTTGAGATTCCGGCTCTGGTTCAGGCGAGGCGATAGGTGGGGGCTCTGATGTCTGCATAACTGTGACAGAAATAGCGGATAACTCGTTTACTTTTTCAGCCAGCTGTCTTGATAATTCTTCATGGGTATCAATACGCCGATCGATGATTACCGCAGCGGCACATAATCCGGCAATATCATGATGACCACTATGAAGACGTTCGCTAAGGCGCTGGTAATCTAATTTAAGCTCCAGCAACGCACGTACTAACCAAACTAACACCAGTGCCATGATGAAGACACCCATAACAAATACTGTCAATATAACTATCTGGATTGGGTCGTTCTGCATAGGGCTCATCAGTTTGTTGGTGTTAGCTTACATTAAATGGAGTGCAGTCATTTGGTCTTGCTTTTTAGCATAGTAGAGTTCTGGCAAGCAATCAAGGGGGCGCAATAAAACCGTCATTCAAGGGCGGCGTTGGCGCAAGATTTAACAATTTAGCGCGTTCTACATCATTCGCCCCATAACGAGAGAATGCGCGTGACATCAAGACCAGTATGACACGTCGATTTTTAAAACGACCTTCTTCGTTTTCATTACTGCTAATCGGATGGTATTCACCGTAACCAATGGCGGATAAGCGCACTGGGTCAATACCTATATCGACAAAGGCTTGAACGACAGTTGAGGCGCGAGCAGCCGATAAATCCCAGTTTGATCTAAATTTTGCGTTGGCAATCGGAACGTCATCCGTATGCCCTTCAACATTAATCGCATTGTCCATCGGTGCTATCACTTGAGCTATTTTTTGTAAGACAGGTATCGATTTTTTGGATAATTCCGCTGCACCGCTCATAAATAACATTTCACTGTTCATTTCCAACGAAATCCAGTAATCACTACTGGTAACAGAGACCATATTGATATCGACAAACGGCTCTAAGGCATTATGTAATTGTTCAGATACCTCGGCCAAGCGTTCGCGCTCTTGTAAAATCTCATCACTCAATTTACGCTTTTTTGCATCCTCCTCCTTACTTGTGAGCTCTGTTTGACTGGGAGGTGTGGGTATGATCGAGCTAAGAGTCTCGCTTTTCGAGGGCTCTAAATTCTGAAAAACAGTTGTGTAAGGACGTAAGGATAGGGGGTCATCAACGCTGCCACCGGGTTGATTGGTTTTTGAAAAGGCTGAGCCTATCGAATGCGTTAAGCTACGATATTTGGCGTTATTAACCGAGGAAATAGAATACATCACTACGAAAAAAGCAAACAACAAGGTAATAAAGTCGGCGTACGAGACCATCCAGCGGTCTTGGTGTGCTTCGGTTTGATCGGTTTTTTTTCTTTTAAGACGAGCCATTAACTATTGACATGGCTAGTATCCAGATAGCCGCTTAATTTTAATTCGATATTTTTTGGATTTTCACCTTTAGCAATTTCCACTAAACCTGTTGCAATAAGTTCTTGCAGTTGAGTTGCCGAGGCAATGTGCATTTTTAATTTGTTGGCGATCGGTAAAAAGATCAAATTAGCCGAGGCGACCCCGTAAATGGTTGCCACAAATGCCGTAGCAATACCGGCACCTAAAAGCTCTGGATTGGCTAAATTTTGCATTACATGAATCAAGCCCATAACCGCACCTAATATGCCAATCGTTGGCGCATAACCGCCCATTGCCTCAAAGAGTTTAGCGGCTTGATAATCAAGGTTTTCTTTAATCCCAATATCCAGTTCCAAAATATTCAAAATGGTCTCAGGGTCATTACCATCGACTAATAATTGCAAGCCTTTTTGGATAAACACTTCGTCAATTTCTAGTATTTCATCTTCTAGTTTAAGTAGTCCGTCTCTACGTGCCAATTGACTCCAGCCGACAATTTGATCAATCTGCGCTTGAGCATCGTATATTCTAGGCACAAAAACCGAGAACAGCATTTTCATACTCCGAAAAAAAATAGTTGGTGGAAATTGTAATAGTGAAGCACCTAAGGTACCGCCAAAGACAATAATCAACGCCGGAATATTGACTAATGAACTGGTTTGCCCACCTTCAAGTAGGTTGCCAATAATGATCGCCGCGATGCCGGTGATTAAGCCAAGTACGCTTAAGATATCAAGCATACGGCGTTTGTTATCCCCTGAATTAAAACTTAAAAAGCGAAACATAAATACTTTAATCAGCCTTGCTCGCTAATTGTGCGGGTGAACAGGTTTAATGGGCTCGATTGTCTAATCATGATGGTTTAGTGTAGTAATTATTCGAAAATCTTTTCAATACAGCGTCTTAATAGCCTCTTGCTATTAGATAACAGGGGCTTATCAAAAGGATATTTGAATAACTCATCAGCAGTCGTTGCGGCAAACTTGAAGTTAAAAGCGAGCGCTTTATTCGTCTATCCATTCTGCCATTCTTGAGCGCAGACGTAAAATCGCTTGAGTGCTAATTTGGCACACGCGCGATTCACTGACATTTAAAATTTCACCAATTTCACGTAAATTGAATTCATCTTCGTAATAAAGAGAAATCACTAAGCGTTCTCGTTCTGGCAAGCTGGCAATCGCTTTAGCCAATGCTTGTTGAAATTTCTCGCGGCTTAAGGCATCAATGGGTTGAGCGTTATCTGGCACAGCTTCTTCGAGATAATTATCACCCGATTGCGCCAATTCTTCGACACTAAAAACACGGCAACTGCTGGCATCTTGCAAAATATGATGATATTCATTCAGGCTGATATTCAAATACTCTGCAACTTCAATATCGCTGGCAGAGCGTCCAGTTCTATTTTCTATGACGCGGATAGCTTCTGCAACACCACGAGATTTTTTATGAACTGAGCGAGGCGTCCAATCAGAGCGCCTGATTTCATCAATCATCGAGCCTCGAATCCTAATTCCTGCGTAGGTATCAAAACTCGCCCCTTGCGTGGCATCATATTGTTTAATGGCTTCGAGTAAACCTAGCATGCCCGCTTGAATTAAATCATCCACTTGCACGGAGTCAGGTAAGCGGCTCAACAGGTGGAAAGCGATTCGTTTGACCAGGGGGAGATGCTGCATAATGAGACCATCTGTTCCACCAGATTTAACTGAAGCATACATCGCCGCACCGCTCATGCTGCATATTCCTCTGCGCCATACTGAAGCATTTTTTCAATAAAAAATTCTATATAGCCACCCGCTTGTGATTTTAGTGGCCAATGATCAATCTTTCCGGCAATCCCTTTTATGGCTTGAGCGGCTTGGCAGCCTGGAAAAGCAACCACCACAGGATTTTGTTTTTGCACAGATTTACGTAAATACTCGTCATAGGGGACTGCACCATCAAATTGCAAAGTGACGTCCAGATAATGACTGGTGACTTTGGTTAACTTTTGGAAAAGTGCCATGCCTTGCTGAACTGATTGCACCATATTACAAATGACATGGAAATGACTTAACCCGTAATCACGGTTGAGTAGTTTGATAAAGGCATAGGCATCAGTTAATGAGGTCGGCTCATCACAAACGACGACGACGATTTCTTGACAGGCTCTAGCAAAATTAACAACACTACTGGAAATACCGGCGGCGGTATCGACAATTAAGACATCTAAGTCGGCATCAATATCGCTGAAGGCACGAACAATCGCCGCTTGCTCAATGGTTGTTAATTCGGCCATCTTTTGGATACCCGATGCACCCGGTATGATTTTTAAACCAGACGGACCATTTAGCATAATCTCATCTAAAGTTTTATCGCCGGATAGAACATGTGATAGATTAAATTTAGGATACATCCCTAGCAAAATATCGACATTGGCCAAGCCCATATCGGCATCAAGCAAAGCCACGCGTCGCCCCATGTCGGCCAGCGCAATGCCAATATTAACGGACAAGTTGGTTTTACCTACGCCCCCTTTGCCACTGGTAATGGCGATGACGCGGACGGGCTTCATCTTTTTCATCTTTCTTAGTCCGGCTGCTTGATCGACTTGATTATGCATACCCTTGTGCCACCCATAAACTATCGTTTAGATCGTCAGTATAATCGTTTTCTTTGTGTAATTCAGCCGCACATTGCTTAACTAAACTACGAGCACAAGGTTTGTGCAAATCTTCGGGTACTTGTTGACCATCAGTAATAAAAAATAACGGTAAATTCTGTTCAGTGATTGCAGAAATCGCCGAGCCTAAAGTGGCAGATTCGTCCAATTTAGTCAAAATACTGGCTTGTGGTTCAAAAATTTTAAAGGCTTTGATAATTTCATTCATTGCCTTGTACTCAGTGGCTGCAGACATTACCAGATAAGATCTAATTGGTATATTACTTTGTTTCAACGTGTTAATTTGTTCTGCCAATTTCATATCACGTTGGCTCATGCCAGCAGTATCAATCAAAATTAAGCGTTTGTCGGAAAAGCTGTTGATGAGGTTGTTTAATTCGGCGGCATTAGTGGCAACACGCACGGGTATATCTAAAATACGACCATAAGTATTTAATTGCTCGTAAGCACCAATCCGATAATTGTCGGTGGTTATCAACGCCACTTGCCTTGAGCCGTGTCTTAAAATAAATTTGGCGGCTAATTTGGCAATTGTCGTCGTTTTGCCCGCACCGGTAGGCCCGACTAAGGCGGCAATGCCACCATTTTCTAATAAATCGTCTTCTGCAATCGGCAAAGACTTAGCTAAGATGTCTTGGGCTTTAGTGAATGCCAGCTCATGATCAGAAATCCCCGTCAACTGGTTGGCAATTTTAATACCTAAACGCTTAGAAATGCTCATGCCCATGAGTTTTTGCAACAAATCCATTCGGAATGGTGTAGCTGGTGCACTGGAATTAAGAGCACCGGATAACTTGGTGTCAAAAGCTGCACGTAAACTTTTTAGCTCCATGCTCATTTCAATTAACAACTTATCGGACAATTGGCTTGATAGCGTTTCAGGTTGCACGGCAGCTTTAAGGTCTTGATTCATCTGTGGACGGTTTGCGGGCGGCTCAAAATGTGAGACAGGAGCAATACTAGATTCCGTTTTGCTACGCAGCTGCACCTTTTCAGCATAACCGACATATTGCTCAACATCCAATCGGGAAGGTTTAGCTCGAGCAGGTGCGGGGCGATCTGCAGCATATAAATCAGAACCGGACTTGGTGGTATCGGCATTTTGTTTACGGCTGCTGCTGAGTAAATGCAGATGTTTTTTAGCGGCTTCAAAACTGGTTAAAGCGGGCTTTTTAGATTCTGCATTAGCTTGTTCAGGCACACTGGCTTCGGCGGTTTTACTCGGACTGGCTTGGCTTTGCATCGCTTGCGCGTCAAAATCTTGGGCGGCAACAATTTCGACACCGCCATCGACTGATCGGTTAGACATAATGACCGCATCCGCGCCCAGTTCATCTTTAACCATACGCATAGCTTGACGTATATCTTTTGCAAAAAAACGTTTAATTTTCATCTTGTTGACTCCGTTTATTAAGCCCGCCGTCCAACCGTAGCAACTACTTTGATTTGACGATCCGCAGGTATTTCAGTATAGGCCAAAACATACAAGCTCTGGATTGAATGACGAACGAAGCGGGCTAACCAAGGGCGGACATAAGAAGAAACTAACAAAATCGGCGTTTGTCCTTCCATTTCCATTTTTTGAGCATTCTCTTGTAATGACTCGTGCATTTGTTCTGCCAGCCCAGGTTCAATACCGATCCCTGTCTCGTTCGCTGTCTGCAATGATCTATGCAACAACTGTTCCAGCTCATGATCCAAGGTAATGACCGGTAGCTCGTCCAGCATCCCACTGATTTCAAAGATAATTAAACGGCCTAAGGCGGCACGTACGGCGGAGGTTAAAACGTCAGGATCTTGACTCTTAGTGCCGTAGTCCGCCAAAGTTTCGACAATCGTACGCATATCGCGAATGGGCACACGCTCCAATAGCAAGTTTTGCAGGATTTTGACAACAATACCCAATGGCATCGTTTTAGGCACTAAATCTTCAACCAGCTTAGGCGCGGATTTAGCCAAATTATCTAGTAATTTTTGAGTTTCTTCATAGCCAAGCAACTCGTGGGCATGGGTTTGTAAAATATGATTAAGATGAGTCGCCATCACCGTGCTAGGGTCAACAACGGTATAACCTAAGGTTTGTGCGTGATCGCGTTGACTGGGGTCTATCCAAACCGCTTCCAAACCAAAAGCAGGATCATGACAGGGCCGACCTTGCAAGGTGCCAAATACTCGCCCCGGATTAATCGCCATTTCCATCTCAGGCATGATATCCGCCTCGCCAACCGCTACGCCCATTAAGGAAATTCGATATGTGGTTGGATTTAAATCCAGATTATCTCGGATATGCACGGAGGGAATCAAAAAGCCCTGTTCCTGTGAGAGTTTTTTACGCACCCCTTTAATCCGCAACATCAATTGTCCGCCTTGGTTTTGGTCTACCAAAGAAATGAGTCGATACCCTACTTCCATGCCAATGATATCAACCGGCATGACATCGTCCCAGCTTAATTCCACCGGTTTAGGCGGCTCATTGAGAGGCGCTAGTGCGGAACCTGGCGCAGGCGAGCTGAGCTGTTCTTGTTTTTTGTGTCGTCTATTAATGAGATAAGCCGAGCCTGCTAAGCCGCCCGCCAAGAGAATAAAAACCAAGTTAGGCATGCCGGGAATTAAACCCAATGCGCCGATAACAGCTGCCGTAATTAATAAGGCTTTGGGGTTATCGAACAACTGCATACTGACTTGTTGACCAATATTTTGACCACTACTGCCAACTTTGGTTACCACCAAGGCCGAGGCGGATGACAGCAGTAAGGAAGGAATTTGCGCCACTAAACCGTCACCAATCGTCAACAAAACATAGATTTCCCCAGCCTCGGCAAAACTTAATCCATGTTGCCCCACACCAATTGCAAGACCACCGATGATATTGACGAATAGGATGATAATCCCTGCAACAGCATCACCTCGAACGAACTTACTCGCGCCGTCCATAGAGCCATAAAAATCCGCTTCAGTAGCCACTTCAGCGCGGCGTGAACGGGCTTCATCTTGGCTAATTAAACCCGCATTTAAGTCGGCATCAATCGCCATTTGCTTACCGGGCATAGCATCCAGCGTAAATCGAGCCCCAACTTCCGCAACACGTCCGGCACCTTTGGTTACCACGATAAAATTGATGATGACTAAAATGGAAAAAACCACTAAGCCCACAGCAAAATTACCGCCGATAACAAACGCACCAAACGCCTCGATCACTTTTCCGGCGGCATCACCGCCTTTATGTCCTTCTAAGAGCACCACACGTGTAGATGCAACATTTAATGCCAGACGCAATAAGGTAGCCAGTAGGATAACGGTTGGGAAAGAAGCGAATTCCAGTGGTTTCAGGGTATAAACCACGACTAATAAGATGATTAAAGAAAAAGCAATATTGAACGTGAACAGCAAATCCAATACAAACGTAGGCAGCGGGAGCATCAACATCGCTAAAATCAGCATGATGATGAGTGGTGCACCCAATTCCGCCTTAGCCAACAATCTAAATCCAGCGACTACTTTTTCAAAATTCATACCTTAACCTTAAGCAGGTGATTTTGGTGTCCCGTTGAAGTCGGGAAAATTATTTTGGTAAATGAGCAGTAAGTATTCAGCCCCTCTCTTTGAAAAAGGGTACCCAAAGGGCATAAGGGTTAGGGGGGATTTTATTAGATAAATCCCCCTCAATCCCCCTTTTTCAAAGGGGAGGTGAATAGTTACAATAAGCAATGTTTATGCCCGTATGAGTGTTAGACACATAAGCGGTTAAGCCCTGTGCGTTGCTTTTTTCAAACGGTCGTTGACGGCTTGCCATGTTATCGAGGTCGGTGGCTGTTCGATTAAAATCACCCCTAATTGCCAACTATCGAGAATGCGTAACGCGGCATACAAACCTTGTGCATAGTCCTCTGCTTGTGCAGGTAAACACAGGTCGTGCTCTTGGCTCACTGTTAAAGACGGTTGCAAAAGCAATTTACCGACACGCTTGCCCTGTCTTATCCAAGTCTCAGCCATATTATCGATATCAGCACCGGAGCATAAAATGGCGGGTGTGCTAGGGGCATAATGTACCGCCATCATTCCGGGTGCTATGTGCTGATTCGTTTCATGACTTAGTACCGTCAACAACTTCGTTTGTAATACCTCTTCTAGGGCGGTTACGCTAATCTGTCCGGGTCTTAATAAACGCGGTTGCTTGCCTGTTAAATCGATAATTGTCGATTCAACACCCACTTGACACGCGCCCCCATCAAGAATCAGTTCAACTGCACGACCCAGCTCTTCGGCAACATGCTGCGCTTGAGTTGGACTAATGCGACAAAAACGATTAGCGGACGGAGCGGCAATGCCGCCGCCGAAGGTGTGTAACAGCTTAAGGGCAATGGGATGATTGGGGACACGCAAGCCGACGGTATCCTGACCGCCTGTGACTTCATTAGGAATATGGGAACGCTTATTGACGATCATGGCTAACGGCCCCGGCCAAAATTGTGCCGCGAGTTGATACGCCTCATCCGGCACATTGATTGCCCAATCGCTTAATAAATGAGCGCTGGCTATATGCACAATCAATGGGTGATTGGTAGGACGCCCTTTGGCGGCAAAAATTCGTTTTACTGCCGAGGGATTCAGCGCATCTGCACCTAGGCCATAAACAGTTTCGGTTGGAAAAGCGACCAAGTTACCTTGACGTAGTAAATCGGCGGCGTATTGAATAGCGGCTTCATCAGCCACGGTGACAGTGTTCATTGGGTTATCAAACTGCTGAGAAGGACGTTTGGCTACCTACTTAGGTGGGACAGGTTAAGCCGTTCGTGGTGAGTTTATTAAACCATGAACGACTTAACCGTTTGTCCTTAATGTAAGTAGTCAAGCTTTAGGGAGATGCGGCTTATTTTTTAAACAGACCTCGGAAGTATGGCCAAATTTTATTGATACATAACTCTTTTAATGCTGCAAAAGTCGGGCGAGCCTGAGTTGTCAGTGTTTTAATGCCTAAGCCAATTCGGTGCAACAAAGAGGCTTCCGGTTTATCGCGCCATGCTAAATATTTAGAACCCATGCCATTGAGGAACACCGTTTTATACAACCACATTTCCAAAATAGAGGTCACCCACATAAATAAAAATGAAATGCCCATGCCCATACCGGCAAAAATAACTAACCATGCAAACATCGGGTGAATTTTGGTTAGCCACCATGACAAAATATCGGTGGCTAAGAAGGCGTAAGGCATTCCGATAGCAAGGCATTTATATTCTGTTGTGGTGGTTTCTGCAAAACTGAAAATCAAACCCACAAACATAAAAATAAAGCTAATACCAAACAAATGGATATGCGACACACGGGTTAAAGAAGAGAACGTCGCCCCTTGATCTTGCGTGGTGACGGCTTTTAATTGTTCAAAATCTTTAAAGTTTGGGATGCCCGAAGCATTTTCGTTGTGACACATCACGCAGCGAGTTTCCACGATTTTTTCGATACCGTCATCTTTATAATCAAACTTATCTGCACCATCTCTGACCCATTTGATCATATCGAAACGCTCTTGAGCCGAGGCGTTTTCTTTCATTGCACCGTTTAGTTGGGTTTCCATGACTGTTCCAGAGCGGTTACCATAATAACTGTAAACAATATCATCAATGGATAAGCCAAACTTTCCATCGGCCATACCATGCGTGAACAATATTTGTAATAAGGCAAATAAATAGCCTATTCCCACTGTACAAAGATAGCCGGTGAATAACACTTTAATCGGCGTATCGTGATCTTTTAAAGGCGTGTATTTGCTTGTCATAAGGTACCTGTTGATAAAAAATAAAAAACGTAATCGGTTAGCAAGAAAAGATTAGCAAAAATCGCGCCTAATGAACATCGAGTCTATCTATTCTGAGTCTATGTGGGGTTGCTGTTGTATCAACGTTAAAAACTCGTCTGCCGGAATCGGCTTGCTAAAATAAAACCCTTGAAATTCGTCGCAACTCTTATCCTTGAACACGGCTAATTGCTGCTCCGTTTCAATTCCTCGCGCGATGATTTTGAGATTGAGGCTTCTCGCCATGTGAATGATAGCATCCACTAAGTTTTCTTTATCAATATTCTCAGCAATGCCTTTAATGAAAAAACGATCAATTTTAAGTTTATACAAAGACAAATCTTGCAAGTAATTAAAGGTGGAATAGCCCATACCAAAATCGATAATCGACAATTTAAGACCCAGCCCCGCCAATTGCCGTGTCACATCTAGGGTTTTTTGGATATCTTTCATGGCTACGCCTTCGGTTATCTCCAGCTCGAGATAGTTGGCGGGCAAACTATACGTCGTTAATAAATCCTGCACTTTTTCAACTATATGGGCATCGCTGATTTGAGTATGGGACAGAATAACAGAAACCGTTAATAGAAAACCCGATTTATGCCAAGCACAGGTTTGAGCGATGGCTTGCTCCAGAATCCAATTACTGATGTTCCCCATTAAGCCACAATCTTCAGCAATGGTAATAAATTCTGATGGGGGGATATTTCCCAGCGTTGGATGATTCCAGCGTAACAAAGCCTCAGCGCCAATAATATGCCCAGAGCGGGTATCGACTTGCGGTTGAAAATAGACCAGTAACTCTTGATTAACCAACGCCGTGCGTAAGTCATTTTCCAAAATGAGACGTTTTTGGGTTTGTTCCTGCATTAATGGGGTATAAAACTGGAATTGATTACGTCCCCCATGTTTGGCCTGATACATAGCGGTGTCTGCACTTCTGGCTAATATGTCATAAGTTTGCCCATTGTCAGGAAATAAGCTTATACCGATAGACGGTGAAACATGCAGTTTATAGCTTTCAATTAAGAGTGGCTCAGCCAAGAAGGAAATGATTTTATTAGCAACAATGGCCGCACCATTAGCATTGCAATGCGGTAATAAAATATTAAATTCATCGCCGCCCAGTCGTGCGACCGTGTCTTCTTCGCGTACCGTGCTCAGTAAACGCTTGGCGACTTCAATTAAGACTAAATCACCCATGGCATGACCGAGTGCATCATTGATACTTTTAAAGTGGTCTAAATCAATAAATAACAGAGCAAACGATTGTTTGTTACGACTCGATGTTAGAAGCTCATATTCCAAGCGCGATTGTAACAGTGCACGGTTTGGCAGCTTCGTCAGTGCATCATAGTGCGCTAAAAATTCGATATGTTTTTGAGTGTTCACATGGGTGGTGATGTCACTAAACAGGGCAATATAATTCGATATGTTGCCCTGGCAGTCCCGAATTAAACTAATCGACATCCATTCAGCAAAAAGATCGCCATTTTTGCGGCGATTCCAGATTTCACCTTGCCAAAAATCATTTTCTAATAACTCACTCCACAGCTTTTTATAAAAACTGTCATTGTTTTGCCCAGAACTTAAAATACTTGGATTTTTACCCAAGACCTCATGCTCTTCATAGCCGGTCAGCTGAGTAAATGCGGGATTGACTGATAAAATGTTATTGTTGGCATCAGTGATGATGATGCCTTCTAGCGTTTGGTTAAAAACTTGTGCAGATACACGTAATTTTTCATCTGCGATTTTTTTGGCGGCAATATTCACATATGAGTCTAAGGCAAACGATAAATCTAGCCCCAGTTCTGCCATTAAAATCATAGCCGCATCATCAAAATAATTGGGATCAGCACTTAAAACCGTCAACACCGCATATTTTTTACCGTTTTCCCAAATGGGTACTGAGCAAAAAGCCCCTTTCTCCATACCAAATGCACGGAAATAATCGCTATTATCGATAATCATGCGGTTATGATGGTAGCAACGAGCCAGGGGATTTTGATTTTCGGGTGTTAGTGCATCGATAGCGATGCGCTGATATTTTAATACTTCTTGCATGTGTCCAGCTGAAACGACAGGTGTCATAAACAGTGTTTTGTCAGGTCGGGCAACCCAAACCAATTCAACGTTGGGTAGTTTAGCGGTGACATTACAAACGATGGTAAATAAATCGTGGATATTATTCACCTGTATATAGGCGTGGCTAGCTTTGGATAAACAACTGTACAAATGACTTAAGCGCGTTATTTTTTCTTCTTGCGCCTTGCGCTCGGTAATATCACGCACCACACTCAGCAAACCCAATGTTTTGCCTTCAGCATTTTTGAAAGGGGCTTTAACAATTTCAGTTTCAATCGTCTGAGCATTTGGCAAAATGATTTGATCTTCAAAGACTAATGGTTGATCTTGATCCAAAACCGCCTGATCTCGTTTGGCTATACGTTGTAAACGGTCAAAATCCATCACATTCGCGTCTGTTTGCCCCATAATCTGACTCACTGGACGATTTAAGGAGTTTGCAAAACGTTCGTTACAAAAAACATATTTACCCTCTAAGTTTTTATAGGAAATAAAATCAGGTATGTGATTAATAAGGTTCAACAGTAAATTGCGCTCATCAGTTAAAGCCTGTTCAGCGGCTTGGCGTTGACTGATATCTAAACAAATGGCGACCAGATAATCGGGTGTGTTGCGGTAAATCTGTAAACAGACTTCTACAGGATATTGACTACCATTTTTGCGCCGATGCGTGCTTTCAAAGCGAAATTGATTTTGTACATTATTTTTTAATCGTTCAAGGTTGGCACTGAAATCGACCTCGTCAAATCCAACGGCTATATCCCAAAGTGATAACTTTTGCAGCTCCTCATAATTAAAACCAATGTTGTTGATCGCACCTTGGTTGGCATGATCAAAGCGCAGGCTGTCAACGTTCAGGATATAAATTTCATTGAGGGATTGTTCTAAGATATTGGCTTGTTTTTGCGCTTGTTGTTCTGCTAGATAAGTATCGGTGACATTTTCGATAAGCTGCAAATAATACGGCGAGGTTTTTTCAGAGAGAATTGGCACGGTGGTCATTTTAACCCAAACCTGCGTATGATCTGGTCGGACATAGCGTTTGGTGATTTTGACTGCCGCACTGTTGCCCACATTAAGCATAGACAGCGCAATCGTTTTGCGGATGTCATTCACATCGTCAGGATGGGTGATTTCCATCCAATTTAAACCCAAAATTTCCTCTTTGCGGCGACCTATGATTTGCTCGCAGGTTGGGTTGACATCCATGAAATTACTGGTCAGCGAATTGATTACAGCGATACCCAGCGGGGCTTTTTCAAAAATACTGTAAAAACGCTGCTCACTTATCTGTAATTCTCTGGTTTTTAACGCCACTAATTCATCTAAGGATGCGTTTAAGTGCAGTAATTCGACTTTAGTCGCCTCGTGTTGTTTAATCTCTTCGGCTAACTCTTGATTGGCACTGAGTAAGCTTTGGGTACTGGGAAGTTTTAACGCTTCGGGCATCATGACCCATAAGGCGATTGCCACAGTTGAGGAAACCAAAGCTGTTATGGCCTCAACAACGGCTTGTAAACCATAGATTGGTGTCCAGATGGTGAACACGGAAATTAAATGTGAGAGACCGCAAGCGCATATAAATAAACTGAAAAATAGCGCGAGATTGCGAAAGTGAAAATCTTTACGCCGATAGCTAAAATACAGCAAAGCGACCGGAATGGAAAAGTAAGCCACCGCAATTAAAAGGTTGGCGATGACTGATAACCAAAGCAAGGTGGGTTGCCAAAGAAAACAATAGCCATGCGGTTGCATGGCCTCACTACCTAAGAAAAACTCAATCAAATCACGCACGGATTACCCCAAAATTGGCTAAATTTTAAAACGTTTTGTACGTTAGGTCGCTCTGCTTCTAACTGACACTACTGCTTTATCTTGCTATCAGCATTGGATCAAAATTCTGGCTACCAACGTAAAGGCAAGCAAAGCTTACGCTCCATACGTCGTAGCCTATTCACGCTGTCCCGTGTTAGTGGGTAGCCGCCCTAATAATGACGAACGATTATTCTCACTAGGATTTAAGCTGTGGCAATTGTAACCTAAGTGGAACGGATTTTAAGAAATAATTCAATTTCTAACCAGAAAATCCTGTTGAGAACGCTCATTTTAGACATCGGAATTTTGGCAATACGATTGCCAAAGGTGTGGTGCATTTTGTTGTGGCTTAAGACGGGTTACAATGTCGCTCTTTAAACTTTTTAGGCAGCCGCAATGACTGAAAATACCATCAACAACGACACCCATTGGCAATCGATATTAACGCCGGAGCAGTTCAATATCTGCCGTATGAAAGCGACCGAGCCCCCATTTACCGGCAAATATACCGATTGCAAAACCGTTGGAATCTACCATTGTGCGTGTTGTGACCATGCCTTGTTTAGTTCGATAACTAAGTACGATTCTGGCTCAGGCTGGCCGAGCTTTTGGGATGTGTTAAACGCGGATAGCATTGCACAGCATCCAGATACCACACATGGGATGCGCCGCGTTGAAGTCTGCTGTAAAGCGTGTGACGCGCACTTAGGGCATGTGTTTACCGATGGCCCTAAACCCACTGGCTTGCGTTACTGCATTAATTCCGCCGCATTGAATTTACACGAAAGCTTATGAATAGTCGTCTCCAAGTCCAACATTTACTCGATTTTATTGATGCCAGCCCCAGTCCTTGGCATGTTGTGCAAACGCTGGAAGCGCAGTTGACGCGTTGTAATTTTATCCGTCTGGATGAGACCGAGACGTGGGCATTAAAACCCTCAGGTCGTTATTATGTCGTCCGCGACGGTTCTTCGATCATTGCCTTTGTGCTAGGGCAAAAAGCCTTGCCAGAGACTGGCTTTAAAATCATTGGCGCACATACCGACTCACCCGGACTTAGAGTTCGACCCAATGCGGCGAATTATCTCGATGGCTTTTTACGCGTGGGTGTGGAAATTTATGGTGGTCCCATTTTGGCGACCTTTACCGATCGCGATTTGAGTTTGGCGGGTAGAGTGAGCGTTAAAACCGAACAAGGTCAACTTGAAAGCCGCTTAATCCGTTTTGATAAGGTCTTGCTGCGTTTACCTAATCTGGCTATTCACATGAACCGTTCAGTCAATGATGAGGGCTTAAAACTACATAAGCAAAATGAGTTGCCGCTGTTATTGAGCAGTATTTCTGAGCAGCAATTGCCGCAAGCCTATTTTATGGACTTGTTACACGATCAGTTAGCGCTTGATCAGGATAGGATTTTGGCGTGGGATTTAGTCGTCTACGATACGCAAAAGGGCGTATTTTGGGGGGCGGAACAGGAGTTTTACGCCAATAGTCAGTTGGATAATTTGGCATCCTGTCATGCTGCAATTATGGCGTTATTAGATGAACACACTTTGTTTACTGATGCCACGCGCGTTTGTGCGCTGTTTGATCACGAAGAAGTGGGCAGTGAAAGCCATAAAGGCGCGGACGGCAGCTTTCTTCCTGATATTTTGGCGCGGATTGCCTTAGCCACTGGGACGGCGCAACAAGATTATGCGCGGACATTGGCAAAAAGTTTCCAGATTAGTGTTGATATGGCACATGCGTATCAGCCTAATTTTCCTTTAGCCTATGAGCCAGACCATAAAGTGATCGTCAATCAAGGCCCTGTCATCAAGGTCAATGCGGGACAACGCTATAGCACGGAAAGTCACTCGGAAGCCTTGTTTGCCAATTGGTGTGAAGAAGCGGGTGTACCGTATCAAAAATATTCACACCGCTGTGATTTACCGTGTGGCAGCACCATAGGGCCGATTACGTCTGCTAAATTGGGTATTCGATCAGTGGATGTCGGTAATCCAATGTGGGCGATGCACAGCATTCGAGAAAGCGCTGGCGTGTTAGATCATGCCTTTATGATTAGGGCGTTAACGCATTTTTTTATGGCTTAATTTAATCGGCTGGCTGGTTTTTTTGACCGTAAACGACAAAATATAAGTTGCGGAAATAAATCAACAGCCCAGTTAACTGACCGACAATAAAAACCGGATCTTTTCGATAAATCGCGTAGGCGGATAAAGTGATGCCGCCCGCGATGCTGAAATACCAAAAGGCAACAGGGAACACACTTTTTTGGGCGCGTTCACTACTCAGCCATTGCACGATAAATCTCGCTGAAAATAAAGCTTGACCTAAAAAGCCAATGCCGATCCAAATCATGTCGGTATCAATGTCCAAGTTCTTTTACCTCGGCAATTTTGGCGCGTTTTTGCAACCAAATCACACCTAATACATCACTGATACCCACCCACAAGCGATCAATCGTGCCGTATTTTGAATAGCCCTTGACACGTGGGCGATGATTGACCGGCTCAGAGAGTACCTGTCCACCGGCTCGCAACATCAAGGCCGGTAAAAATCGGTGCATGTGATCAAAATAAGGCAATGCCAGAAAGTCATCTTTTAAAAACACTTTCAAACCACAACCACTGTCTGGCGTGTTATCGCCTAATAACGCGGCTCTGATGGTGTTGGCGAGTTTTGATGAAAAACGTCGCCACGCTGAATCGTGACGTTTATTGCGCCAGCCTGCAACCAGTGATAATTGGCTATTTACAGCTCTTTGTTGCCAAAACAACGCACAGAGACGCGGAATATCCGCAGGATCATTTTGACCATCCCCGTCTAAGGTCGCAATGAGTGGATAGTGAGCCGATTTGATGCCGGTGTGCAATGAGGTACTTTGTCCACAACAGCGTAAATGCCGAATCACGCGCAAATGCTCCGTTTGCGTTAATGCGTGTGTCAATAACAGCTCTGATTGATCAGTGCTACCATCATCGACAAAAATAATTTCATAAGCGGACATTGATGCCATTGCGCGGATTATTTCCTCAAGTAGCGGAGCAATATTGTCTGCCTCGTTATAAACAGGAACAACAATCGAAATATTCACGGGTGCTTCATTGGGTTGGATAGTTATCATTTTTCATTAGCCGTTCAATAGCTTGTAGGCTTAATTTTAACATTTATTACGGGATTAAATTCAATGCTATTGTTGGACTTTAGCTTTTTTGCTGGTAAAGCAACGCGGTACATGGCTTGCAATCTGCTATATTTTCCTTTACCTTAGCTCTACATCCGTAAAGGCTAGGGGTGCTTTGTGTCACACATAAGGCTGAGAGAAACCCTTTGAACCTGACTCCGGTTAATACCGGCGTAGGAAAGCCCAGACTTCCCTGCGCCCTTTTGTTTTTATTTTTGGAGTAAAACATGAGTGCCATCTTAAAAGAAGCCCCTCCTACAACCACCGCTAGCATGGTAAAAATTGACTCTTATCCCGCATCTGAAAAAGTCTACGTTGAAGGCAGTCGCCCTGATATTCGCGTACCGATGCGTAAAATTATGTTGTCTGATACGCCCGCCCATTTTGGCGCAGAAAAAAATCCGCCCTTGTATGTTTACGACACGTCCGGTGTTTATACCGATCCTGCGGTGGCGATTGACTTGAAAAAAGGGCTCGGTTCAGTGCGTGCGGCGTGGATAGCCGAAAGAAATGACACGGAAGAATTGACGGAGCCAAGTTCTGAATTTGGTCGTCAACGTTTAGTTGATCCCGCAACGGCAGATTTGCGATTTGAACATATCCGTTCACCGCGCCGTGCTAAAGCGGGTCATAATGTCAGCCAAATGCACTATGCTCGCAAAGGCATTATCACCCCAGAAATGGAGTTTATCGCCATTCGCGAAAATCAAAAAATGGATGAAATGCGCGACCTGTGGAAAGATCAACACCCAGGCGAGTCATTTGGTGCCGCAATTCCAGAGATTATCACGCCAGAATTTGTTCGCTCAGAAGTGGCGCGTGGTCGTGCGATTATCCCTTGTAATATCAATCATCCTGAATCAGAACCGATGATTATCGGTCGTAATTTTCTGGTTAAGATCAATGGTAATTTAGGTAATTCAGCCGTCACCTCTTCCATTGAAGAAGAGGTGGAAAAAATGCTATGGGGTATCCGTTGGGGCGGCGATACCATTATGGATTTATCAACCGGTAAAAATATTCATGAAACGCGCGAATGGATTTTACGCAATTCACCCGTACCAATTGGCACTGTGCCGATTTATCAAGCCTTAGAAAAAGTTGGCGGTAAGGCTGAAGAGCTGACTTGGGAGATTTTCCGTGACACGCTGATCGAACAAGCGGAGCAAGGCGTAGATTACTTCACTATCCATGCGGGCGTGCGCTTGCAATACGTGCCTTTAACCGCAAAACGCATGACCGGTATTGTCTCGCGTGGTGGTTCTATTATGGCAAAATGGTGCTTAGCGCATCATACCGAAAGCTTTTTATACACGCATTTTGAAGACATTTGCGACATCATGAAAGCGTATGATGTCGCGTTTTCATTAGGTGATGGTCTACGTCCGGGTTCAATTTATGATGCCAATGATGCCGCACAGTTTGGCGAGCTGGAAACTTTAGGCGAGTTAACCAAAATTGCCTGGCAGCATGACGTGCAAACCATGATCGAAGGCCCAGGTCATGTGCCTTTGCAGATGATTAAAGTCAATATGGAAAAACAATTGGCAGAATGTGGTGAAGCACCCTTCTATACATTAGGCCCTTTGACAACCGATATTGCACCAGGTTACGACCACATCACTTCCGCCATTGGTGCCGCAAACATTGGCTGGTATGGTTGCGCGATGCTTTGTTATGTCACACAAAAAGAGCATTTAGGTCTACCTAACAAACAAGATGTCCGTGAAGGGATTGTCACGTATAAAATTGCTGCTCATGCCGCAGATTTGGCTAAAGGTCACCCCGGCGCACAAGCACGCGATAATGCGATGTCTAAAGCGCGTTTTGAATTCCGTTGGGAAGATCAATTCAATATTGGCCTAGATCCTGAAAAAGCCCGAGAATTTCATGATGAAACGCTGCCTAAGCAATCCGCTAAAATTGCTCACTTCTGTTCAATGTGTGGCCCACATTTTTGTTCCATGAAAATTAGCCAAGATGTACGTGAATACGCCGCTGAAAAAGGGCTAAAAGAAGAAGAAGCCTTGCAATTGGGAATGGACGAAAAATCACGTCAATTCTTAGAAGAAGGCGCGGATATTTACCACAAAGTATAAAACTGCGTCATAATAAAATGGAGTCAACAACATGTGTTTTGACTCCGTTGTTAGGTGTTAATGCGCTTCATCCCAATTATCACCAATACCGATATCAACAATCAGCGGCACACGTAACTGCGCCGCTGAACTCATTAAATTGCGGATGTTCTGCGTGTAATCGTCTATCTGATTGTCGGGCACTTCAAAAACCAGTTCATCGTGCACTTGCATAATCATCTTTGCCGCGCTCTGTTGCTGAATTAGCCAATGATCCGCTGCTAGCATGGCTCGTTTGATAATATCCGCCGCTGTGCCTTGCATAGGCGCATTAATCGCCGTGCGTTCTGCATATTGTCGCCTTGCGGCATTGCGGGAATTGATTTCTGGTAAATACAAGCGTCGACCAAATAGCGTTTCGATATAACCTTGTTCACGCGCCAGTTCACGGGTAACGTCCATATAATTTTTTACACCCGGATAACGGGCGAAATATAAATCAATATAGGCTTGTGCCTGACTGCGGGTTATACCCAATTGCTGGGCAAGTCCGAATGCTGACATGCCATAAATCAAACCAAAATTAATGGCTTTGGCAGAACGACGTAAATCCTGCGTGACCTCTTCAAGTGCAACATCAAAGACTTCGGCGGCAGTGGCGCGATGAACATCTAAGCCACTGCTGAATGCGGTCAATAAACCTGGGTCGGCCGACAAATGCGCCATGATGCGTAGTTCAATCTGCGAATAATCGGCGGCTAAGATTTTATAGCCGGACGGGGCAATAAACGCCTGTCTGATTTTACGACCCTCTGCACTGCGAATGGGTATATTTTGTAAGTTAGGATCGGCAGAAGATAGTCTGCCAGTCGCGGCTACCGCTTGATGATAAGAGGTATGAATGCGACCGGTTTTGCGATCGACTTGTTGAGGCAATTTATCGGTGTAGGTGGATTTTAGCTTACTTAAGCTACGGTGTTCTAAAAGTAATTTAGGCAGTGGAAAGGTCAATGCCAGCTCTTGTAAGACCGACTCATCGGTTGAAGGTTGACCTTTGGGCGTTTTTTTCAATACGGGTAAATTCAATTGTCCATAAAGAATTTCTTGAATTTGTTTAGGTGAGCCTAAATTAAATGGATGCCCAGCCAGCTCATACGCGTGTTGCTCAAGTGTGTTTATTTGCTGAGCCAGTTCAAGACTTTGCTGCGTCAGCATGGGCATGTCAAGCAAGACTCCGTTGCGTTCAATACGCACTAATACTCGAATTAATGGGATTTCCAGTTCACTGTATAACGCAGATAAGCGTGAACTATTTGTTAATTTACTTTGCAAGACCTGATGCAAACGCAAGGTAATATCGGCATCTTCAGCCGCATAAGGGGTTGCTTGCTCTATCGACACGGCTTGAAAACTAATTTGTTTCGCGCCTTTACCGGCAACCGCCTCATAAGGAATGGGGGTAATACCCAAATATTCCTTCGCTAGATCGTCCATATTATGTCGGGTAGCGGTGCTATTTAGGACATACGATGCCAACATGGTGTCATGGGTCATGCCTTGTAAATCAATCCCGTGATTGGCTAACACATGACAATCGTATTTACTATTTTGCCCTAGCTTTGCGTGCTCGGGGTTTTCCAGTAAGGGACGTAGTTTTTCTAGCGTGGCGGTGCGGTCAAGCTGAGCAGGCGCATCCAGATAGTCATGCGCCAAGGGTAAATAAGCGGCTTTGCCCGCAGTGACTGCAAACGAGATACCGACAATTTGTGCGTTGTTATAATCCAAACCGGTTGTTTCGGTATCGAATGCAATCAGACTCGCTGCGTTTAATTGTATGAGCCAGTCATCTAACTGCGCTTCTGTCAAAATGGTTTCATAATCCGCTGTAATAGCAGCTGGCATATCGACCGGCTTGGTTCTGACATCGTTAGCGAGAGTCTTTAGCCAAGAAGAAAATCCCAGCTCAGTCAACAAACGTTTAAGTTCGACGTGATCGGCTGGACGTTGTTTTAAATCAGACAAGCAATAAGCCAAGTCCAGATCACATCGAATTGTGGCGAGTTCCTGGGATAATGGCAGCATAGCCAAGCTGGCACGTAAGTTTTCACCAATTTTGCCTTTGATTTGATCGGCATGGGCGATGAGATTTTCTAGGTTATCGTATTGCTCTAGCCATTTTGCAGCGGTTTTTGAGCCCACTTTGGGCACACCCGGAATGTTATCAGCGGTATCACCAATTAAGGCGAGATAATCAATGATTTGATTAGGGCGCACGCCGAATTTCGTCATAACCCCTTGAATGTCCATGCGCGTATCCGTCATGGTATTTTCGAGAATAATCTGCTCATTAACCAGCTGCGCCATATCTTTGTCGCCCGTAGAAATGATGACAGAAAAATCTTGCGCGGCGGCCTGTTGCGCTAAAAAGCCCAAAACATCATCTGCTTCAACACCGGGTTCGATGATTAATGGCAAGCCCATTGCCCGAATAAGCTGCTGTAACGGCTCAATTTGCACACGCAAATCCTCAGGCATCGGCGGACGATGTGCTTTATATTGGGCGTATAACTCATTGCGAAAGGTTTTGCCGGGCGCATCAAAAACCACGCAGATATCATCGTTGTGATATTCCGCCATGAGCTTGCGTAACATATTGGTTACGCCATGAATCGCGTTAGTCGGTAGACCCGCTGGGCTACTGAGTGGGGGTACGGCATGATAGGCGCGAAATAAGAAAGATGAGCCATCGACTAAGATGATGCGGTGTGTCGGTTGTGTTGACATATAAAGCGAGTCTGCCTATTTAAACAGGGCCATTAGCATCAGCGGGATCGCCTTCATAAGGGGTCGCATATTTACACTCTTTTTGCGGACACACTTTTTCAGCACCTTGGCGTTTAGTGATTTTGACCGTCAGAATCGGCCAGTCACAGTGTGGACAGCTTTCTTTGATCGGCGCATTCCACAGGGCATAGGCGCATTTAGGATAACCGGAGCAAGAATAAAAAATCTTACCATTACGAGATTTACGCTTGAGAATAGTCCCTGTTTTACATTCAGGGCAACTGACGCCGGTATCTGAAGGTTTTTCTAAAGGCTCGATATGACGGCATGTGGGATACGCACTGCAACCAATAAATTTGCCATAGCGACCGGCTTTAAGCACTAAAGGCGACTCGCACAAGGGGCAAACTCGTCCTTCGACCACATCGGCTTCTTCAGAATGCCCATCATCGTTTAAATTACGCGTATAAGAGCACTCTGGATAATGCGTGCAACCAATAAAACGACCGTTACGTCCTAAGCGAATAGACAGCGGACTGTCACACTCTGGGCATTTCTCGTCAATAGCCTCTTGCGTGACATCCTTACGCTGAACGCTGGCATCCTTTTGCTGAATTAAATGGGTAAAAGGCTCCCAAAAAGCGTGCATTAAGGGAATCCAATCTTTTTCACCGCGAGATACGGCATCTAAATCGTCTTCCAGATTGGCGGTAAAACTGTAATCCACGTATTTAGTGAAATGCTCGGTTAAAAACTTATTAACGATGCGCCCGACATCGGTTGGGTAAAAACGTTTGTTATCTAGCGTGACATATTCACGGTTTTGTAGCGTTGAAATAATGGTGGCATAAGTTGAGGGTCGACCAATACCATATTCTTCTAGCGATTTGACTAAACTCGCTTCACCGTAGCGTGGTGGAGGCTCGGTAAAATGCTGACCGGCGAGAATATCATTGAGCTGGACAGGGCGGCCTTCTTCCAATGTTGGCAAAAAGTTTTCTTTATCATCGCCTTCATTGCTGTCATCTTTTCCTTCCAGATAAACGGCCATAAAACCCGGAGACGCAATGGAGGAGCCATTTGCTCTGAACACATGCAAACCGTTCTCACAGCTTAAATCCACACTGACGCGATTCAATACGGCGTGAATCATTTGGCAGGCGATAGTACGTTTCCAGATTAACTCATACAGTTTGAATTGCTCGGGGGTCAAATAGGTTTTGATTTGTGCCGGTAAGCGTCTTGCGGAAGTTGGGCGTATGGCTTCATGCGCTTCTTGTGCGTTTTTGGATTTGGTTTTAAATAAACGCGGCTCAGCAGGTACATTTTCGGCGCCGTAATTTTCTGCAATCAAGGCGCGAATGTCCTCAACAGCTTCTACCGATAAATTGACTGAGTCGGTACGCATATAGGAAATCAAGCCTTCGGTTTCTCCGCCAATATCGATACCTTCATACAATTGCTGTGCAACCAACATGGTACGCTTGGTGGTAAAGCCTAATTTACGCGAAGCCTCTTGCTGCAAGGTTGATGTGATAAATGGTGGCGCCGGATTGCGCTTTTGTTGCTTTTTTTCAAGCTTGCTGATAATTAACTGACCATCTGCGGCATCTAACAGCATCTGGCGTGCCTGTTGGGCTTGGTCTTCAGTGATGAGGCTAAATTGCGACTGTTTTTCACCCTTTAAATACGTTAATTTGGCATTAAAGCTTTGTTCTTGAGCGCTTAAGGCCGCCTCAATCGTCCAATATTCACGGGAAACAAAGGCCTCGATTTCCAGTTCACGTTCAACAATCAAACGCAGTGCGGGACTTTGTACACGACCTGCCGATAAGCCCCGACGAATTTTTTTCCAAAGCAATGGGGATAAATTAAAACCCACCAAATAATCCAAGGCACGACGCGCTTGTTGAGCATTGATTAAATTGTTAGCTAGCTGTGAAGGGTTGGCAATCGCTTCTGTTACCGCTTTTTTGGTGATTTCATGGAAGACGACTCGATGCACCGGTTTATCTTTAAGCAGCTTTTTTTCTTTGAGTAATTCATGCAAATGCCATGAAATCGCTTCACCTTCGCGATCTGGATCGGTGGCTAGATAGAGCGTTTCTGCGGTTTTAAGTGCTTTGCTGATGGCCTGAACATGTTTTAGATTGCGTTCAATAACTTCATATTTCATCGCAAAATCATGCGCGGGATCAACGGCACCTTCCTTAGGGATTAGATCGCGAACATGACCATAGGATGCAAGTACGTGGAAGTCTTTACCTAGATATTTTTCAATAGTTTTAGCTTTAGCTGGGGATTCTACGATAACGAGATTTTTGCTCATTTCATCTGCCCTATAATAATCACGGCAATACTCGCTTAGTG
This sequence comes from uncultured Methylococcaceae bacterium, assembly GCA_903945375.1. Lineage (GTDB taxonomy): Bacteria > Pseudomonadota > Gammaproteobacteria > Methylococcales > Methylomonadaceae > Methylovulum. The sequence goes on along the minus strand of CAJAVP010000069.1, from coordinate 23,779 downwards.
TAAATACGTGGGGACTAGATCATAAACAATGTCTTCCATACGAGAAAATGCCAGCTCTTCGCCCGGCTGACTCAGTAAAACCATCAACACAATCCATTTTAAGTTTTCTATAGAGATTTCTTCATATTCCAAGGCCATAGCACGATCGATAACAATTTCACGATTAGCGGCGGTTAAAATACTGTTGTGCTCAAGGAACATAATCAAATTACGACATTCTAGGTCGAGCTTTGCTATTTCTTCACTACAAAAAATACGGAACGTATGCGGGATAGTTGAGTGAATAGCACGCTGCAAACTTAAAGATTCCAGCCAGTCGAAAGCTTTATTGACTTCCATTAGCTCGAATCCGGCTTCTTCTAATTCCGTTTTTATGATTTCGCTATCGGGAAGAAAGTCCACTTCATCTTCCATGTAGTTTTCAAATAGGTACATCAGGACATCAAAAATATTTTCTTTCATAGCTTATCAATGTTTATTTTATGCGCGTATAGCAACCGCCAGCAGTTGCTTCCAAGTAGCCTTGCAGCTCTAAAATGAGTAGGGTTGAGGAAATAGCTTCAACAGATAAGCCGGTGTTTTCAACCAGATTATCCACTGAAGTTGGACTGAACATGACAAGATTCAATAATGTTTGTTGCTCTAGGTCAAGCATTGATTGTGTTACTGTTAATACATTTTTTGTATCTTGTTGAATGTATTGATGAAGTTCTTCAAGAATATCTTCCGTTGTTTCGACAAGTTTTGCGCCTTCACGGATTAAGGCATTGCATCCTCGTGCTAACGGATTGTGAATCGAGCCTGGGATAGCGAAGACTTCACGGTTTTGCTCCAAGGCCATTCTGGCGGTGATTAAGGAACCGCTTTGTTTCGCCGCTTCTACCACGAGTAAGCCCTGACTTAGTCCACTAATAATTCGATTGCGCCTAGGAAAGTGATTCGCTTTAGCGGTTGTGCCCGGCGGAAACTCGGAAATCATGGCGCCGGTTGCGACAATTTCCAGCGCCAATTCTTTATGATTGGCAGGATACACGCGATCTAAACCGGTACCAGCCACGGCAATCGTATAGCCCTGGGCATGTAATGCGCCTTTATGACTAGCGGCATCAATGCCTAAAGCCAAACCACTGGTGATGACAAATCCGCAATGACTCAGGGTTTGAGCAAAACTGAACGCAGTCTCTTTACCTAAGCTCGATGGATTACGGCTGCCAACCATTGCCAGTTGCGGCAAAGATAACAGTTCAGCGTGACCTCTGATAAACAACAGCGGAGGTGGGTCAGAAATTTCTTTTAAAAGCTCAGGATATAAGGGGTCTAGTAAATGAATCACCTGATTATTTGGGTGACTTAGCCATTCTAAATCATAATCGACCGCTGCCCAGTCTGGATTTTTTATCGCCTGAATGCTGGTCGGTTTTAATCCCAATGCCGTTAGCGCGGCAGTAGATTCTGAGAACACTTGCGCGGGCGTATGCGTTTCCAGTAATTTAAGAAACGTCCGGCAGCCAACATTCGGTGTACGCAATAAAGACAGCCAGTATTTAAGCTCGCTGTCTTTATTGCTAGAGGTCGTGTGAGTAATCAGGGGGATTGGACTTTATCAAGGAGGTGAATGGCTTGGTTGGCTTTCATGACCAAGGCATAACTAACCGTATTAAAGACCCTAAATATCATAACAATACCTGCTTGTTCATCGGGGAGTTTGACAAGATCATTTTTGACTGGACTAAAATTATCCAACGCCATTGCGCCTTTTTGATACACGTCTAATTGATGACCAACAGCCAATCCGTCTCGAATGCCTTTGTCGATTACGACGACATTGTACAAGCCGATTTGCGAAACACCCTCTAAGACACTGATGATGTTACCTTTGATAGGCTTATCAGGGGGTCTTGGAAAATAGTTTAAGGTTAATTCCGCTTCTGCATTCGGCATAAGGCGATCGCCAGTACGGATTTCACTACTGGATTTAACAGTCATCAGCGTTGCTGGATCGCCCGGCTGAAGTAGGCTCGCATCAGCAATATACTTAGCTTCGTAGCCTAAAATTTCGCCAGTATCCGGATTGATGTAGGTATTACCTGCACGATAAATCGTATAGGTGTTAGGTTGGGTATGGGTAATAGCGCGCACATAAAGTTTATCGCCCGCTCCTGCAATCAAATGTTCACCAGCCAATGCCACAACATAAGGCGAGGCATTAAGATCATTAGCTCCCACTACACTAGGTGAATTTAAAAATTGCGAGATTTTATCTAATGGGATCAGTTTAATCGCCTGATTCAGACTACTCTCACGAATACACGGCTGAAGTTTGCCATCTTTAGTAACGGAAAATTTAGAGCGACCGTTTTTAACGTCATCTTCGAGAAGAACACAAGTGCCATCATTTGCCACGGTTGTGGTGTTCAACGAAGGCCTAGACAGGCTTAATTGAGGTGTGCCATTAAGCATAGAAAAATAAATAGTATCGCCTGGATAGATCAGATGGGGATTTTTAATTTGCGTATTAGAGCGCCATAAATCAGGCCATTGCCCTGGATTTCTAAGAAATTTTGCAGAAATTTCCCATAACGTATCACCATGCACAACGGTATATTGATTTGGATGTGAAGGGTTAATTTGTAATGTTTCAGCATGGGTAACAACACTAAAACAATAAATCAATAGCAAACTTAAGAGGTTAGAAAAAGCCATGATGATTCCTTAAGGCATTTTTAAAGGATTGATGCGCAAAGTTTAGATGAATTTGTCCAGCTTGCAAATTAGATTGCTATGAGTCTAAAAGTAGCTATCTATTCATCTCACTCCTCCAGCTTTTTCAAAAAACGCCTGATTAGCACGATGCTCTAGCGAATCCTTGCCGGTATGTCGACTTGCTGAAGCATCGTGCTGATCAGCAAAAATAAACCAATCACGTTCATAACCCGTAGCTGATTGAGATCGAGCTTTCTGTGGTTTTTGGGGTTTGCTTAAATAACCGCCTGCCGCCATGCCGCGACATGGGGTCGGTTCAATAGCTGCTCGGCAAATTGCGCAGCTTGCAACAAATGCTGCTCAGCTGCCACACTCAAGCTCTCGCCAAGTTCGAAGTGCTCGCCTTTTATACTTAACAAAAAACAAGGCGGGGGCATGTGCTTTTTGATGGATTGATAAACCGCTAAGACCGCCGCTGGACTCATAGCATGGGTTGTATACGTATGATCGAAGGCGGGTTCTAGCTCGGTAAAATCATAGGCGTGTTGACAGGCGACTGATGCGTCGATAAACAACACTAAGTCACGGTTTTCCAAATCCAACGCATGTTCGATTTGTAACTGAAAATCTGTCAGGATGTCAACCGAGTGCAGCAAAGGCGCGGCACTCGTTTCCAGATGTTCCAACAATAACGGCCCTAAGGCATCATCGCCTCGGCTTAAGTTGCCATAAGCAAAAATTAAAACCGGTTTAAGCATTCGGCCGCTCGATGTGACCATTACTGCGTTTAACCAGCGTATCAATCACCTCGCCTTGGCTGTTTACTAATTCCAATTGCAATGGCATTTTGCCAACGGCATGGGTAGCGCAAGACAAACACGGGTCATAAGCCCGAATGGCTACTTCTAGGTTATTTAACAGGGGCTCGGTTAATTCACGTCCCGATAAATACTCAGCCGCCACTTGTCGTACCGATTCGTTCATGCCCATATTGTTGCTAGTCGTTGAAACAATGAGATTGGCCTTGGTCACGATGTCGTTTTCATCAACTTGGTAATGATGGAATAAGGTGCCGCGAGGCGCTTCAATAACACCAATACCTTCGTAGCGTTTTTCACCTTGTGTGACTAATTCGCCGCTTAGAATGTCGGGATCATGCAATAGGGTTTTAATGCTTTCCGCGCAATGCAATACTTCAATCAGACGCGCCCAATGGAAAGCTAAGGTGCTGTGTACCATTGCTTCGCCACCATGTGCTTTAAATTCAACACGAGCGGCTTCTGCCAGCGGCGTGTCGATGCTGTCACAATTATTGACGCGAGCTAATGGACCGACACGATACCAGCCGTCTTCTTTGCCCAGCGATAATAGATACGGGAATTTCATATACGTCCACGAGCGCACTTCTTCATGGATATAATTGTTGTATTGGCAATAATCGAGATGGTCGACAATGGTCTCGCCGTTTGCATTTTTGGCGCGAATGCCGCCGTGATACAGCTCAAGTGCGCCATTAGGTTTGACCAAGCCTAAGTAATTGGTGCGGATGGTTGCAAATTCATCGTAATAAGGCAAATTGCTGCAATGAACTTTTTTAATCAATGCCACGGATGCCGCCGACCAAGCAATCATTTGATCAATATCCGCCAATAGATAATCACGCTCTTCTTTGGTCAGTGCTTTATTCATTCCACCAGCAATCGCACCGGTTCCATGTACGCGCTTGCCTGAAACCATACGGATGACTTCTTGTCCGTATTTACGCAATTTAACACCTTGTACACCCAGTTCAGGGTAATCTGCTAACACCGCGATGATATTTCGTTTGCCAATGTCACTTTCAAAACCAAACAATAAATCGGGGCTGGATAAATGAAAGAAATGCAGTGCGTGGGATTGTAAAACTTGCCCAAAATGCAGCAAGCGGCGCAGTTTGTCGGCGGAAACCGGCAAATTTTCAGGGTCAACGCCGACCAATTGGTCAATTGCTTTTGCCGCCGCTAAGTGGTGGCTGACTGGACAAATGCCGCATAAGCGTTGTACTAATACCGGCAATTCCCAATAAGGACGGCCTTGGATAAAGCGTTCAAAGCCACGGAATTCAACGATATGTAAACGAGCTTGCTGAACTTTATTGTCGTCATCGAGTAACAACGTGACTTTACCGTGACCCTCAACACGAGAGACTGGATCAACAACAACACGTTTTAAGTTTTCTCTGCTGGTTGTGGTGGTTTCTAAATGTTCGTACATGACGGTTCTCTATAAAATGGTTGTTGGGTTGCTTGTACCCGCCCACTTCATAGATTGGAAACGGGATGGCACAAGTTATACGGGCGTCCGCTACTTCGAACTCCCCTCAATCGTAATTTTTAATTTATCATCAGCTTTGATAGTCAAGCCCGCTTTCTCACAATTCCATTGTGTTGCCTGCTTTTTTTCTGGAATGGTTACAGATTCACCGGTAGTCAAGTTCTCGCAGACAGCGCCAAAACTGTTCATTTTTTTCGATACTGTGCCTTCTATCTGTAAGCCAACAAAATACAGTTGCTTTATTTCCGAGGGCGACAAAATGCGGTTATACACGCGCACTTCGTCAATGATGCCATTGAAATCCTGTCCTGCCTGAAAACATCCACCTACACAGTCTTGCTCCCTCCCTAAGAGCAGCCCATTGACATCAACATTAAGAGCACCGGCGGGCAGTGTTGCCGTAGAATCAAGGACACCATTAAAATACATGGACATTACGCCAGTAACCCCATTTCTCGTAAAAAGAATGTGATACCACTTTTTGGGGGCTAGGGTTGCTTTTGGTGTATGCGAAACCCCTTTTATTGTAGCAATATCTTGATGAGGCAAAAAAACTAACATCTCATTATCTCCAGATACGTTTGCACCTGAAATTAGCGAAGAATCACCAGCATCTTCGATCTTAACCCAAGCTGAAAACGACAGATTCCCGAGTCCATTAACAACGTTGTTCGGCAATATAATACTATCGCCATCACCATCAAACTTGTAGGCACTGTCCAAGCTACCGTTTTTGTCAGTTGTCAGTACCGCATTGCTGACAATGCCGTGATTTTTGTTTCCAGATTCATCGTTGGCATTTCCATTAAAGGGATAATACGCTGTTAAGCCATTATCTATACCGGCTGATGCGACTCCGCTTAATACCAACGCGGCAATGAATGTTACTGTTTTACTTTTAATCATTGTTGCTCTCCAGATTAGGTTAATAACGTTTTATCCACACTGTGCGAATCTGTCACGACTACAGTCCTAAGCGATACTGAACACGCTGTCATTTTAAAACAGTTATTGACGTTGCTTAATCATAATGAACAAGGTCATACGATAATGAAGGCTCGCGCCCTTCCAGTAAATCCGTCAAAAATTTCCAAAATACATCGGCTGATGGTGGACAGCCGGGTAAGAAGTAATCGATTTTTACGACTTCATGAATCGGGCGGACTTTATCCAGCAATAAAGGCAATTCGATATCGCTGGGTATTTGCGCGTTTTCTACACCGATACCGTCCAAATACGCTTCATTTAAGCACTCTTCAAGTGGGATAAAGTTACGCATAGCCGGTAAGCCGCCGTTAATTGCACATGCGCCAACGGCAACCAAAATTTTGCAATTTTTACGGAATTCTCGTAGTACATGTACATTTTCTGAATTACAAACGCCACCTTCAATTAAACCAATATCGCAATTTGTACAATGCTCGATATCGGTAATCGGTGAGCGATCAAATTCAACCGCTTCTGCCAATTGCAGCATACGTTCATCAATATCTAAAAACGACATGTGACAGCCAAAACAACCCGCTAATGAGGTCGTTGCAACTCTGATTTTATTCGCCATGATGAGGATGCTCCATTGCCAGACTGATTTCGTCTATTTGGTGATGGTCATACGTGCGCTGACCGATTGGGATTTGGTAACCTGTACGTTTGATTAATATAGCGCCGGTCGGACAAATATGAGCGGCTTTATCGTTAACCTCCAAATCGGACTCGTTTAACTGACCATTAGGTGAATTAATAATTAGATGTTTGTTAATGCCACGACCGCTGATCGCAAAAACATCTTTGCCATCGTATTGTTGGCTGGCTCTGACACAAAGTGTACAGAAGATGCAGCGATTATGGTCAATCATAACATCAGGATGTGAGGCATCCATTTCTCGTTTTGGATAAAACAGCGGGAAGTGACTATCCAGCATATTGAGATGATAAGCAACGGCTTGTAATTGGCAGTTACCGGTTTTTTCACAAGATGGGCAAAAATGATTACCTTCAACAAACAGCATTTGGGTGATTTTTTGCCGATCATCATTTAATTCTTTGGTATTGTTTAAAACATCTTGTCCTTCAGTCGCCGGAAACGTGCAGGCGGAACAATTGCGACCATTAACTTTAACCGTACATAATTTGCAGCTGCCATGCGGTGTAAATTCAGGGTGATGGCAAAGATGCGGAATATAGACATCGGCTGCGGTTGCCGCTTCCATAATGGTTTGACCATCCTCAAAGGGGATGATTTTACCGTCAATCGTGAGGGTCTTACTCATGCTCTTCTCCTGTTTGTGTCAAATGTGCAGCGGCATCGTTGCGTTTTGCCATGCGTCTTGCGGTTTCTAAAGCCCCATCTAAATCAAACCCGGGTTCGTAGCTGATTTTTTTCAGTTGACTTTGATACAACTCGGGATAGCGATCTAAGGTTGTGATGATTGGATTGGCGGCAGTTTGCCCTAAGCCACAATGACTATAACTTTTAACCAATCGACACAATTCTTCCAAAGCCACCACATCGCCAGCCGAACCATGTCCTTCAATAATTTTATCTAATTGTTTTTTGAGTAGTGATGTGCCAACGCGGCAAGGGCTACAAAAACCACAGCTCTCATGAGCGAAGAAATGAGTGAAATTATTAACTATGTCGAGAATGTTACGGCTATTGTTAAAGATGATAAACGAGCCGCCGGTTGCTAAGTCTTCAAACGCCAGTTTACGCTCAAATTCCTGATTGGAAATGAATGTGCCAGAAGGCCCGCCAATTTGAACACCCAGCACATCGCTTGCACCACAGTCATTTAAAATGGTTTGGATAGTCGTCCCAAATGGGTATTCATAAATGCCAGGTTGTTGGCAATCGCCACTGATACTTAAGATTTTAGTTCCGTTGGATTTTTCTGTACCGATGTCAGCAAACCACCGCCCCCCATTGAGCGCGATACAAGATGCAGCTAAAAAGGTTTCAACGTTATTGACTACGGTGGGTTTATTTAGATAGCCCTGAGAAACAGGATACGGCGGGCGGTTTCTTGGAACGCCCATTTTGCCTTCCAAGGATTCAATCAATGCCGATTCTTCGCCGCAAATATACGCCCCTGCGCCTAGGCAAATTTCGATATCAAAGTTGAGTCCTTGACCTTGTATATTATTGCCTAATAACCCTGATTGACGCCGCTCTTCTAAGATGGCCAGCAATTTGTCATACAAGAACAAGTATTCGCCACGTAAATATAAGAAGCCTTGGCTAGCACCGATGACAGCTGCACAAATGGTCATGCCTTCAACAACATGATGGGTATAACTGTTTAATAAGACACGATCTTTGAACGTGCCCGGCTCTCCCTCATCCGCATTACAAACAACATAGCGAACGGTTTCGGCTTCTTCAGAGCAAAACTGCCATTTCATCGCCGTTTTAAAGCCTGCGCCTCCACGACCCCGTAAGCCAGAACTATCTATCTCAGCCAATGTCGATTTGATGCCGCGTTTAAATGTCGCCTCGAGTGCCGCACCCGGTATTATCGCTTGATTAAGCAACATGTCTGACTTAATGAGATTGTCATCGACATGAAATAACTCAACCGGCCAGTCTGCCAGCGGTTTTTGTTGGTTAATCAAGTCCGCAATTTGAGCAATTCGCGCGTCATCCAAATGCGCTATCGCCATGCCATTGATCAATCCAGCCGGCCCTTGATCGCATAATCCGGTACATGAGGCGTTATCTAAGCTAACCACGCCGTCCGCACGAACGTCACCTACTGCCACTTGGAGCTTATCGACTAATTGCTCCATGATCTGCGCTTTACCCAGCATAGCATCGGTGATGGAATCACTAATCAGTACGTCATATTGCCCGCGCGGATTAAGATGAAAAAAACTGTAAAATTCAACAACCCCTTTGATTTGAGTACTAGGGATATTGAGTAAACCTGATAGCTGCTCAATTGCTGCTTCAGGAATACAGTAATAACGCGCTTGTATTGCCCTTAATATCAGCATAAGACGCGTCGACTGATAATTATGGTTTGCTGCCAGATTTTCTATAAAGACTTGCATGGCTTTTCCTTATATAAAGGGGTGGGTATTTGCCAGCACTGTTGATTTAATCACACGCCCATCGTTCTAAATTGATCGCAAGTAAATTAAATCAACAGTCATGGCGTTATTCCAAAAAAAACTGCTAATTGAGTCACAACAGGCTGTTGGGGATGTCCTGCCAGCCTAAGCTTGTGTTATTGTTCGATTATATTATCCATTATTGACGTCGCTTTATGTTAACGCCAAATTATAAAGGGTCTCTTTGACCGCTATATGACGAAATACGCTTTTCGCCAAAATTCACCAACAGAGCTTGCGATGCTACGATGACGGCAGCACTTGTTCACCCGCCCAAAGCTGGGACAACGTTTCACGCTCCCTGATGACATAGACCTTGTCGCCATCCACCATTAATTCGGCGGCACGCGGGCGACTATTATAATTGGAGCTCATACTAAAGCCATACGCTCCTGAAGAACGAATAGCGAGTAAGTCACCCGCCGACAATGCTAATAAGCGATCTTTGCCCAAGAAATCCCCTGTTTCACAAACCGGCCCGACAATATCCCAGGGTATAGACTCGAATGGGCTATCTAAGTTAACCGGCACAATAGCTTGCCACGCCTTATATAAAGACGGGCGCAACAAATCATTCATTGCCGCATCGACAATGGCAAAATTCTTAGCACTTGTGGTTTTTAAATACTCCACACGCGTCACTAAAATACCGGCATTACCGACAATAGCGCGTCCGGGCTCCAGCAAAATTTCCAAACCTAATGGTTTGATTTTTGCCAAAACCTTGTGAATATACTCAGCAGGCTCAGGTGGTTGCTCGTCTTTGTAACAAATACCTAAGCCCCCACCTAAATCCAAATGATGAATGACAATGCCATCGTTTTGTAAGGTGTTAAGTAAATCTAAAATTTTGTCTAAGGCATCTAAGAAGGGGCGTGTTTCGATCAGTTGCGAACCAATGTGGCAGTCAATACCCATGATTTTGATATTTGGCAGCGCGGCGGCTCGGCGATATTCAGCTAAGGCGTGAGTAATATCAATACCAAATTTATTTTCTTTTAAGCCCGTAGAAATATAAGGGTGGGTATTCGCATCAACATCCGGATTAACTCGAAAAGACACGGGCGCAATTACGCCCAGTTGCCCTGCTAAACGGTTTAAACGATCTAATTCCTCATTGACTTCAATATTAAAGCAACGAATACCGGCTTTCAATGCCGCTACAATTTCATCTTCCCGTTTGCCAACCCCTGAAAAAACAATTTTTTGAGCATCCCCACCGGCCGCCAAAACACGCTCTAGCTCACCTTGCGAGACAATATCAAAACCTGAGCCTAGCTTTGCCAAGATATTTAAAATGGCAAGACTGGAATTGGCTTTCACCGCATAGCAAATTAAGTGCGGGTGCGCGTCAAACGCTTGATCAAAAGCCCGCCAATGCCGCTCTATCGTTGCCCGTGAATAGATGTAACTCGGTGTACCGTGCTGGCTAACGATGTCTGCGATAGCAACATCTTCCGCAAACAACGCGTTATTAGTGTAATTAAAATAATCCATATCTACGAATGAGTCGATTCAGTGGGTGGGTGATGCCTTATCAGGCAAATATAAAGGGCCGGGTTGCCCGCACGCGGCGAGGGCAAAGTTTAGCAGCAATAGCAGCGATAGCAGTAAAATTTTAAAGGATTTCATTTTTGCTCATTATCCATCAAGTTATTTCTTAGTTTGTAATTATTTAGACCTCTCCTAAAAATTACTGCCATCAAGTTGTCATTCCAGCCGGGATTCGCGATCTCTTTTAACTAAGGAATGAGCATGGATAACTTAGGCAAGCATCAACAGTAGGCGTTTTAGGCGAAAAAAAAGCACTCCAGCCGCACACAGTTGTTCACTTTATTTCATACTCGCGCCGAAGTAGGGCAGAGCTGAACACTTACAGTTATTCAAACGTAACACGATTCCAGCCCCATAATTCAGCAGGTTGGTGGCTAAATTCGATATAAATGCGATCAACTGAAATGGCCATTAATGTGTGTAAGGTCTTGCAAATAGCCGCACTCATGATGTTAGCTTGGCTTGCATTCATGCCAATGCTTTTACATTCTACATAAGCGGTCGGGGCATTGTTGCCGGCAAACATTATATGCTTTGCATCGGCTAATTCTACCATTACAAATGACGCTGGCTGATTAGTTTGCTGTGCAATGAATTCAGACAGTGAATAGTTGATTTGTTGCGCTTGCGCGGCATCAAAAACAAGGTTGGTACTCACTTTAAAAAAAACCATACAAACATCCTAAAGTACACCTTGAGTGTATGAATTAAACGGAATGATCATGTTGGACTTTACGTTGGTTGACAAACAAGCTATTACCCTCGAGTGCTTTTGCCTGCTTTTTAGCACCACTGGCCAAATCCGCAATATCAACATGCGAGCGGCAACCGCAAGTTGCATCTGGAGCAACAACGCCGGCTGAAAGACTGACTAATGAAAAGAAGCACTTTCCTCCCTGTCTATTTTCGCTATAAATCCCTCCTGCACTCACATCTTCAGGCTTGTAATAACCTGGCACTTGTGCAGCAAAATCATCTAATATCGCTTGGCATCGTTGCCTCCAGTCTTCGCAAATCAGAACGACAATAAAATCATCACCACCGATATGTCCCACGATACCTTCTTGCTCGGAAACATGCGATGTCAATGTTTCCGCAACGACCTTAATGATAGTGTCCCCCGCACTGTAGCCATAGACATCATTAAACGGCTTAAAATTATCTAAGTCAAAGTAGGCGATTGCAAAAGGGATATGTTGCTCTAGCAATTGGTTGATCTGCTCGTTGACGGGCACGCTGCCCGGCAACAAGGTTAATGGATTGGCATGTTTAGCATTTTTGATTTGTAAATGGGTGATTTCTTCGAGTAAATCGAGCAATGTCGCAATCCCTACATATTCACCATTTTGCGTAACAATAAATGCCGATTCATGATCCGTATTTGCCGTTAATTTCTGACTAACTGTTTCGAGCGGGGTATCTTGATCAATGCTCTGCGGTGTTTTTGTGACAAAGCTACGAATGGTTTTTTTGCCATATAACTCTAGGCCGTAACGACTGGAAAACAACTTAGATAAAAAACGATCTTGGTAAATAATGCCAGTGGCAATCTTATTATCTACCAGCGGCAACATGGTCAACTGATGATGCTGAAAAATTTCCAGTACCTCAAATACAGGCGTCTTTGCAGAAATAGGCTGAATAAATTTAGCAATTTGCGCGGCGGTTGTAACATTGGCTAAGTATTTTTTGGGATGGGATTTGACCGGCTGGCTATTCGAAAACACCTTATCCGATTCTTCTAAGGGATTCTGGCTGGGTTTAGCGAAAAAATAACCTTGTGCCAGTGTCACCCCTAGCTGCTCAATGGTATTAAATTCTCCTTCCGTTTCTACACCTTCGACAATCAACTTAAAATGAAGCGAACTTGCCATTGCTTGAATATCGCGTACAAAACTTTGCTTAACGCTATCATGGTCAATGCCCCGAATAAAATGTTTGTCTAGTTTGACGTAATCAGGAAGTAACTTAGTCCAACGCCTCAAACCCGAATAGCCTGCACCAAGATCGTCCAACGCTACTTCAAAACCCAGTCCGTGGTAAAAATTGACGGCGTTTTGCAATACGTCGAGTTTGACGTAAGACCTAAGCTCGGTCAATTCAATCACCACCGCCTGAGGATTAATGCCATTGTCGTTTAATAACCTAAGTAACTGACTGTTTTTAAAACTGGCTTCGCTAGTGAGTGAGGCATTGACATTGATAAACAGCTTTTTTTTGACATGCAATGCGGCAAAACGCTCAAAGCAAATCTTCTGGCTGATATGCTCAAGTTTTGCACTCAAGTTATAACGTTCAGCAGTATTGAAAAGTACCAACGGATTATGTAAGGGACTATTTGATAGCCCATAGGTGAATACCTCGTACGCCACAAAATCACGATTAAGCAAAGAAAAAATGGGTTGAAAAAACGGTATGAGTGCTTCACCGTCAAGGGTTTTAGTTAGTTCATCAAGCAAAAACGACATCGGATACCCATTTAGAAGTAGTCTAAAAACAACTCTGTTGACATCTATCATATTGCATCATTCAGACAAGAACAAATGAACAATTTTTTACAAATATCGGTTACTAATATAAAAGCGGAGCACAGCTAAAGGTTAAGTCGTTCGTGGTAAGCGCTTCGGCTAGGCTCAGGAGAGCCTTGTCGAACGGTTAGTTTTGTTTGAGTGTCCTGCGTTAAGTTGATAGCCTCAATTTCTGTCGGGTAAGGAATCTGTATTTCAAAGTATTGAGGAAAAATCTAATGCGATGACAATGGGTCAAGAATGACAGATAGCCTAACAATCGCCTATCTGCCAGATTTCACGTTAACCAAAACGCCCATATTTATGATGCAAAAAATCGCGTAGGAGTAATGCCATAGGCGTTTTTTGATAGCTTAATGATTGTGCCAAGGCAGCCGCAGCTTGCTGCGGCTGTTGTTGAACTAATGAATAAATCGCTTCATTAAGTTGTTGTTTGGCGATCATTTCGCAAAGGATAACCCATTGTAATTCAGCCCCACAACGCGAACAGTCAATGCTCTCCGCTTTAAGCCGTGATTTACAGGATGGACAACGCTCCATCAAGACTCCAGATAGTAAATGACATCTGTCAATTGCTCTGTCGCGGTTGTCAGTCCACTGTCATCATCCGCATCGATACAATTATTGATGGTTTCAATTAAGTTGATTAAATCTTCTTTGTCTTCATTTGAAACGGTGTCTAATAAATTCTCCGCCTTGCTAATCAGTTGACGGGCAGCACTCACTGAAGGTTTTTCATTCTGAGCAGAGTTTTCATGATCACTATCCCATGCACGACTACCATCATTTTGACCAAACAGATGCTGAACACGTTGCTTAGCATTAGATAATGCCTCGTTATCAAAGCGAGAGATAGCGTTGTTAATCACAATAGATTTTTCTTTTCCACTCGCTTTTTCTCGAGCAGAAACGTGCAAAATACCGTTTAAATCCAAATCTAATGTCATTGTAATAACATTACCAGCTGGTACATCACGAAGCCCTTCAATGTTAAACTCGCCTATTTGTACGTTAGCTAGTGCATCAGGATCTTCACCTTGATAAATCGAAACATTAACCGATTCTTGACCGTCATGAACCGTGTAAAATGCTTCTGTTTTGCGGCTGGGTAATACGCTGTTTTTGTGGATAATAGGCACATACATGTAAGGGTAATTTTGTCCGTACAACTCACCTAACGCGCTCGTGCCGTAGGTATAAGGCGTGACATCAACCAACACTGTATCGATATTTTGACCATTAATCATCGCGGCTTGAATTGCCGCGCCCATTGCAACACACAGGTCTGGATTAATCTCGCTATGGGGTTCAAAACCAAATTCATCAAAAAGACGTTCACGGATAATAGGAGTTCGTGTTGAGCCGCCCACTAAAATAATCTCATCAATATCTGATGCGATTAGCTTTGCACCTTTTAAGGCTATATGCACGGCATCTAAGGTAGCGTTGATGTAGTCCTGGATCATTTCCTCATAATCTACGCGTGACAATTCGATAGACAAATGAATGGGGTTGCCCTCATATTCCAACAAATATTCTTCATCAATTTGTACAAACGGTTCATCGGATAGTCGCAGTTTGGCATTTTCCGCTGCACGAGTGATGCGTGCCAACGCCTTACTGTGTAAGTCCACATTAACACCGTACTGATCTAATAAATGATCCGACAAATAGTTGATAATTTGTTGGTCAAAATCATCACCGCCCAAGTGATTGTCGCCGTGGCTAGACAGTACCTCAACAACACCTGCATCAATATTGACAATCGACACATCAAACGTACCACCGCCTAAATCATAAACCAACATGCGTTTTGCTTCGCTCTGTGCCGCACCGTAGCACAAGGCAGCGGCTGTCGGTTCGTTAATCATTCTAACGACATTCAAGCCAGCTATTTCTCCCGCTTCACGAGTCGCTTGTCGTTGAGCATCGGAAAAATAAGCAGGAACCGTAATCACCGCTTTATCAAGCGGTTGCCCCACATAGTCTTCAGCGATAGTTTTCAAGCGTTTTAAGATAATGGCTGATATTTCTTGTGGTTGATAGGTTTTATCTGCCATAACAACATGGGTATCTTGTCCCATTAAGCGTTTAATGGATTTCACCGTGCGATCGGGATAGACCAAGTACTGGTTACGCGCAGTTTCGCCAACCAAAACATGACCTTCATCATCAATCCCCACGACAGATGGCAGAATTTTTTTGTTTTCAAAAGTAATGATGTGACTTTGACCATTTTCTACAATGGCCACTTCAGAGTTGGTAGTACCTAAGTCGATACCAATGATAATTTCATTCATGATGGGATAAATTAAATTAAAGTTTATTAACTTTGACTTCAGCAATACGTAGAACTTGGTCTTCAAATAAAAAACCTTTACGAAGCTCTTCTAATACGATGCCGTTATCAATTTTTGGGTCACGGTCAATTTCAACCGCATTCATGGTGTGTGGATCGAGCATTTTACCTAAACACCTGATGGGATATACCCGCTGTTTTTGCAAAACTTGCTCAAAACGTTTCAAACTCAGCTCTTGGCCTTGTCGAAAGCTTGTGATAAAGCGCACATCCTGTTTTCGAGATTTTTTAAACAAGGATGATACGGGACGATAATGATGCAACACATCAAGCCCCGTACTAAATCGATCATAAAGATCAACCATTTCTAATAGCATTGGACGTAAAATTTCTAGCCGCTGCTGTTGCAAACGCATGGCATAAGCGTCAAGCTCGATTGTTAATACTTGATTAGTCTTTTCAACGTAATTCAGCGCATCATTCAAGGTGTCAAGAGCTGTTTTAAATTGCCGTGCTTCGATTTTTACTTCACTTTTCAGACTAGCCAGCTCAGTAAATACGCTTGCTAAATCAGGTTTTTCATGTGCTGAATACGACGTTAATTCAAATTCGTCAAGATACGCCCCAATTTCTTGGAGCAAATTTTCTTTTTGGCTTTCGCTGATCATGTTCGATTTTTAGGAAAGATGTTTAGTAACATTTTATCTTCAATACTACCCCCTAGTAAGCTCATAAAATCATTGGCAGACAAAACGGGAGGCGGCATATCACATTGACAAACCGTCCCGAGCAACTCGATAAAATCGGGCTCAGAAAAATTAAATAATTCATAAGACGTACGACTTTTAGCATCTTTGATAGCTTGATAAGCCGTTTGTATTTGTTGAAAGCGTTGCTGATCGCGATCAGGTGGATTTTCTCTGACTTTTTGCAAATAGGCTTGCTTAATTTCAGAATCTGTTGCCTGTTCGGTAACGTTTAATTCTTGATAGGGTGTTTTCATCTGCGTGTTGACTAAAAAGGGGATTGTGGCAATTTTGTTTCCGTTTCAAAATACTTGATTACGTCAGCAAGCGTAACGCCAATCGCTATATTTAATTCTTTAGCTGCCTTTAATATTAGGAAAGCGGTGATGAAATCTGAATTAATCATCATAGACATTTTCTTTGGTAGAGGAATATTTTGAGGTATAGCTTTGGCAACTTCCAATACAATGTTCTCTGATTTGTTGGTCTGCTCTATCAATTCTATCTTGCAACTAATTTTATTCATTACCGCATCCGGTAAATGATTGAATAAATTCTTCAACATATCGCCTTCATCTTCATCCTCATCCTCATCCTCATATTGGGCGAACGGAAAATTGAAATTATTGAATGGAAAACTGTGCATCGATTTATGATAGCGATCGATTAAACGATTAATCAGCATTTCAGTTCGATGATCGTTTTGCTGATGTGCCTCATAAGCGCTATCTTCTAATTGATAGACCGCCATGTTTCCAAGTTTGTGAACATCACCATCGGCATTAGCATAGATTTGATAATAAACCCAGATTGGTTTTTCCCACTTTGCGTGTGCCAATTTTGCCACGTAGCTTAACAATACAAAATTTCCAACAGATTCTAATGTTTGACACAAGGACAGCGTTAGCTCCTCACTAAAATTCTGTTTTTGTACGGAGGTTCTCAATACAGTTTTTATTTTATCTAGAGCTGTATTCAATATGGTATTGCTAACTTGCTGATCTTGATAGGTTTTAATCATTATCAGCAGCTGATTCATAGTGGACGCCGACAACCGCGCTCCTTTAAGTGCAGGTAAGCCTTTTAAAAAAGGAGTGGCGGGTAGGTTTAATAATAGGCTCTCTACTATCACCTGAAAATGTGTATAGCTTGTATCCGTATTCAGCGCTTGCCTTATAGTGAGCAATCCTTGTTCTTTATCTCCTGATAAATATTGATAAAAGCCTCGCAATAATTGCGTTTGTGTTTGCAATCGCTTGGGTAAGCTGATTTGTTCAGCCGCCTGTATTTCTTGTGCAACCAAATGAAATTTTTTCGTATTTAACAAGCGACGCGCATGCGCTAAATGGCATTCAAACAGAGATTGTTTGGCTATCGTATTGACAGGATCGTAGATTAACAAGGATTTTGCATATTTCGCCGCTTTTTTATATGCCTTAGTACACATTGCCAGTTTAACGGCTAATGCGAGAAACTCGACATTTTGTGGAAATTGACTCAGGCTTTTTTCCAGCCAATACTTGTATTGCGCCTGACCTTCTTTGTTTTTTTTCGTTTCATAATGCGTTAATATTCTAAAATAACTCTCACGATCCTCCGGATCATGAGTAAGGCTTTCTATCCAAAACTCAAGGGCTTCTTTAGGCGACACGTGCTTTGCTAAATGACGTTGAATCAACGCAATTTTGTAGGCATTATCTGGCACATTGTTTTTTAAGTGATTGATGTAGCGTTCCCAACAAAAATAAGCTTCATCAAAATTACGTTCACGCTCCGCTTGTAATGCCGTTAATCGATATTTATCGGATTGACTACTCTCACCAAAATGCCTGATATAATCTTTGAGCCCCAGGTTATAAGTGGGCAATAAATCATGACAAAATTGTTTTACTTGATCCTTTTCAAAGAGAGCTTGGTATTGAATCGCCAAATTGAAGGTAAGTTTTGCGTTTAGGTTTTTTTGCTTGCTGACCAGTTCGAGCAAGTCAAGATGCTTTTTACTTAAGCCTTTGGCTTGGATCAAGGTTTTACGCTGCGAGGCATTGTGTTGAATAATTCGCTCGACAAAGACTTTGCCATCACTCAAATACGTTAAAATAGCCTGTGCAACAGCTTGATAAGGCGAATTATCAGAGATTTTAAGCAAAGATTCTTGCGCTTGACTAGTGTCGCTTGAGCTCAACAAAACGGCCTTCATTAGGCTGCGAAAATCTCGAAAAGCTGAACGAAATGGCAGTTCTTTTAATGCGGCTTCAAGTTTATCGACATCGTTATCACGAAAAGCCTGTAAAGCATCACGGACAATCTGTAAATGCACATGAAACACGGCATCTTGTGGTAGTAGAGATTCTAAGTGGGGTTGAGAGGTGATAATTAAAAAACCCAAGACACCAGCAAGTTCTGGGTAGCTCTCATCCAAGTCGGTCGCAGATAATTTGCTAAGATTGGCTTTTAATTTGGCTGAGTTTTTAGAGACTAATAGCCAAACCAAATAGTGATCGAAACTTTGCAACGGGGGGGCAGATTGTTCTGCATAATTATCCCACATGATAATGGCTTCTTTAACCATCTCTCTAGCCCCCATCTCTCGCGCTCTATTCAAATAGCACAATCCCAACAGTGTTCGCCAGAGCGCTTTATTCTCTATTTTTAATAGATTTTTATAGTGATCACTCGCTTCTTTATACAAGCCAGCGTTAAATTGAGACAAAGCGAGTTGTGCGAGCTCATCTGGGTTTAATGCTTTTTTTGTTGGGATAATTTTTTTCATTTAATGTGAGATTAAAAATGGGTTTTCATTTGAAGCAAATTCCATTTCAAATATGAGTGGGTAAATAATATTGAACAGGATAATAATATAAGCGGAAATTTTACAGGATTATTTGTATTTAATGCAGAATTTTTGTTGGCGCTTCGCATTGACATAATGCTCTGATATTCAATGTTCACGTTTTTAATTCTGGTTACCCACATAGCACGGGACAGCGTGAATAGGCTATGACGTGTGGAGGGCAAGCTCAGCTTGCAGGCAGAGCGCCTCATTTACCTTGAATATCATAATGAGTATTGCTGGTTAGCGTCAATTATCGTGTCATTGCAGAAGGATAGCGTATAATTAGCACGTAACTACAACCTTTTTAAAAGATTCTGTATATGTCTATTAGCCTTAGAAAAATCACCCATCAAGTCTTAGTAGGGGATGTTAAAGTTGGGGGCGGTGCACCAATCGTGGTTCAATCCATGACCAATACCGACACCGCCGATGTTGCAGCAACCGTCAAACAAATCATCGAACTAGCGGCGGCTGGCTCTGAGCTGGTTCGCATTACGGTCAACAGCGAAGAAGCCGCTAGCGCTGTTGCTGAAATAAAAAACCAGCTCTTACAAAAATCTCAGACTGTACCGATTATCGGGGATTTTCATTTTAACGGGCATAAGTTGCTTGAGAAATATCCTGATTGTGCGGCGGCTCTGGATAAATATCGCATTAATCCAGGTAATGTTGGGCGCGGCAAGAGCCGTGATCCACAATTTCAACAAATGATAGAGTTTGCCTGCCAATACAACAAGCCGGTACGGATTGGTGTCAACGGGGGAAGTCTGGATCAAGCGGTTTTGACACGTTTATTAGATGAAAATCGCTTATTACAAAATCCTGAACCTTTAGCCGCGATTACGCGCCAAGCGATTGTTCTGTCAGCATTGGAAAGTGCCGCTAAAGCTGAAGAATTAGGCTTGGGCAAAGATAAAATTATTCTTTCTTGCAAAATCAGCAATGTTCAAGAGTTGATTTCTATTTATGAAGATTTGTCGCAACGCTGTGATTATGCGTTGCATCTAGGACTCACCGAAGCAGGCATGGGTTCTAAAGGAATTGTGTCCTCTTCAGCCGCATTGTCTGTCTTGATGCAGCAAGGCATTGGCGATACGATTCGTATTTCTTTAACGCCAGAGCCTGGCGCATCTCGAACGCAAGAAGTGATTGTTGGTCAGGAAATTTTGCAAACAATGGGATTTCGTTCCTTTACGCCAATGGTGATTTCTTGTCCAGGTTGTGGACGCACCACCAGCGACTATTTCCAAAAGCTGGCAATGGACATCCAAAGCTATTTGCGTGATCAAATGCCTATTTGGCGCACCCAATATCCTGGCGTTGAAAGTATGGAAGTCGCCGTTATGGGGTGTGTGGTAAACGGTCCAGGTGAAAGTAAAAATGCCAATATTGGCATCAGCTTGCCAGGTACCGGTGAAACACCTGTTGCGCCTGTTTATGAAGATGGTGAGAAAACAGTCACCTTGAAAGGCGATAAAATAGCTGAAGAATTTCAAGTCATTGTTCAGCGTTATATTGAATCCCATTATGGTGCACACGTGAAGTAAGCAGCAATTCTCATTATGGCAATCACAGTAAACACGGAATCCGATAGCTTCAGGGATTGTGCAAATAGGCTACCCCTTAATACGGGACAATCTAGGTAAAGACGAAGAACAACAACGTCATCTCGGCATGGATGACTACAATCCAGAGTACAGGGATGTACTTAGCCTCTTTCCATCCGTGGCTTTTGGATGCGCTAGCCCCTCCTAAAATAACTACGATTAAGTCGTCATTCTGGCATACCTTTGTGGTATAGCGCGGTTTGTTATCGTAAAACGCTCTATGCACTCGCTCTCAAGCTCCGACTTCGTGTCTTTGCTCAACAGATGAGCGGGAAGCGAAAGCTTCCCTCGCCACATTCCCAAGCGGAGCTTAGGAACAAGCGAAATATATCGAGTTATAGTAATAATAGAGTTAATCCACCTCATCAGAAGGACTGAATCGTGCCCTCCTCAAAAAAATTCCAAAAACTGACACAAACACCCCCCAAGCTTTTGAGGATCATACGGCTTTGTTGTCCGCTATAGACAGAGCCATTCGAGTTTCAGAAACCCGTTATCGCCGTTTGTTTGAAACAGCTCAGGACGGAATTCTGCTTTTGAATGCGGAGACCGCGCAGATTGAGGACGTCAATCCTTTTTTGATCGATATGTTGGGTTACTCACACGCAGAATTTTTGGGGAAAAAGATTTGGGAAATCGGCGCATTCAAAGACACAGCACTGAGTAAAGATGCATTCATAGAATTACAAACCAAACGTTTTATTCGTTATGACGACCTACCGCTTGTCGCGAAAAATGGAACGCGCTTTTCTGTCGAATTTGTAAGCAATGCTTATGACTGTGAAGGCATTCAAGTCATTCAATGCAATATACGAGACAACACCAAGCGGCATATTGCAGAGATCGCGTTAAGGGCAACCACTCGTGCGCTCAAAATGCTCAGTGAAAGTAATGTCGCGCTACTTAGAGCAGAGACAGAGCACATCCTGCTTGCGGAGTTTTGCCGCATCGCGGTTGAGACAGGTGGTTATCGCATGGCATGGGTTGGCCTGGCTGAAGACGGGCACGACAAAATGGTTAAAACACTTTCATTCTTCGGGCAAGATGAGGGATTTTTAGAGTTATTCAAAATAACTTGGGCAGAAAGCGAGCTGGGGAATAACCCTACTGCTCGTGCAATACGATCACGCCAAGCTCAGTTCGTCGATAATATTGCTATCGACCCAATAATGACACCTTGGCGTGATGAAGCTTTAAAGCGTGGCTATCAATCTGTCATTGCCGTACCGTTCCAACTGCCTAACGAATTGATGGCCTGCTTAACACTCTACAGTCCAAAAATTGATGTTTGGTCTTCACCTGAACGCCAGCTGTTGCAAGAAATTGCTGCAGATCTCGCCTTTGGAATTGCCGCACTTCAGACCGCAACCGCCAAAATTCAATATCAAGTCAGTCTGCGAGAAAGCCTAGGAGTCTGTCCGAAAATAGCTAACCCACGTCCGTTTTACGAAGCTAATTTTTTATTATTCGCAGTATTTTTTCTTAACGCACGATAATTTCGGCAATATAGCTTGTTTTTTTCCTATATTGCGGCACTTATTACCCGTTGCCCAAATTCTGGACGGATTAATCCCGTAAAAATAGCTTTAGCGATCTTTTTAAAATTATGCGAGGCACACACCAGCGAAAACTCACCAGCGACTTTTTCTTTGCCTCGAACACTAAAACCACGAAATCCGCTATTCTTGAGCTGCCCAAAGACGGGTTCGACAATCGTTTTGCGTCTGCTGTAAATAGCTTTTGACTCCGGCTTTGACATCTTAGCATTCATCTGTTGTCTTAACGGTTCTTTGTCATCGGTACTAATGGTACGCGCTTCGCCTTTTTTAGAATGACAACACCGGGGCTGATAAGGGCAGTTTGCACAGACCTCCGCATTGCCTTGATAAACCCGATCGCCATCTTTGCTTTGGCTCACAAGATTTAAAGTCTGGTCTCCTGGACAAGTGAAGGTATTGGTTTCTTCGTGGTAGGTAAAATCGGCTTTGGTCAACTGACGGTCAGATTCGTCCAAGGGACTCAGATGTTGCTTTTCACCTTTATCGGTAGCGATATAAGCATCAACGCCGCCTTCCAGCGCCTGTAAATTGTCACCCGACATATAGCCATTATCCATGGTCATTTTTTCGGGTAGCCTGCCGGTGGTTGCCTGCAGCGCTTCCAGGGCCGGTAGGATTTCTTGCTTGTCATTGGCATTGAAGCTAAGGTGCTGGCCAACGATGATTTGCAGGTCTGCATCAACGCTGATTTGGGCATTGTAGCGATAGTCAAAATCGCCCTTCTTGCCCATGATACGGGCATCGGTATCGGCAAAGCTGATTTGTTTTTTATCGTCAATTTCTTTGCCCGGATTAACCAAGGCTTCGCGCTGCTCAAGGGCTTTTTTAGCCCTTTTTATCTTGTCTAGCCGTTCTTGTTTGTATTTTAGGTCTTCTGGAATCTCGTAACCGGTTTTATCTTGGTAGGCCTGGTCTTCTTCTTTATCACAGCGTTTGGCTTGTGCCACCAAAGCTTCAATCTCGCCGGTCAGTTGCTGTTCTTTTTCCTTTAGGCGCTTGTAACTCATCGCCTTGTGCTTGGAACTGCTGGCCTTGAATTTAGAGCCGTCCAGGCTGATATGCCCCAGTGAGGCCAGCTTGAGTTCCATGGCAAGCTTAACGGTTTGTTTAAAGCACTCATGGAAAAACTCGGGATGGTCTTTGCGAAAGTCGCTTAGCACCCGAAAGTTAGGGCAGCCCATCTGGGCGATGTACATGAAAGAGATGTCTTCATGACAGCGCCTCTCTATCTCGCGGGAGCTGAATACACCACGACTGTAAGAATAGATAAGAATCGAGACAATCAGCTTTGGATGGTAAGCGTGCTGGCCTTTATCACTGTAAAGACCCTCGATAGTGGAGGTGTTAAGTTGATCAAAAAGGTCGCGGTAAACAAAACACTCGTGACTGTCTGGAAGCAAATCAAAAATATTGCTGGGAGACAACAAAGCTTGATCAATTTCAATGGGGGATTTTTTGAAAGGAATGTTCATTGATTGTATGCCAAAAGTCATGCGGTAATTATACCATTTTCGGACAGCCTCCTAG